>CAZBQG010000027.1:0-24156 GCA_964493945.1 uncultured Rhodospirillaceae bacterium
AAATCCTCCGTTAGGAAACTGGATCAATTGTCCCAAATGTTTTGACGACGGACAATCGATTCCTCCTTTACCAAAGAGCCACAAGACGAATCATAGCCAATTTCCACCGAAAAGGCGTTGACCTGGGTCAATCCGGGGGGGGGGGAATTGGGATCAGAGTTTAACCATATCGGTCTCGGATGGCGCCATGCATTTGGTTTTTGAACCCAGGGCATCCAAACCCTGCCTGGCCAATTCTAATTTGGCATCGATGGCGTCGTCATTCTGATCGGGGTCATGGTGGAACAGATATAAACTGTCGACCTCGGCATTATGGGCGGCTTCGACCACTTGGCTTACACTGGAATGACCCCAGCCCAGCTTGGCGTCATATTCCTCGTCCGTATAGGTGCAATCCATGATCAACACATCGGCCTCACGCATGAATTCGGTCAATCGGTTAGTAAAATGGGGGTCGCGATGTGCCGAGCCCGCCGGAAACATTTCGTTATCCGTGACGTAGCAGACCGAGCGGCCTTCATGTTCCACCCGGTATCCCAGGCAGTTTCCAGGATGGCTGAGCAACATGGTCCTGATGGTGATGTCATCGATCTTGATGGTTTCTTCTGCCAGATTGCGAAAATAGACCCTTGAGCCAAATTCCCTCAGCGTAATGGGAAAATAAACATCCTCCATTTGGGCCGACATGAGTTCGCGCATGGTGCGGTGAGGTGCCGCCGGGCCCAGAATTTCGAACTCATTTCCCGGAATATACATGGGCGTGAAAAAGGGCAGGGCATTGATATGATCCCAATGGGGATGGGAAATGAATATTTTGGCTTCCAGTTTGGCCCGCCCCTGGGCCATCAGGGCGTTGGACAATTCCTTGATACCCGAACCGGCATCGAAAATGAAAAATTGGCCTTTGGGAAATTCCAGACTGACGCAGGAGGTGTTCCCGCCATAGCGGTAGGCCCGCTCGGAAGCCACCGGCAGGGTGCCGCGTACGCCCCAGAAGGTCACCATCAGCCGGCTTTCCAGAACATCCGCCAGGGAATTGAGATAACTTTCCGCATTGATCGGTTTGTTGACGAAGGCATCGGCGCCGAATTGTTTGGCCTGGCGCTTGTCAAACTCGAATATTTTGGAGGACAGCACCATGACCTTGGTGTCCGCAAGCCCCGGAGTTTCCCTGATGGCTTTCAGCAGCTCCATGCCGGTGATGCCGGGCATGACCAGATCGGTAATGACGCAATCGGGTTTGGCTTCCTTTATCCTGGCCAGGGCGCCTTCGCTGGTATTCTGGGAGACGATTTCATAGCCAGCTTCCTCCAGGAGGAGCGTTTCCATCTCGATTATCAGGGGATCGTCATCGACAATAAATATACGGGTTTTCTTTTCAGTGTTTTCAGACATTTTTATATCTTCCCTTATCCCCGTCTACGGCCATGGCTTTTTCGATGGTGGCGTTGAGGGCTCCGCGACGATTAGCTTGTTGATATAGCCATCGACGCCGGTCTTATCAACCCATCGATCCCGATAGATTGGTGGCTGAGGTGGAAAATCTGTTGGATTGAAAGGCACTCAGGCCGGCTGGCTGCCTTCCCACATGATGCGCCAGGCCCGGTCGCGCCATCCTCTGGATTCCCCGCTGTGGCGGGCCAGGGCCTGTTCCAGGACGGTGATCTGGCGGGCGAGTTCGCCGCGCGCCGCCTTTTGATGGGCTATCTCCCTCTGCTGCTCACCCAGCTTGCGTTCCAGGTCCCACAGCCTGCCCTCGTCCCGGCCTGGGTGCGGTTGGGGTTTGCCCATGAGATCGAGAAAGGTCAGGCCCGCCTCGGCCAGCATCTGACGGCTGGCGCAAAAGGCGGCCATGGCCTCTCCATCCTGGTCGGAAGCGGTCAAGGCCAACACCTTGTTCAGCCTGCCCGTATCAAGAGCCGTTTTTGTCTGGCCATTTTCGCCATTCCTCCGCTTTTCACCGGATGGTCGGGGGGATTGGTAAAAAATAGATTAACCGCCAAACCGAATACCCCTTACTACCTTGATTTAATTGACTATAATAGTTACATAGCTTGATTGGATTGAGGGTATCTGCATAAGAATCTAAAAATGGCGAAGAAAAAAAGTGAAAAGACCGGGAAGGTCACGGCAGTCAGATCGGGTGATGCCAAACCCTCATCCTTCAATGACGACGATTGGAAAGAATTCTAAGCGGGTCCGTTTCAGCCATGCAGCAATCCTCTCCGTCCAACCGGGAATTCGGATTTACCGACAGGGATTTTCGGTACCTCGCCGATTTTTTGCTCCGGAATACCGGGATATCGAAATGCCCGGGATGGACGGGCTTACCTTTCTCGACAAGATCATGAGGCTGCGCCCCACGCCGGTGATCATGATTTCGGGTCTGACCCAGAAAAGTTTGGAAGCGACCCTCAAGGCATTGGAATTCGGCGCCGTCGATGTGGTGGCCAAATCAAACGTCAATATCGACCGCTCCCTGATCGGCAAGGAGAACGAAATCATCGAGAAGGTGCGGGCCGCGGCGCAAGCCAAGGTAGGCTCGGCCCGCCTCCCGGAACCCGATGAAAAATCCAAAACACCCCGTCCGACAGAAAATAAAAACTATGATGCAGGTGCCAAAGTCGTCGTCCTTGGCGTTTCCGCCGACGGCGTCGAGGCGATCCGATACCTGCTTTCCGGCCTGCCGTCCGATTGTCCGGGAATGCTCATCGTCCAGCATATGCCCGCCGCCTATACAGGAGATTTTGCGGCGCGCCTCGACCGAATTTCACCGATCCATGTTCGCGAGGCAAAAAATGGTGATCAAATACGCCCGGGCACGGCGCTCATCGCGTCAGGTGAAAGGCATCTGGAATTGGCCCGCTCCAGATCCTTTTTCATCTGCAAGACCACTAACGGGCCGCCGGTCTTCGGTCACAAACCGTCGGTGGACGTGCCGTTTCAATCGGCCGCGCGGGTAGCGGCGAAGAATACCATCGGCGTCATTCTGACCGGTATGGGCCGGGACGGCGCGGCGGGACTTTTGGCGCTCCGCGAGGCGGGCGGCATGACCCTTGGCCAGGACGAGTCCACCTCCATGATCTATGGCATGCCCAGGGTTGCCATGGAATTGGGAGCTGTCGAGCGGCAGCTTCCACTTCACAAAATACATGAATCCCTGTTGGATGCCTGTGCAAAAAAATAAAAATATAGCAGGGCCCGGCAGTGGGATTCTGGTGGTGGAATCCGAAATCGGATTTGCCGCCCATATGCTGAACAACCTGGCTGAAAATGGCCCCGCAAGGATGGATATGGCGGATAATCCCAAAGCCGCTTACCGGCTGCTGGAGGGTGGGGGTGATGAATATTTTCTGGTCATCAGCGATCCCGCTGCCCAGGTGGCGCTGGAGGATTTGATCCAGTCCCATGAGCTTTCCCTGATCATCGTCGGCGCTGGCCCGGCGGCGGATGGGATTAACGGCCAGGCGGGGGTTCTGGATTACATCGATTGGAATATCCCGGCCAGCGCTCAGTATCTGGAACGCTTGGTGCGCCGGCTTTGCACCAATCTGAATACCTTGGCCCTGGTGGTCGACGATTCCGCCACCTGCCGTCAGATAGTGGAAGGTTTCCTCGAATCCCACCTGTTCCAGGTCCTGATGGCGGAAGATGGGGAACAGGCCCTGCAACTGATGGAAGACCACCCGGATATCCGCCTGGCCGTCATCGATCACGAAATGTCGGGCATGAACGGTTTCACCCTGGCAACCAATTTGCGCAGCGATCACGAACATGAAGAGCTGGCGATCATCGGCCTGTCGGGAAGCGGGATGCCGGGTCTGGGCGTCTCCTTTATCAAGTTCGGCGCCGACGATTTCATCGCAAAACCCTTCCAGCCAGACGAATTTCTGGTGCGCGTCAACGATACCATGAACAAGCAGGCCCTGCTCCGCGAATTGAGAGATCTGGCCCATAGCGACAGCCTGACCGGTCTTTCCAACCGCCGCCATTTCTTCGACAAGGCGGCGGCCCTTTACGCCAATGCCCAGCGGGGAAATCTGACCCTGGCCCTGGCCATGATCGATCTGGACCATTTCAAGCAGGTCAACGACATCCACGGTCATGATGCGGGAGACGAGGTGCTGCGCAGGATATCCGGTCTGATCCGCGAGCGGGCCCGGGATGGCTATCTGGTCGCCCGCCTGGGAGGCGAGGAATTCTGTATCCTCGCCGTCAATCCGGACATGAATCAGGTGGATACCCTGTTTGATGAAATCAGATTGCTCATCGCCGGTACGAAAATAGATGTGGGAAGTGGGGAAATCGCGGTAACAGTGAGTATGGGCATTTGCACCGAACTAGGCGAAACTCTTGAGGAAATGCTGAAAAAGGCCGATGAGGTGCTTTATGAGGCCAAGGAAAGCGGCCGCAACCGGATCAGACGCGCCGGTTCCGGCCATACGGGGGATAACAGACGGGCGATAAAAGGCGGGGGATAAGACATGAGTGAGCAAATTCTCGTTGTCGAAAATGATGAAATGGCCCGTAATTTTCTGGTCCTCAATCTGGAGAATGAAGGTTACGGCGTCCTGATCGCCGCCAGCGGAGCGGAAATGTACGCCCAGCTTGAAAATAACCAAGTGGATCTGATCCTGCTGGATCTGGGATTGCTCGATGGCGACGGACTGACCTTGCTGCAAGATATCCGTAAGACCTCCAAGATTCCGGTGATCGTGGCCACCGCCCGGCAAAAGCAGGACGACCGGAACATGGCCCTCAATCTCGGGGCCGATGATTATGTGACCAAGCCCTTCGATCCCCGTGAATTGATGTTGCGTATCAGAAACCGCCTGGGGGGCGGCCCGCCGACGGCCGGGGAAGCGGCGCCCCAGGCGCCCGCAACTCCTCCCACGCCGCCCCAACCCGCGCCCAAACTCCCCATTCAGGCAACCCAAGCCGGGGGGCGGGGCAGCATGAAGGCCGTTGGCGCCATTTTTGCCGTCGCCCTGCTGGCGGCGGCCGGCTGGGGCGCCTATTGGGCGGCATCGCCAAAACAACCCACCCCACAGCCAGCGCCCGCGGCACCGGCACCGGTTGCGGCCCTCCGTCCCGCTCCGGCGCCTACACCCGAACACCTGCCGCCGCTCGTAGAGGAAATAAAAAAAGCCAAACCGGCCCCCGCCCCCAAGCTAAAACCCAAACAGACAAAACATTTTGCCGAAGTGCCGGGCTTTGGCTGGGTGTTGCATACAAAATGCTCCGCGATGCCCAAGGTGGAATGGTGGGTGAACAAGTCCCATCTGGATGTGGCCGGATTCGTGCAACGCAAGCATAAGGGAAATTGGGGCCCTTATCTGGACCGCTGGAACCAGCGCCTGGCCAATCTGCAATCGATCGAGGCCAAGGGTTCAGGGGCCAAAGTCCCCGACGGAACCATCATCCGGGATCAGGCCTTGCGGGTCTATATCGAGAAAATGGAGCTGCGGCTGAAGGTTTTACGCTGCCTGCAAAACGAGGCCTAAGGCGCCAAATGAGCCGGCAATTAGTCCGGTCATGTGATCAGCGGGATAGCCGGATAACCTCCGAATATGGGAGCCGGCAAAATAAAAAGAGCCATGAAAATCCACGGCATAGATTTCACCAGCCGGCCAAGCACTTCAAAACCGCTGACCTGCCTGAGCTGCGATTTTGACGGGGCTGTTCTCAGGGCGGGACCCTTGACCACCTGGACTTCTTTCGAAGGGTTCGAGGAATTTCTGGGCAGCTCCGGGCCCTGGGCCGCCGGGTTGGATTTCCCCTTCGGCCTGCCGGCCCGCTTTATCCAAAACATCCAATGGCCCGAACATTGGCCCGGCTATGTGGCGAAGGTGGGCGGGATGAAGCGGGCAAAATTCAGACAATGCCTGGATGCCTACCGCAAACCGCGGCCCTATGGCGACAAGGAACAGAAGCGCTCCACCGATTTGGCCGCCGGCTCCATCAGCCCGCAGAAACTTTATGGTGTGCCCGTCGGCCTGATGTTTTTCGAAGGCGCTCCCCGCCTGCTCCGGGCAGGGGTGACCATCCCCGGCCTTTTCGAGGGCGATCCTAAAAAAATAGCTTTTGAGGCCTATCCCGGCGCGCTGGCCAGGCGGCTCATCGGCAGAGAGAGCTACAAGCAAGACAGCCGCAAAAAACAGACTGAGGCTCAGGCTCGGGCCCGGCGTGAAATCCTGGATAAAATCCTGAGGGGCGATTGCTTCGAAGATTATGGATTTTCGGTCGAGGCGCCGCCGGAGCTTTGCGCCGATCCCAGCGGAGACGAATTGGACGCCCTTCTTTGCGCCATGCAGGCGGCCTGGGCCTGGCACATGCGGGACAGTAACTATGGCATGCCCCCAATTTTCCACCCGGCGGAGGGATGGATAGCCGACCCCGTCACTTGTGATAGTATGAGACGGGTTGAATTATAAAGGGAGGAACCTGAACGTGGCGGAAACCGAAAAACCAGAGCAGGCCGACTGGGCGACTCGCGGCGCCTATTGGGTCAAGACCGCACCCGAAGGCGCTTCGACCACCGACGATCTGAACCAGATTTTGATCAGCCTTGCCGGTATAGAGCCCGGCGTCACCGTGCTGGATATCGCGTCCGGCGCGGGCGATCCGGCCGTCAGTATCGCCTTGAAGGTGGGACCCCAGGGATCGGTCACGGCTTTTGATGCCAATCCGGAAATGCTCGTGGGGGCCAGGGGCCGGGCCGAAAAAATGGAATTGCAAAACATCAATTTCGAGATCGGACGCATGGAGGAGTTGCCCTTCGCGAATGAAAGCTTCGATGCCCTAACCTGCCGCTTCGGCCTGATGTCCGCCGAGGATCCGGTGGGTGTGCTGGAAGGTGCGCGTCATGTCCTCAAGCCTGGGAAAAAGGCCGCCTATATGACCCATGGATCGCGTACCAAAAATACCCTTTATTCCGTCATGCGCCCGGCTGTTCTGGATTTCCTGGGCGAGCCCTCCGGCGGCGGCATGGAACGCCGCTTCCGCTTCAGCGAGTTTGGGTCCCTGGAAACCGTCTTCAAGGCAGCTGGCTTCACAGATATTGTGGAACAAGAGGCCAGCAAAACCGTGACCAGGGACAAGGGTGACAGATTCTGGCAGACCATGCTGATGCGCGCCTTTGGCGCCAGGATCGAAGGCCTGGATGAAGCCCGGCTGGAAGAGTTGCACCAATGTGTGGAAGCCGCCTTTGAGCCTTATCTGAAGGGCGATCACTACGAATTGCTGTCGACTGAAATGGTTGCTTGCGGCACCGCTTAAGCAGCCGGGGGAGGAAAACAACTTGGCTACCAAAAGCAGACGCGTTTGCATCGATGTGGGCGGAACCTTTACCGATTGTCTGGTCCTGGACGAGGCCGGAGCACTCAGCCAGTTCAAGGCCCCCACAACCCCAGCCGATCCGTCCCGGGGGTTCATGGATTCCCTGGAAAAGGCGGCCGGGCATTTTGATCTGTCCCTCGGGGATTTCCTGGCCAGCATCGAAGTTCTGGTCCATGGCACGACGCTTGCCACCAACACTTTGCTGACCGGGACCGGTGCCAAGCTGGGCATGCTGACCACCAAGGAATTCCCCGATATTCTTGAAATGCGCCGGGGCATCAAGCCCGTCGAGCTGTCCTTATACAATGTCTTTATCCCCCCTAATGAGCCCCTGGTGCCCCGCCACCGGCGTATGGAGGTGGAAGAGCGCACATTGTACACGGGCGAAATCCAGACGCCGTTGAACGAAGCTGAAGTCGAGGCGGCGGTGGCTGATCTAAAGGCCGAAGGCGTGGAGGCCATCGCCATTTGCTTTCTTCATTCCTATGCCAATGGGGAGAACGAGCTCAGGGCAGCGGAGATCGTCGAAAAGACGGCGCCGGAAATCTACGTCTCCACCTCCCATGAGACCCTGCCGGTCTGGCGTGAGTTCGAGCGCTACAACACGACCGCCGTCGGCGCCTATATCGGGCCCGCCGTTGCCCATTATCTGGCGGCCCTTGAAGAGCGGCTGAAAACGACAGGCTTTGGCGGCACATTTCTGCTGATGCTGACCAATGGCATGGTGCAGACCCTGGATTATTGCCGCCACCGGGGCATTTACCTGTTGCATTCGGGGCCGGCGGCGGCGCCTGCCGCGGCAGTCTATCTGGGTGGGCTGTTGGGCACGGGCAATCTGTTGAGCGTGGATATGGGGGGCACCAGTTTCGATGTCTGCCTGGTACAGGGCGGCGAGATTCCCACCACCACGGAAAACTGGCAGGCCGATCAGCGCATCGGCATCAAGATGGTGGATATCCGCACGGTGGGTGCGGGCGGCGGCTCCATCGCCAACATCGATGCGCTGGGATTGCTCAAGGTGGGCCCGGAAAGCGCCGGCGCCGATCCCGGCCCGGCCTGCTACGGGCAATCAACTCTGCCGACGGTGACCGATGCCGATCTGGTGCTGGGCTATATTCCGGATGATTATTTTCTGGGTGGCGAGATGGAAGTGGATCCCGAACTTTCCCGGAAATCCATGAAAATAGTGGGCGGGCCATTGGGTCTGGATGAGATGGATACGGCCCAGGCCATTTTTGACACCGTCAACACCACCATGGCCCATCAGATCACCCAGGCTTCGACCAAACAAGGTTATGATGTGCGCGACTTTCAGATGGTGGCCGGCGGCGGCGGCGGCGCCATCCATGCCGGCTTCATCGCCGAATTTCTGGATATCCCCAAAGTATTGATCCCCTCAGTCTCGGCCCTCTACAGCGCCTTTGGCATGTTCGCCATGGATCTGGGCCAGGATTATGTCAGAACCTGCGTGTCGCGCCTGGGCGACGTGGACCCGGCCACCGTCGATGGGCATTACCGGGCCATGGAAGAAGAGGCCCGCACCGCCTTCGCCGCCATCGGCGTCTCCGCCGGTGATCTGACCCTGCGGCGCACAGTGGAGATGCGCTATATCGGGCAGTTTTCCGAAGTGGAAGTGGAGATGGCCACGGGCGATATTTCCCAAGCGGAAATCACCGCCGCCGCCGCCGCCTTTGGGGACCGGCATAAGGAGCTCTACACCTTTTCCATGCCCTGGAAAGGGGTGGAGATGCTCAATCTCCGCCTCAAGGCGACGGCGCCCAAAGTGCTTTTTAATCTGCGCGAAATAGAAACCGGTGACAAAGACCCCGCCCCCGCCCTGAAACGAAGACGCATCTGCCGCTTCCAGGACAAAGACGTGGATACGCCGGTCTATGACGGCGGGCTGCTGAAGGCAGGCAACGTGATCAACGGGCCGGCAATCATCGAAGAGCCGACAACCACCGTGGTGATCCCCGCCGTCTTTCAATGCACCACCGACGGCTACAAGAATTATTTACTGACCCGGCGCGAAGGCGCCGGCGTGGGAGATAAATCATGAGCGAAATCCATCCCACCACCGTTTCCACGGTGTGGCATGCCATGCAGACCATCTGCAAGGAAATGCGCCATGTCATGGACCGCACGGCACAAAATTTTCTGATCACCCAGCTCCATGATCAGTCTGCCGGCATCTTCTTGGCCACCGGTGAAACCATCGCCGTGCCCGAAGGATTGCCGGTCCAGTTCCTGGGCAGCCAGTTTCCCGTGCGCGATCTGATGAAGAAATTCGAAGGCAACATCAATCCGGGCGACGTATTCCTGACCAACGATCCCTATCACGGCGGGCATAATTGCCATCTGCCCGATTGGGGCTTCTTCCGGCCAATATTTTACGAGGGTGATCTGCTGTTTTTCACCCTGGCCCGGGCCCATCAGCAAGACACCGGCGGATCATTCCCGGGCGGCTATTTCCCCGACGGCCACGATATTCACGCCGAAGGCATCATCATCCCGCCCATGAAAGTGATCGAGGCGGGCGTCGAGCGGACGGATATCTTTGAGTTGATCTGGAACAATGTACGCTTCCCTGAAGGGGTGCGCATCGACAATTACGCCATGATCGCATCCACCAAAATTTGTGAGGACCGGGTGGTGGAATTGCTGGGCCGCTACGGAAAGGATACGGTTCTGGGCTGCGTCAACGAGATGACAGAGCGCACCCAACGGGCCGTCGGTGCCGCCATCCGCCAAATCCCCGACGGGGTATATGAAGGTGCGGCGGCCACCGATGATGACGGCACAGAGCTGGACGTCCCGGTCTGGGTGCGGGTTAAACTGACCATCGCGGATGACCGCATGATTATGGATTTTTCCAAAAGCGACGCCCAGCGCAAGGGGTTTGTCAATTGCGTCTATGCCGCCACCTATGCCAATGCCGTCGGCGCCGCCATTCTCACCTTCAATCCCGAACTGGCCCCTTATCACAACGAAGGCACGCTCCGCTGCATGGAAGTCATCGTGCCCAAGGGCTTGGTGGTCAATTGCGAATATCCGGCGACAGTCGGGGCCTCGCCGGTCAATATGGGCGCCCAAATCCGCGAAGCTGTGCTGGAAGCCTTGTCCAAGGCACTACCGGAACGGGCCATTGCGGCGCTGGGCAAACACCGGGGTGATTACGTCTTTGCCGTCGATCCCCGCAGCGGTGAACGTTATGTGCGGACATCGTTCGATTATGACGGCAGCGCCGGCGCCGTTTGGGGCCATGACGGATTTCAGGGCCTGCTGGGCGGGCAGTTGGGTGCCGTGACCCGGGGCGAGATCGAGGAAATGGAAATCCGCATCCCCTGGCATATGCTCAAGCTGCGCATGGTGCCCGACTTTTCAGGTGTCGGGCGCTGGCGGGGCGGGCCGGGTGTGCATTGGGAGGCCATCAACCAGGGCAGCGACGGCAAGATGGCCACCGGCTCGTCCGACGGCGACGAGGTGCTGGGCTTCGGTGCCGTCGGCGGCGGCGAAATGCCGCCCTGTCGAACCTATATCCAGCGCGGCGGGAAAATGATCCGGGTCAAGCCCCACCGCATGGTGGAGATCAAGACCGGCGACGTGCTGGTCAAACATTCGGCCGGCGGCGGTGGTGTCGGAAATCCGACGGATCGGGATCCGGAAGCCGTACGTAAGGATTTGCAAAACGGACTGGTCAGCGCCGAGGCGGCGTTGGACACCTACCGGGTGGTGGTGGATCCGGACAGCCTGGAGATCGATGAAGCGGCGACCAGAAAATTGAGGGGAGAATAACCATATGACCGAACTGACAAATGAACGGCGCCGGGACCTGTTCGAACGCATGCTGGTCATGCGCCGCTTCGAAGAATCCGTGGCCACGCTGTCGAAGGAACACAGCTTCGGCCATTTCCATTTATACATAGGCGAGGAGGCCACCGGCGCCGGGGCCATCGAAGCGTTGGAGCAAGGTGATCTGACCACCAGCACCCACCGCAACCACGGCCATATCGTCGGGCGCGGGGCCGATGTGGGCGGCGCCCTGGCCGAAATCATGGGCCGGGAGGGCGGGCTCAACGGGGGCTTTGGCGGCACCCTGCATCTGACCGACCGGGAATCGGGATTTCTGTCCACCTCCGCCGTGGTGGGGGGGTCCATCGGCCTGGCCACCGGGGCGGGCTTTGGCCTCAAGCGTCAGGCCCAGACCCGCGTCGCCATGGGTTTCTTTGGCGATGCCGCCATGGAGGAAGGGATTGCATTTGAATCGCTGAACCTGGCTAAGATCTGGTCCCTGCCGGTCATCTATATATGCGAAAACAACAGCCGGGGCGCGCTGGGCTCCAGCGCCGGCGAATTTACAACCTCCTCCATGGCTACCGGGCGGCTGTCCAACATACCGGAATCCGTGGGCATCACGTCCGAAGTGGTGGATGGGGCTGATCCGGAGGCCGTCTTCGCCGCTGTCAGCGCTGCCGTCGCCCACGCCAGGAACGGCGAAGGGCCGGCCTTCATCGAGGCCATGACCGAACGCTGGCCTGGATCACGCCCCCTTTGGCCCAAACTATCGACGGGCATTACTGACTTGGCGGCAGCCTGGGATGAAAGCCTGATCGGCGGCGAGCACGGCGATTGGATTAGCAATCATGATCCGATCTTGAGTTACGCCAGGGCGCTGAGCGAAAGTCATGGCTTTGAACAGGCCAGGCTTATGGAGATCGACCAACAAGTTCTTACCCAGATGGAGACGGCCAGCGCCTTCGCTGTCGCCAGCCCCCTTCCCGATCCATCCATCGCGCTGGGCGGTGTCTTCGCCGGAGGAGCATGATCATGGGTAAAATGAATTACGCCGAAGCGATGTTCGAGGCCCTCTACGAAGCTATGGGCGAAGACCCTTCCATCAGCGTCGTCGGCGGCGCTATGTTCGGCTTGGGCCCCCAACGGAGCCTGACCAACCGGTTGCGGGAAGATTACGGCGACCGGTTTTATGACCCGCCCGTGTCGGAAGGCGCCTGCGTTTCCATCGGCATCGGCGCGGCCATGGCCGGCGAGCGTCCGGTGATCGCCATCGGCACGGCCAGCTTCTTCTTCGAGGCCTGGTCCCAGGCGGTGAACGAGGCGGCCAACGCTCATTACATGTCGGGTGGCCAGATTTCCGTGCCCGTTATCTTTCACATGCTGCACGGCATCCGGGGCGGCGGCGGCGCCCAGCACAGCCACAGCATCCACGGTATGTTGTGGAATGCACCGGGCATCCAGATCGTCATGCCCGCCTCGCCCGCCGATGCCCAGGGCCTGATGCGTAGCGCGCTCAAAAGCGGTAACCCGACGGCCTTCATCGATCATGGCAAGCTGTTGGGGATCGAGGGTGAGGTGCCGGACGGTGCGCACACGGTTCCCTTCGGCAAGGCCGATATCAAACGCGTCGGCAAGGATGTAACCGTGGTGGCGATTTCCTACCAAGTGCGAGAGACCCTGGAGGCTGCCGAACTTCTGGCCGGTGACGGAATTGACATTGAAATCGTCGATCCCCGCACCCTGGTTCCTTTGGACCGGGACGCAATCTTACAATCAGTGGCCAAGACTGGCCGGCTGGTGGTGGTGGATGAGGCCAATATAAGCTGTGGGGCGGCATCGGAAATCGCGGCGATCGTTGCCGAAGAGGGCTTTGATCTTCTCAAGGCCCCCATCCGCCGGGTCGCCAGGCCCGATATACCGGTGCCCTTCTCGCCCAGTCTGGAGCCCGAAGTCACCCCCAATGCAGCCAAAATCCGCGACGCGGTCCGGTTGGTTATGGGCTGATCATCCGCGCCCGATAAAGGGCATTTTGGTGGCCATCACGGTGAGGAACTGCACATTGGCATCCAGCGGCAGGCTGGCCATGTATTTCACCCCGTCTGCAACGCATTCCACATCCATGAGGGGTTCGGGGCGCACGTTTCCGTCGGGCTGAAGCAGCCCGTTTGGCATATTTTCGCTCATGGGGCTGACCGCGTTGCCGATATCGATCTGACCGCAGGCGATATCATATTTCCTACCATCCAGGGAAGTGGCTTTGGTCAATCCGGTGATGGCATGCTTGGTCGATGAATAGGGCGCCGAATTGGGCCGGGGGGTCTGGGCCGAGACGGAACCGTTATTGATGATCCGCCCACCCATGGGGCCTTGCGCCTTCATGATTTTGAAGGCCTGCTGGGTGCATAAAAAGCTCCCCGTCAGATTGGTGTTGACCACCGCCATCCATTGTTCGTGGCTCAGGTCTTCCAGCAGGGTCCCCCGGGTGCCGATTCCCGCATTGTTGAACAACAGATCAAGCCGCCCGAAACGCTCTTTTGTTTTGGCGAACAAATTTTCGACGGCTTCCGGATCGCCCACATCGGTAGGGACAGCCAGGATCTCGGCGCCAAGTTTTTCCCCAACCGCCGCCACCTCCTCCAATGCCTCGGCCCGCCGTCCGGCCAGAACCAGGCTGTAACCTTCCCTCATCAGGGTAAGGGAAACCGCCTTGCCGATACCGCTGCCGGCCCCAGTAACCAGTGCAATCTTATTCATTATTTGCCTATCGCCTCAAAATTGATCCCTATCAATCTTGAACCGCTCCAGTTAAAACGGCCCCCAGGCCCGCTCGATCGCCGGGCGGGCGGTGATGGTGTCGTGCCAACGTTTCAGATTGGGAAAATCATCCAGAGATATGCTCAGCATTTCGTGCTGATGCACATCGGGATAGGCCGAAATATCGGCGATGGAATAGCCGCCCGCCAGATATTCGTTATCCGCCAGATGGGTATCGAAGACTCCCAGCATATCCAGATATTGGCCGGTATAATGTTCGATGGCCTGGGGCACTTTTTCCTTCATGCGCACGGCGAAATGGCCCAGTTGCTGGGCATGGGTGGTGAAGGTGGCCGAACCGAAAAACAGCCATTGATCCACATTGAGCCGCTCGATGGGATCGGTCGGATAAAGCCCCTTGTCGCTTTTGTCGGCCAGATACCGAAGGATCGCTCCGGATTCAAACAGGGTCACCCGTTGCCCGCCGGGGCCGTCGTCATCGACGATGGCGGGGATCTTGTGGCCCGGGCTGATTTTCAAGAATTCGGGCGCGAATTGCTCTTTCTTGGGGAGGGCTACGGGTTTGAGATTATGATCAAGCCCCGATTCCTCGATCATTTGGCGCGCTTTGTAGCCGTTATCCGTGGTCCAGAAATATAAATCGATCATTCTTCCCTCCCGCTGGTTGATGGCCCGGGCTGGGCCCTTGAACTATTCCGCTCATTCTGCCCTGCCCGGACACTTTGCGCCAGCCTGTCTGGGCCTCACCCATAAATCCGCCGCAGCTCAGATTTCAAAATCTTCCCCATGGCGTTTTTCGGCATGGCCTCGACAAACTCAAAGCGTCTCGGAATCTTATAGCCGCCGATCTCACCCCGGCAAAAGGCGATCAGCCCATCCCCATCCAGCCCGGCATCGGGTTTGGCGACGATCACCGCCACCAAGGCCTCGCCCATCTTCGCGTCGGGCACGCCGATGACGGCGGTCTCGCCGACGCCCGGATGGCGGTAAAGGGCGGCCTCCACCTCGGTGCTGTATACGTTTTCCCCGCCGCTGACGATCATGTCCTTGGTGCGGTCCAGCAGATAGAGAAATCCTTCCTCGTCCATGCGCCCCACATCGCCCGTATGCAGCCAGCCGCCGTCCAGGGCCTGGGCGGTCTCAATGGGCCGGTTGAGATAGCCTTTCATCACGTTAGGCCCCCGGGCCAGCACTTCGCCCGCTTCGCCGGGTGCCACGTCCTGGCCGTCCCCATCCACGATCCTGAGCCAGACCTGGGCTACCGGCTTGCCCGCCGAGGCCAGCAGATGCAGCTCGTCATTTTCAAGTGCGCGTTTGTGGGTCTGGTGATCCAGCACGGTGAGAATGGGTGTGGTTTCGGTCAGCCCGTAGCCCTGAAAGATTTCGACGCCCGGAAACCGTTCCATGGCTTCGCGGATCCAGGCCGCTGCCATGGGCGAGGAGCCGTAATATAAAAGCCTGAGGGCGGATTTGTCATAGCTGTCGAAATCGGGCGCATCCATGACCATGCGCAACATGGTAGGTGGCAGGACGGTCGCCGTCGGGCGCCTCTCCTGCAAACATTCCAGAAGTGCCGTGGGGCTGAACTGGGGCAGATAGACATGCCCGCCCCCCATCAGGGTGCAGGGCGTGCCCAACAGATCGGCGGAATGAAACAGGGGGGCCGCATGCAGCCAGATATCGCCAAAACCCAGACCCAGGGCAAAACCGTTTTGCTGGCCGTTGGCGATGATGTTGCGATGGGTCAGGCGCACCCCCTTGGCCCGCCCGGTGGTGCCGCCCGTATATAAGAGCATGGCGTCGTCATCTTCGGCGCCCTTATATGCAGCCATGGGTGCCGCGCCCACCAGCCCATCTTCCAGATTGGGCAAATTAGTTTCCGGCCCGGGAGGCCCATAGAGCACTGCGCCCGCCCGCCAGGGGGCCAGCAGACCGTCACTCAAAATGCCCTGAAAATCATCATCCACCACCACCCGTTCCACCTCGGCGTCGGTGAACATATCGGCTATTTCCCGGGGTGCCAGACGCCAATTTACCGGCACGGGCACGCAGCCCATCCAATAGCCCGCCCAATAAAGGGCAGCCGCCCGGTAGGTATTGGCCGAGATCACCCCGAACCGCCCGCCAGGCTCCAGGCCAAGCCCGGCCAAACAGGCGGCGGTGCGGGCCACCCGGTCCGTTAATTCAGCCCAGGTCAGATCGCCGTCTGCGTCCCGGATGGCCGGGCGGGTCCCGTAATGCTGGTGGGCGGCGCGCAAAATATCAGACAAGATCATGATGTTGGTTTTCCCCCAGACGGTTGCCCATTGATAGTGCCTTTTCATACGCGCCCGGGTCAATTATATCAGCCTCTCCATTGCCGGATTAAATTCATGGGCCCCTGGTTCCCGTCAAAGCCTGATACTCCCCGCCCGGCGCTTCGCACCGAGGCCGATCTGTGGCCCGAGGATGGGGATACGCATATTGATACCCGCGCCATGGAGCCGCCGGGCCCGGCCGTCGCCATTCTGACCCAGCTTGAAAGCATGGGCGATAATGCCCAATTGATTGCCTATCTGGACCGGGAGCCGATCTTTCTGTTCCCCGAGCTGGAAGAACGGGATTGGAGCTGGGAAATCGAAAACAAAGAGCCCGGCGATGTACGGCTGCGCATTTTCCGCTGGGCCGGTGATTGACCGAAGTGATTGACCGGGTGGAGAATTAAAATGTTCCCAGGTGCCATCCTCATCGGCGCGCCCTCCATGCTTTTGCCGCCTTGGCTGCCCTTCCGCTTTTTCCTCTGCGCCGCCGCCGCCCAATTCCTGTTCTGGGTCATGATTGGTCTGGGGGCGGACGGCCTGGCCACATTCAGCGGCGGGCCGGGCATGGTGCTGGGGGCCGTGCATATGCTGACCCTGGGGGTGTTTGTTTCCACTGCCATGGGGGCGGCCAGCCAGTTGACCCCGGTGGCCACGGGCCTGGCGCCCTTTTCACTTTTACCCCACAAAATTACCTGGTGGCTGCATCTGGGGGGGACCTTGCTGCTGGTCTATGGGTTTGCCACTTCCAGCATCTGGGCCATGGGGTTGGGCGGAATATTGGAGAGCATCGCGCTGACCGCCTTTGCCATAGTCCTGGGAAATCTGTTATGGCGCACCGACCTGTTGGAAGTGCCGGTGCGTTTTGCCTCCCTGTCGCTGTTGGGTCTGGCCGGACTTTTAATTTTGGGCCTGGTCCTGATCCTGGATTTTTGGAACGGACTATTGGGGGATCACGGGCGGGTGGCCATGGGTCATCTGGTGCTGGCCGCCTATGGTTTTCTGGGGTTGCTCATCTTTGGCTTTTCCAACATTCTGGTGCCCATGTTCGCCCTTTCCAACGCGCCCCCCTTGGGCGGCGCCAGACTGTCGCTAGTGCTGGCGCCCCTGGCCATCGGGGTTGCCCTGGCCGGAATTTTCATGAATCAGACCCTGGTGACGGCTGTGGCGGTGGGGTTGGGGGTGGCGGCAGTGGGGGTCCATCTGCACGGCATGTTCTGGTGCCTCAAGAATGGCCAGCGCAAGCGGTTGGGGCTTTCCTCCATCATGGTGAAAGTGAGCTGGATTGGGCTGGTGGCGGGTCTCGTTCTCGGCGGGCTGCTGGCTTTCGGTTTGCTGGGCGACAGAGCGCCGGCGCTTTTTGGTTTCGTGTTGCTGGTGGGCTGGTTGCTGACCTTCCTCACCGGAATTTTGCAGCGCATCGTGCCCTTCCTGGCCGGCATGAACATGGCCGGCAAAAAGGTCAAGGCGCCGCGCCTCTCCCAATTGGGTAATGAAAAACTTCTCCCGGTCCATGGTGCGTGCCACGGGGCGGCCTTTCTGGCCGTCGGCGCGGGGATTGTCCTGGGTCAAGGCATGGCAGTTCTGGGCGGCGCTATAATCGGTACCATCGGCTCCCTTGCTTTTGCCCTTTATGTGATCCAGGTTGCCCGCTCTTTCCGGGCCCACCAGATCGCCAATCATGAATAACCCTAAGGAAAAACCCCTCAAATGCATAATCTGACTTTCTCCCTTTGCATCTCGCTCCATGAAGACCACACCACCACGCTCGGGCTATTGGAGCGCCTGGAAGCAATGCTCACGCCGAAAAGCGCTCAAGCAGTACCCGATACGGGGGATACGGCCCTGCGCACCATGCTCAGTGACGTGGTTTCCGTGTTGCAAACGGAAGTGACCAGCCATTTCGCCTTTGAAGAAGAAAATTTGTTTCCCCGCTTCGCCGAGGAACTGGACGGCTTCGTTCCCGAAATGCTCCGGGGCGAACATGAAATCATCCGGCCCCTGGCCAACCGGTTGATCGATCTTGGCAAAAAAGGCCTGGCCGACGGGTTTGATGAAACCACATGGAACAATTTCCGCGAAACCGCCCTGGAACTGGTGGAGCGCGAAGTGTTCCACATCCAAAAAGAGGAAATGGGTTTCCTGCCGGGGTTGGAGGAATTTCTGGATGATGACGAATCCAACCGCCTGAACGAGGCCTATCACGCTAATAAAGCCTAACCCAGAAGCACTGTTAAAAAAGGCAACCGAGTACACCTGGTATCTCGAAGATTCAAAGCCCTCTGACATCGAAAATTATGAAAAATATATGCTTAGGGCGGCCGAACTTGGTAATGTTTCAGCGATGAACTCTCTTGGAAACTTTTACACTCCGTGGGGGAAGAGAAAGTTTACGTCATTTGAAAAGGCGACTAAGTGGTATCAAAAGGTGTGGGAGAACGGTGATCCAGACTATGAAGAATTTTCTAGGATCTTAAGGGAGTTCAAAAACCCGTTTGAAAACTTCGATCTAGGTTTGAGATTAATAATCGATGGATCCGACCAGCCACCTGAATTCCTATCTTGAATCCCAGAAGGGCGGGCCCAACCTGGACTACAAGCGGCCGGACGTCTGAGGCGCGCGCCTCGCCCACATCTCATTTGAAGCTCATCGCCAGACGGGGCGGATATCGACGGCGCGAACGCCCTCGCCTTCGGCCAGCACCATCAGCGGGTTAATCTCGATATCGGAAAGATGCTCTCGGTAGGTTTCATAAAAGCGCGACAGGCCACAGATTGCCTTGGCCAGCGCGTCGATATCGCGCGCGGGCGCGCCCCTGAACGCGCCCAGAACCGCCTTGCCGCGCAGCTCGTCCAGCATCGCGCATGCCTCGGCCTCATACACGGGAAGCATGCGAAAAGAGACATCGCGTATCGCCTCGACCAGTACACCGCCCAGCCCGGCCACCAGATAAGGGCCGAATTGCGAGTCCTCGCGGACGCCAAGAATAACCTCAACACCGGACACCATTTCCTGGACCAGATACCCGTCGATAGACGCCGCCGGGTCATGCGCGCGCAACCGCGCCGCCATCGCGCTCACCGCATCCCTCACCGCCACCTTGTCATCCAACCCCAGTGCCACACCGCCAACCTCCGTCTTGTGGCTGGCCTGGGGCGAGATGATCTTGACCGCTACCGGAAAGCCAATTTCGGTCGCGGCGGCGGCGGCACCATCGGGTGCGACGGCGCTGGCGGGCGGCCCTAGACCGTGGTCCGCCAGCACGATTTCCAGCCCACCCCCCTCCAGATCCTGTTTCTGACCAGTCGGCGGGGCCAATTCGCCAACCCCGCGGCGCATCGCGCCGGCATAGGAAACCAAGCCCTGGATGGCGCGCACCGCCTGCGGCAGGCCCTGCACGAAGTAGAGTTTCGTCGCCTCCTGAAATTCCAGACCCGCCGGGCTCACATTCTGCGACACACGCACATAGGCCATCACCGGTTTGTCGGTGGCATCGACCACATCGGAAAAGACCGTGGGGTCGCTGGTATCGTCGGCGCTGCTCGGCATTTGCCCCTGCACGGCAACGATATCCACACCGTCATCGGTCGCCAGGAGCTGGCAGACCCGGCTGTAATCCTTTTGGCGGCCGGCGATACCGGCGCCGCAATCGATCGGAGTCTGGCCCGACAGGCCTTTATCGATCAACTTCTCGATCTCGGCCACGGTGGCGTCGGAAAGATGACCGGTCACCGCGCCCTCATCGGCCGAATAGTCGAGGAACAATCCCTTGCCGCCGCCGGAATATCCGGCCATGCCGATGCGCGGTCCCTTGGGCCAGCGCTTCTGCTTGAGCACCAGGCAGGTCTCGATCAATTCGTCCAGGGAATAGCAGCGCACTACGCCGTATTTGCGGCACACCGTCAGGAATACATCGTCATCGCTGGATATCGCGCCGGTATGGCTTTGCGCCGCTTCCTTGCCCGCATCGCTGCGCCCGACCTTGAGCATGACGATGGGCTTTTCAGCTTCGAGGGCGCGGCGGGCCGCTTCCATGAAGGCGTCGGGGCGGCGGATGCCTTCGACCATGCAGGCGATAATCCCCGTATCGGGATCGTCGACCATGAAATTAATGTAATCGGCAAGGTCCAGATTGAGCTCGTTGCCCGACGATACCGCATAGGAAAAACCGAGCCCCCGTTCGGCCGCCCGCTGCAACCAGAACATGAACGTGCCGCCCGACTGGAAGACGACGCCGACGGCACCGACGGGCAAACCCCGCACGCGAACGGCCGGGTAGAAGAGAAGATTGCTGGGAAAGGACAGCGCTCCCATGCAGTTGGGTCCGCACAGGACCAAGCCGTCGCGTTCGCAGATTTGGCGCAATGCTTCGGCCCGCTCCGCCCCCACCTCGTCGCCACCCTCGCCGAAACGGGCGGCGTAGACCAGTGCCGCCTTCAAGCCATTGGCCACCCCATCGGCCAGCAGATCGGGAATGAACTCGGCCGGCACCACGGTCAGCGCTAAATCCACCGGTTCGGGCAGGGAGGCGAAATCGGGATAGACCTTCTGGCCCCAGAGTTCCTCACGGCGGGGATTGATCAAATAGACCTTAGCCGGAAAACCGGCATATTCCAGATTGGCGTAGATCGCTTTTGGCCAACCACCTCCGCCGCTCTCCGAAGCGCCGACGAGGGCGACACTTCGTGGCCGGAAAAGCGCTTCTGCTGAATGAAACACCGCACCTCGCTCGTAAAGGCTTTACTTCACCGATAGGCGCTAGCTTTCTTCCTTCAGCGCGAAAGGCTCATAAGTCGGCTTGTAGCTCTTGTCATCGAGGAACTGGCTCAGGCCCGTGTGATAGGAATCCTGCTTGTCGACGACCTTGATCTCGGAGCCCTTGGCCAGGAGGAAGCTGTAGGCTTGATCCACATCCATGGTGCGCACCAGCTTGATGGCCTGCTTGGTGGCGCGCAGCACGGCCGGGCTTTTGGCCATGAGCTTTTCAGCCAGCTTAACGGTCTCCGCGCGCAGCGTGTCGTCGGGCACCGAGTAGTTGATCATGCCGATACGCACGGCTTCGTCGCCGTCGAAGGCCTCGCCGAGGCAGGCATATTGGAGCGCATGGCGCGGCAGGCAGAAATCGGAAACCACCTTGCTAACCAGGGCGCCGGGCAGGATGCCCCAGTTGACTTCCGATAGGGAAAAGGTGGTGTCCTTGGCGGCGATGGCGAAATCGCAGCCCAGCAGCTGCATGAAGGCGCCACCAACGCAGTAGCCCTCGACCATGGCGATGGTCGGCTTGTCGTAATGGAACAGCCTCTCCCAACGCCAGCGGTTGGCGGCCTCGGCTGCCGCCTTGCGGCCGGCCGGGTTGTTCTCGTTCTCGCGGAAGAAGGTCTTGAGATCCTGGCCGGCGCTGAAATAGCCGCCGACGCCGCAAATAATCACCACCTTGGTTTCGGGATCGGTCTCCAGGTTTTTCAACGTGTCGTCCATCTCGAAATGGAGCTGCGGGCTCATAGCGTTGCGCTTCTCCGGGCGGTTGAGCATCACCCAGGTGATACCGTTTTCTTTTTCTACCTTGATGCATTCAAATTTCTGATCAGCCATTTTTGGGTTTCCTTTTTTTACTATGAGTTAGGCGTATTCGCGAAAAAATTGCCGCGACAGCGCCATGCGCAGAATTTCCGGTGGGCCTTCGGTGATCACCATCGAGCGCGAATCGCGCCACAACTTCTCGATCGGAAGGTCGGTGGTCAGGCCGATGCCGCCATGAACCTGCATCGCCCGGTCACAGACGCGGAAGGCCATCTCGTCGCCCATGATCTTGGCCATATAGGATTCATAGCGAATATCCTCGCCCTGATCCGCGCGCCAAGCCGCGTGGTGGACCAGTAGCCGTATGGTGTGGCATTCCATCCACGAATCCACCAGCATCCATTGCACCGCTTGGCGGTTGGACAGGGGCTCGCCGAAGGTGACGCGCTCGGTGGCGTATTTTCCGGCCAGTTCCATACAGCGTTCGGCGACGCCCAGCCCGCGGGCGCCGTGGCGCATGCGGCCGGCGGTGATCCACTGCTGGCCAAAGGCAAAGCCCTGGCCTTCCTCGCCGATGAGGTTTTCCGGCGGCACCCGCACATTGTCGAAGGTCATTTCGCAGGGCTCGTCATCCATCATGGTCCGCTGGCGCCGGGTGACGGTGACGCCGGGGGTATCCATATCGACCAGGAAAGCGGATATGCCGCCGCGCGATCCCTTCGACCGGTCGGTGGCGGCCATGACCTGGGCGAAATCGGCGGTATGGGCGTGGCTGATGAAGCGCTTGTTGCCGTTGATCACGTATTCGTTGCCGTCGCGCACCGCGGTGGTGCGCATGCCGCCCGGATCGCCGCCCGCGTCGGGCTCGGTCTGGGCGAAGCAGGCAAGCTTTTCGCCGGCGATCACCGGGAAGAGGTACTTTTGCTTCTGCTCGTCGTTCAGGTGGTAGAGAATCGGGCTGACCGCCGGACCGAAGATCGAGGCGCCACGCGTCGGGATGGCGATGGTCCGGCCCATTTCCTCCCACACCACGCAGCGCGCCAGCAATCCCATGCCGAGACCGCCATATTCCTCCGGCACGTCGAACAGCGCCAGGCCGATATCCTTCGCCTTGCTCTCCAGGTCGGCGCGGACCTCGGGCTTGAGCTCGTAACCCTCATAGGCCTCGCGCTCTATCGGGATGATTTCCCGGTCGACGAAACGGCGCACTGTCTCCTTCAGAATACGCAATTCGTCCGGTAATTCGAAATCCACGCTGCGATCCCCCCTCTTCCGATTATTGTTTTTCGACATCGGCAAGTCAATATCGGCCTCCATGGTCCGCGGCCCGCATCACGGGAACAGGATGGAGGGATACCACAGCACGGCGATAACCTGATCGAACAGAGTGTACATGAACGCCAAGCCGGCCGCAGCATAACCGAGCGCCAGCCACCATTTGTATCTGCCCCAGACCAGCAGATAAAGAGCCATGAACAGGGGCAGGGCGACGAGTTGCCCGGCGAGCACCGTAATCCCCAGGATGCCCAGCATCCAGAGCATGAAATAAGCCGTCCGGCCAAGCTCGTCCCGCGTCGGAAAGATGGCCTCCCTCTCGGCCCGGGCGGTGGCCATGTCGCGCAGGCTCAGGCCAATGACCAAAAGACCGAGCGCGATCGCCGGCGTCACCGTGATCAGCGGAAAAAGCCCCGAATCCTTGGGCCAGCCGCGGGCCGGAAATATGGCGTAAATGAAGGCGCCCAGGAACAGCACGATAACCAACAGTCCAACCACATGATCCACCCGCGCCGTTTCGCCGAGTTGCACCCCCTTGGACAACCGCCGTTGGCGGTAATTGTTGCGTATGACGAACAATATGGTGAGCACGATCAAGGCCAGGATCACCAGGCAGATGGGACGCCCCAGCCAGCTCAGGCCGTCATGCACCGACATGGCGATGGAGAAGGCGTCCTCCATGATCGGGCCGAGGATAAAGCCGAGCACCAGTGGCGGCCGCGGCACGCCGCCCTGCTTCATCATGTAGCCGAGCGCTCCGAAGGCCAGCAGCGCGTTCCAATCGCCGAGATTGTTGCCGCTGAGCCACGCCCCCATGAACACGAACAGGCAGATCGCCGGCACGATCAGATGGCCGCGCAGGAACGACACCTTGGCCACCTGGTTGGCCAGCGCCATGAGCAGCAGGGCGCCGAGCAGGTTGGCGATGGCCAGCGTCCACATCATGGCGAAAGTGATGGGCAGTTTGGTGGTCAGCATCTGGGGCCCGGGCTGCAGCCCCTGGATCAGCAAGGCGCCGAGCAGGATGGCCATCGGCGCGCTGCCCGGAATGCCGAAAGCCACCGTCGGCAGCAGCGCGCCGCCCTTCATCGCGTTGTTGGCGGTCTCCGGCGCGATCACGCCGCGAATGTCGCCCTTGCCGAATTGGGACTTGTC
>CAZBQG010000028.1:0-7692 GCA_964493945.1 uncultured Rhodospirillaceae bacterium
CGACGACGACCAACCTGATGAACTTCTTCTTCGCCGGCAACCGGAACTATAACGGCGATCCGGCGATCAAGAAGGCGCGCAAGATGGGAGCCACCGAGTTCGACCTGGCCAAGCGCACGGCGATCTACCGCAAGGCGATGGATCTGGTCAATTCGGAGAACTACATCTATGCCTTCAGTGAACTGCCGGTGGTCTTCGGGCACCGCAAGAATGTGGTGGCCAAACCCAATCCGACAACCATCATGGACCTGCATATCGGCGATTGGTCCTGGAAATAAAAAAATATTGTAGCACCGAATGTCCGCACCCCAGCCCGGGTGCGGACATCTTTTTTTGACGAGGAGGGGGAAGCTGGTGAAGAAGCATTATCCGGTGGTCATCGTCGGCGGCGGGCCGGTGGGCGTGGCGCTGGCCATGGAACTTGGGTTCCGGGGCGTCGAATGCGCCATCATCGAGCGCGAAACCGAAATGCATGCGATCCCAAAAGGCCAGAACCTGACCGGGCGCACCTCTGAGCATTTCTATTTCTGGGACGTTTTGCCGGAAATGCGCAAAGCGCGCGCCATGCCGCCCGATTATCCCATCGGCGGGATCACCGTTTACGATAATCTGATGGGCGAATACTGGTCCCAATCCTTCCAGGGAGATATGGGGCTGGAGGATTATTACTATCAGGCCGGCGAACGGCTGCCCCAATATGATATGGAAAATGTGCTGCGCACCAGGCTGGCCAGCATAGACGAGGTGGATTTCCAGATGGGCTGGTCGGTGACGGCGATTGAGCAGGACGGCGCCGGGGTGCGCATCACTATGAATGAGGAAGGCGGTTCCGGCCAGGAAGTGATCGAGGCCGATTACGCGGTCGGCTGCGATGGGGGCCGGTCCACCATCCGCGATCTGATCGGGGTGAAACGGGTGGGCACGGATTTCAACCAATTGATGGTGCTGGCCGTGTTCCGCTCCAAGGAGTTGCACGAAGTCCTGGAGAAATATCCCCACGGCTCGGTCTATAACGCGCTGCATCCTGATCTGGAGGGTGCGTGGAAATTCTTCGGGCGCATCGATGTGGGCGAGGGTTGGTTCTTCCATACGCCCGTGCCGGCGGACACCACCCAGGAAAATTTCGATTTCGAGGGATTGATCCAGGACGCCGCCGGCTTCAAATGCAAGATCGAATTCGACAATGTCTTGTTTTGGAATCTGCGCATCGCCGTGGCCGAAAACTTTCAGGACGGACGCATCTTCATCGGTGGGGACGCAGCCCACAGCCACCCGCCCTATGGCGGCCTCGGCGTGAACAACGGGTTCGAGGACATCGCCAATCTGGGCTGGAAGCTGGCCGCCAAATGTCTGGGCTGGGGCGGCGATGCGCTTTTGGACAGCTATACCGAGGAACGGCGCCCCATTTTCAGGGATACGGGCGAGGATTTCATCGCCGGCTGGATCAAGGCGGACCGGGAATGGCTCAAACGCCACAGCCCGGAAAAGGATGGGCCGGAGGGCTTCCGCGAGGCCTGGGAGCAACGCAACACCGGCGGCGCCCCTTTGCGCAAAACCTATGAGCCCAATTATGAAGGATCTTCGGTGGTCATGGGGGGCCCGGGCGGCAAGATCAGCGCCCACGGCACCCACACCATCGAAGCCAGGACCGGGCACCATCTGCCGCCCCGCAAACTGTCGGCGGGTGGCGACATCTACGAAGCCATGCCCATCGGTGCTGCGCTGAGGGGCACGGGCTTTACCCTTATCGCACTGGATGCGGAAGAAAGCGCCATCGCGGCGTTCCAGCAGGTGGCGGGGAAATTGAACATACCCCTGGCCGTCATCCGCGACAGCTTCGATGGCGGGCGGGAAGAATATGAACGCCGCCTGATCCTAATGCGCCCCGATCAATACGTGGTCTGGGTCGGTGACAGACAGCCCGATGATTTGGACGGTATCATGGCCCGGGTGGCCGGGCGCACATAACCTTAGGGATGCATCAGGGGCATCAATTCGGCGCGCCAGTCCGCATCAATGTCCAAAATGCGTTCCATGGCGCGCACCTCGTAATAGCTGGGTGAGAGCCCCGGCGGATCGCCATCCTTGCCGACGGTGGCGACGGCATCCAAAAGAAGCTTGCGTGTCGCGATGATGGCGGCGTCCGCCGGGCCCAGATGTTCGCGCGACCGGTCCACAATCAGGCCCATGCTTTCCTGCACGGCCCGGTCCTGCTGATTGACGCCATTGACACCCGTATAGGTATCGTGTTTTTGCATGTCCCTATTGATCATCCAGTCATTGGACTTGTCGCGGTGGGAGCGGAAGGTTTCTCTGTCCACATGTGAATCATAGCGGTTTCCGCCGAACCCATCTTTGCGGGTTTCCTCGCTCATGGGTTCGTCGCCGAAGCTGTAATAGAAGTTCCAAACCATGCAATTTTCATCATCCATGGGCACCCAGTAATGGCCGTGGATCTGCTCAATATGAGGCTTGGTCGGGCGCAATACGGTAAAGGGCATAACGAATTGATAGCCCCGGACGAAGCGCTGAACCCCGTCAACAGTGCGCAGGCCGAAATAGCGGTAGCCGTAATCGGTGAGCTCGACCTCAAGCCTCGCCGGGTCGCCTAGGATCGCCGCATCATCCACCGCAATACCAACCTCGCGGGGATTCTTTTTGATCGCGCCATGCAGGATCGGAAAGTGGGCGGTGTCTATACCGCCTTCCATGGCCTGCAGCCAATTGCATTCCTGCACGACTTTGGTCACGGCGCGGTGAGTGTGGGGAAGCTGGGTCCAGGCGAATTTGGGCGGCGCCGGTTTTTTGTCCGGCGGGCCCATATAGGCCCAGGCGATGCCGCCCATCTCAACCACCGGATAGGCATTGATGCGCACCTTGTCGGCAAACTGATCGGGCTCGCTCAACTGATCGATGCAATTGCCTTCGATATCGAATTTCCAGCCATGATAGACGCAACGCAACCCGTTTTCCTCGTTGCGCCCAAGCCACATGGAAGCGCCCCGGTGCGGGCAATAATCATCGATCAGGCCCACATCGCCATCGCTCGTGCGAAAGGCAACCAGATCCTCGCCCAGCAGCCTGACCCGCACCGGCGCGCCGTCGGGCTCGGGCAGCTCACTGGAAAGCAAAGCCGGCATCCAGTAGCGGCGCATGGTCTGGCCCATGGGCGTGCCGGGCCCGACCCTGGTGACAAGTTCGTTCTCTTCATGGCTGAGCATGGGCTTCCCCTCCCCTGAAAACAGCTCTATTTTTCGTCCTGACTAGCGGTTGCCTCCGGCCTCCAATACCGCATTGGCCGCCGTACCGGCCACCACATGGCGGGGATAATAGGCGTAGCTGGTGGCTTTCCGGCCGGGTGCCGCCTCCCCACCGCACTCGCTCAGGGCCTGCTCATATTCTTCCTTGGCCCTGGCCCGGGCCTTGAACAAGGCCATCTGGATGCGGCTATAAACGCTCACCGCGCCATCGCCGGATGTCTCGATGGCGCAGAAATTGGCTTCCGGGAATTTGGCCGTGACCATGGATTGGACGCCGTCCGAAACGCCCGATGAAGGCATACAGCCAAAGGGCTTCACGCTGATCACCAGATGGGCCTTTTTGCGGGCGAAGGTATCGATCACCTTGCCCACTTCCATATGGCCTTCGCCGCCCCGCAACTGGACGGGATAATATTCGTGGGCGATGGCGGCCAGATGTTCCATGTTGGGCAAATGGAAATGCCTGAGCCCGGCAATCCAGGCCCACAGCCCGAACAATTTTTCCAACAGGCCGCGGATGGTCCACAGAATGGCCAGGGTACGAAGGGGCTTGTCACTTTCCTTTTCGTGCTTGCCGCGCTCACTCCGCCTCAGCGCCATGCGCTGGCGGGTGTCGAACTGCATTTCCCAAAGTTCATAGGCGGCCCAGGTGGTGATCATCTGGGTCTCGCATTCCGCTCCCTCGGCTTCCAGGAACCGTTGCAGCCGGTAATTTCCCTCGCCCTCGGTGGTCATGGCCCAAAACTCGCCGATCACCGAAACCTTGGGTTTGCGAAGCTGGTGATCGACCTCGACCCGTGCCAGTATTTTGCGGCAGCGGTAAAGGGCGTGCATGACTGAACGCCTGCCCTCCAAGGCGGCGCAGAGAATTTCCTTGCATTGTTCCAGCGCCTTATCGGCGGCGCCCGCCACCCGCTCATAAGGTCGGATGCGGTAGCCGAGCGCATTGATGATGTCACCGGCCAGGATACATTTGAAAAAAGCGATGCCGAATTTGGCGTTCAACTCCAGACCCGCCGCACCGGGATTGTTTTTTTGCTGGCCCATATCCCTTATGTCAAAGACAGGCAGCCCCTTAAAGCCGGCATCGCGCAGCGCCTTGCGGTACTCGGTGATATAGGTTCCGAAACGGCAGGGTCCGCAACCACCGACGGTCAGAAAGACATGATTATTGACGATGTCGGTTGCTTCCATGCCTTCCTCATCGCGCAGGCGGGTAATATATTTCAACAAATTGCCGACGGTGAAATAAGTTGGATTGCATTGCGCCCGGTTGCCAAATTCCTTACCCGCTTGCAGAGATTCGGAATCCGGACAGGGCAGCGCCTTGGCCCGGTAACCAAGACCAGCCAAGGCGGCCTCGACCAGGGCGTCGTGCAGGCCGGTCAAGCCGCCAAACAAAACCGTGATCTGGTCCCGCCGGACCCGGGCAAAGCGCTTCGGGTTGGCATCGCGCCAATGATTATCTGTCTCATCCAAACCAAGACGCTTTCTCTCCTGGGCCTCAAAATCGAGAAGCTCGGCCTCAATGGCAGCATTGTCATCTGGCATGTTGGGCTCCCTTGTTTGTCCCGTTTGGGGACATGATGGGAAGAGGGTTAATTTCTGGCTGACCGGCCAGCAGGCGGCGGCGGTGACCGGCGACGGATCGTTCCAGCTCCGCCTTCCTCGCCGCCACATCCTGCAAATGCTTTTTGTAAAGATCAAGTGCATGGGCGAAGGTCTTGACGCGGAGTTGAATGGAACCGGTCGGCTTGTTGGCGTCCAGATCATGGAGCGCCAGATAGGGCGTCTCGCCGGCGCCGATGATGCCGTCGATGATCCCATAGGTGGGCGCGTCCGAGCCGCATTTGAAGCTGGAAAGATCCAGCACGGCGATATTGGGATGGCGGGCGGCGAATTTCGCGGCCCAGACCTTTTGCACGCTGTTGACCGAATAGTTTTCGGGCCACACATCGCGGACATCAAACACGTCATCAATGATGCCGCTTTCAAGGTCTTTGGCGAAAAAGCGCTTAAGATAATCCGCATCCTTGGGGATGGAGCGCAGCGACAGGACGGGATAGCCGAGGGCTTGGAATTCTTCCGGGATTTCGTGGTTAAGGCCCGGGTCACTGTGATAGGGACGCCCGATCATGAGCAACACCACGCCGTTATCCCGCTCCGCCTGATCCAGAATTTCGCGGCCCTTGGCCTCCAGGGACTGGCCAAAAAGCTCCATGGCCTTCAGGGCCTGCTCCCAGGCCCAGTCATTTTCATCTTCGGTGATCTCCAGGCGCGGGCCCCAAAGATCGAACAATTGCTGGCGCCCCTGGCTTTCGATTTCCAGATTGAGCGAGGCGCAGAGAAATTCGATGCCTGCCTCGGCGAAGAAATCCTTTTCCGTGGTGAAGGCCGCCTGCACCACCGCCGGCGTGCCGGCGACGATGGGGCAGCAATTGGAGCCCATCACCTGGCTGACAAAGGTGGGCATGGCCGTGATCCCCGGGAACCAGATGTAATCCAGCGGCTTGCGGACATGTTTGCGGTGCAAAAGATTATGCACCTGGGCCAGGGCCACCTTGGACGGAAAGCAGGGATCGATGGAGCCCATCTTGCTGCCTTGCAGCCATAATTCTTCCGACGTCTCATCGGAGAAAACGATATTGCGGGGTGCCACGCCCAGGGCTTCCAGATAGGCCCGGAGGAGCGGCGCGAAACTGTAGGTATTGAGCGCCCGGGGGATACCCACACGAATTTCCCCACGCCGGGCAATTGCCTCTGCCGTTGATGCCCGGAAGGGCCGCTCAACCATTTTGCGGCGCACCGTACCCAGACCCATCAGGCGCCTGCTTACCTGTTCTGTCTTGATCAGCCCCTGGGCATCGGGTGGCGGTCTGGGGTCGTGGAAATGTTTGAAGGCGCCGCGTGCTTCGTCTTCCACCAGATTGGGATATTCAGCCTTCAGGCGTTTTCGTTCCTTGTTCAGCCGGATCACTTCCTCTTTCGATTCGACCGTGCCTTTTTCACAGGAAAATCCGGCAATATAGCGGCTGGTGCGGCCATCGGGGGCGCGGGTATCGATGAAGCTCCGCGAACAATTATTGGCGCAAAAGAAACACCGCGTGGACTCATCGGTGCGCGACTCATATTCCAGATCGATGGCTCCATCCAACCCGATGAATGTGGAATGCCCCCGTTCCCTGACCTTGGTCTGGGCTTCCAGGGCGGCACCCATGGCGCCCGCTTCGCCGCAATGGGGATGGACCAGCACCTGGGCGCCCGGCACCCGGTCGCAAATGTAATCCACCTGGGCCTTGACCGCCGCCAGATTATGCTGGGTGCCGCCTTGCAGGACGAATTTGCTGCCCAGTTCGGCAAGCCTGGGAATCTGCACCACATATTGCCAGATATTTTTGGGCAACACCTGGGCCAGGCCGGAAAACAGCTCGTCTCTGGAAAAGCCTTCCTTTTGGAAATTGACCCGGTCCGTATCCAGGAAGACGGCACAGCCATAGCTGAATTTGGGCGACAATTCGGCCTGAAAGGCGATGTCGGCGTAATCACGCACATTGACGCCGAACTGATCGGCCATGGCCTGCAACAGCATGCCGTTGCCGGCGGAACATTGGTTGGACAGGCGGAAATTGCGCACTACGCCGTTTTGCATGAACAGGACCTTGATGTCCTGGCCACCGATGTCGCAGATGACGTCGATATCGTCGCCGCAAGAGCGTTTGGCGCTGATCATATGGGCGATGGTTTCAACCATGCCCACATCGCATTCCAGGGCATTGTTCAAAACATCGGTGGCATAGCCGGTCACGCCAAAGCCCTGGATTTCCATCGAACATCCGTAATCCGCCCCAAAGTCACGGAACGCTTGGAGGATTTCCTTGGCGTCCTGGATCGGATTGCCCTTGCTCATGAGATATTGTTTGCAAAGAATCTCGCCCTCTTCGTCGATGAGCACGGCCTTGGAGGTGGTGGAGCCGCCATCGAAACCGATGGTGCCCCGGATCACGCTTCCGGGTTCCGGACTAGGGCTTGAGAATTTGGGGATGGTGTAGCGTTCCCTGAAGGCGCTGAGTTCTTCCGGCCCCTCGATCAATGCCGGGCCCGCCGTACCGCCCAGGCGCACCTTGCGGCCATGGGCGATAAATTCCCTTAAACCTTTCAGCCCCAGATAACGGCCCACATCCTGTGGCTCCTCCATGCCGAATATGGCGGCCCCGGCGGCGGCGAAATAGACGGCGTTTTCGGGCACGAAGATAAGCTCTTCGATGGGCTTATCGGGCACCGCGTAGCCGCGCTCCTCCCAGATTTCTGGGATGCGCAGGCGCCAGCATTCCTTGAGAAACGGCAGGAAGCTATTGGGCCCACCCAGCAAAAGGACGCAATGGCGCAAAGTCCGCCCCCGGGTCAGGACAGAAAGATTCTGCATGACGATGCC
>CAZBQG010000028.1:7702-23983 GCA_964493945.1 uncultured Rhodospirillaceae bacterium
CCGGATTTTACCAAATTGACGATATCGGTTTCAGCGAAGACACCACATTTGGCCGCCACATGATGCAGCTTTTCATCATCGAATTGGAGGCCGGCCAACTCTTCTTCCACCATATCCAGCTTGAGCAGGCATTTATCGATGGTGGCGCCTGTGCCGGATGCGCATTTGTCATTCATGGAGGCGATGGCCCGGCGCTCTCCATTTTCCGGATCCATGTCATAGATGATGATCTTGGCGTCCTGGCCGCCCAGCTCGACGACGCTGCCCGCTTCCGGATGCAGCTTTTCCACCGCAATGGTGACCGCGTTGACTTCCTGGACAAATCTGGCGCCGATGGGATCGGCGATGGGGGCCGCACCCGATCCGGTGATGAAGCAGCGCATATCGGCAGGAGTTACATCGGGAAAGGCCGCCTCAATCTCGCCCAGCATCTGGGCCACCTTTTCGGCTTGCCGGGTTTCGTGGCGCTCGTAATTGCACCAGATGATTTCCAGCGTGCCGGGTTCCACCACGGCGCATTTGACCGTGGTCGATCCCACATCGATGCCGATAACCAGCTTACCCCTGGGCCTCATTTCCTGTTCCCCTTGAGCACCCTATCCGGCTTTCCCCAATTTTACCCCTTAGCCGGGTTGCTCAATGTTGGTTTTGATACAAAACACAAAGCAAATTCAAGAACTTTCCTGTTGAACTGGACGTTTTCGACAAAACATCTTCGGTGGCTTTATCCAGCCCTGTTTCATCTCTGTGCCCCTTTTATAAAAAAAATGAACTATGTTCAACACTAATTTTATTGTGTATATTCAAGCCATGAAAAACAAAGCGGAACTCAATCGCCAGGAAATCTTCGAGCACGCCCTTGGCGAAGCCCGTAATATCGCCGCCCAGGATGGCCTGTCCGGCCTGACGGCGCGCCAAATCGCCAAGCGCATCGGCTGCTCGGTCGGCACCGTTTACAATGTTTTTGAGAATCTGGATTTTTTGATCCTGCATCTTAACGGCCGCACCCTAGATGCTCTCTATGAGGCATTATCGGAAGTTGCGCCGGGCGACGAACCCCGTCAGGCGGTCCATGCCCTTATCAAACGCTACCTGGAATTCGTCCAGGCCCACACCAATTTATGGAGCGTCCTTTTCGACCATATCTGGCCCAAGGATACGGAGCTGCCCGATTGGTATATTCTAAAAGTGCAGCACCCTTTGGGATTGCTGGAAGCGGCCTTGACGCCTTTGTTTTCCCCTGATGCAAAAGCTGAATGCCACCGCGCCGCTGCCGTCCTGTGGGGCGGACTACACGGGCTTTGTTCCCTGGCCATGACCGGCAAGCTGGGCACGGTGATCGAGGGCGGGCTGGACGAGATGGCCGGGCTTTTGATCGATAATTTCATAGCCGGTCTGGAACGCGGGGCTCCAGACTCTTAAGCAAAAGCGCTGTCCGGCCCCATATTTTCAGGCATTGTGGAAAGCTTGGTGATCTTGACCCGGGCCACGGTTTCGGGCTGAGACGAACAGGCATCCGTATTGTGCAGATCAGCCGGCAGAAGTTCGTTGAAATGCCCGCCGCCGGGACGCACGCTGGAATGCACGCCGGCCTCCCGGGTCAGGGCATTGGAAACGCAAACGGTTTCCGGATGCACGCCTTGGGACAGGGAAATGCGCCCGACGATATGGCCATAAGGCGAATCCAACTGGATAACGTCGCCATTTGCCAGCCCCTTATCCTCGCGGGTTTCGCATTGAGCAAAAAGGTGGTGTGCATGGGATCTCGGAAAACCACATCATCGATCCATGGATTGCCCAGGGTCTCGGCGAAATTCAGCTGCACTTCTTTAAACGTGATGGCGTAGAGATCGAATTCGGCGGGCTCTTCCAACACCGGGTCCAGCAGAGGTACGGGCAGGGGCTGATAGCATTGCCATTCCCATTCATCCCGGGTGGGCACCTGGGCGTCTTCCATTTTGCCTTTCAGTTCATCGCGCGCACGGACAATGTCCTCTATGTAAAAGCGCAGCCGCATGCCTTCCCAGGGGCGGTACCATTTATCGGGGCGCCTGGGGGTCACCGAATGGCCGTGTTCGGCATACCAATCCAGATCCTTGTTGTTCCAAAGCTTGCCTTTGCGTTCGGCAATTTCCTTGTCCGAGTGCTTCTTGTCCAGATCGAGCATGAGGTCCGGCTTCATATGCAGGCCGATGGCGTGGTTCAGCCGGTCGTTCCAGTCTTCCAAAAAACCCAGCCTCTCGGCCAATTCGTTGAAAATTTCCTCGTCGGATTTGGTGTCATGAAGCGGCTCGCAGACCGGCTGGCGCAGGCTCATCCCTTCCGTATGCGCCGCGTCATTCATCAGCATGTTCCAGGATTCCAGGAAATCGTGACCGGGCAGGATCACGTCCGCAAAGATGTTGGTGTCGTTGGGAATAATATCGATGGCCACCATGAAGCGCATGGAACGGAGCAGCTCATACCAGGTCTCCCGGTTGCCGGGCACGCTCCAGATGGGATTGGCGTGACACAGGAGCACGGTATCGGGTTTGTAGGGCAGATCGAATTTTTCCGGATCACTCAGCACCTGATGATTGAGATGGCCGGGAATCCAGCCTAACGGGAAATAGCCTTCCAGATGGGATTCGTTGGGCGGATAGGAAAAGGCGGGCGGCGGACCAAACGGATGAGTGACCACATCGATCAGCCCGTCCGCACCAGGTGCCACATGGCCGTTATCGACCATCTTGTCATCCACCGTTACCCCCACATGGCCGCCCGGCGCATCGATATTGCCGATCAGCATATTGACCATCTTGAAGGCATGATTGGAAAGGGTGGCATATTTATGGGCGCTGGCGCCCCGGTAATAAATATATGAAGCGGGACGGAGTGGCAGGGTCCGCCCATCCACTTCGATGGTGGCACCGATGCGCGCCGCCTTGGCGAATTCGCGGGCGATGCGGGCAATCGTGTCAGCCGGCACCGTACAGATTTCAGACATCTTTTCGGGCGTGCAGTCTTCCAGGATTTCCTTGAACAATTGGAACCCCGGCTTGCAGGGTGCGCCGCCGAAATCATAGGAACCTTCCAAGGCGAAATCCTGAATGGTTTCGTCGTCCCAGCATTTGGCCTTTCCGTCCACCGGGTCCCAAATTTGCACCCGGCCTTCCCCGTCGCGCACGAAATAGCCGTCGCCTCCCACCAGATAGGGCGCGTTGGTATCCTTTTTGAGGGACACCTCGTCATAGAGCTTCTCGGCGGCCATCACATGGCAAAGCCCCAGGGCGAAAAAGCGGTCCGTCGCCGGGCGGATGGGCACCCATTCTTCCGCCTTGGCGCCGCCCACCGACAGGCGGGGCTCGACGCAGACGACGCGCATGTTCCGCTCCACCCTGGCATCGGCCACCATGCCCGCCTGGGCCGCCACCTGCATATGGGAGGAGAACCCGTCACCCGATCCGTTGGTCAGCCAGTAATCACAATAATTGACGTCCGTGGCGACGGAAAAAGTGGAATGGATCAGCCCGTTCATGGAGTGGTAGCCGCCGCCGCAATAGCTGGAAAGGGACGAAAAGATATTCTTGGTGCCGAACACATTGGGCCAGGCCCGCAAATAACCTTTGTGGAAATAGCCGATGGCCGGCAACAGTTTACGCGGATCATCGTCGCGGGTTTTCTTGAGTTCGGCGGCAACCAGGGTAAGGGCCTCTTCCCAGCTCATGGGCTCCCATTTGGGATCCACGCCCGGCCCCTTTCCCGGGTTGGTGCGGCGCAGCGGCGATTTGAACCGGTTGGGATCATAATGGCGCATGATCGCCGCATTGCCCTTGGTACACAGCCGGGAGCCGTTGGCCACGCTGGAAGGTTCACCCTCCACCTTGAGCACCACGCCCTCGTCAGAAACCAGGACCCGCATGTTGCAGGTAAACAGACATATCTTGCACGATGTCTTGACCCACTTGCCGGGTTTCATGGAATTTTGAACCGGGTGCTGGATGTTCACCGGGAGACACCTCTAATCAGGTCGTCGCCGGATTTAGCGACTGGGGCAGGAACAGCTCTTCGGGTTTTACCTTGCGGTGACAGACGCCCTGCTCATAGCCGAATTTGAGAAAGGCCTCGATGGTCGGGCGGTTGGGCTCCAACCCATAGGGCCAGAAATCATCGCCGAACAGGTCGCGGGCATGGGCCGCGCCATCTTGCCCCCAGGGTATAGGATTGTGGGAATGGGAGGCATGCAGGGCGCGGCGCAACCCATTGTTTTTGGCTTCCTCGAAAGCCTCCATCATATTCACAGCCACCCACGGATATTTTTCGGCCACCTCCTTGCGGATGGTGATCAGATGCATGATGGGGAAGATGCCGGTCTCCTTGTAATAGTCTTCCTCCACCTTACGGGCATTGCGCACCAGCTTTTTGATGCGCTTATCTCCATCGCGGAAGGGTTTGGGCGGCAATGCGGTGAGGGCGCAATCGATTTCGCCGTCCAGCAGCAACTGGCTCAATGATTTTTCGGTGTTGGGCTTTACCTTCATTCCCTTGGGCAGTTTCAGCTTGACCGGTTCGGGGCGGCCCGGCTGATCGACGCCGGTCTGCACCCAGGAGATGGATTTCAGATCCACCCCCACGGTATGTTCCAACCAGCCCCTGGCATAGATGGTCGCGGTCTGGGCCCATTCGGGAATGCCGATGCGCTTTCCGGCCAGATCCTTGGGCGCCTTGACCTTGGATCCGGCACGCACGAAGAAGGCTCCGATACGGGCCACCCGGGATGGGAAAACGGGAATGGCAATCATCTGGTTCTTGCGCTGGGAAACCAACGAAATATAGCGCCCGAAGGACATTTCGTTGATGTCAAATTCACCATAATTGGTCGCCCGGTGGAAAATTACATGGGGCTCGGCGAAGAGCATGGGGGTGATGTCTATGCCTTCGGGGCGCACCGTGCCCTGCACGATGTCGCGTATATGATCATAATCGCAAACAGCCAGACTTAGATTGAGTCGAGACATATTTTCCTCTCCGCGTTAGGTTCGCACCACTTTATGTGCCATGACGAAGGCGCCGAGCCTTCGGTGAATTTCCGCTTCTGTTTTTGCCGCCCGCTCGCCGCTCATCGCTTCCAGTGTTACCGTCGCCAAGTCGCCCAATTTGCCATCCTCGCCCACCGTCACGCCGAGCGCCACCCCGTTTTCGGCCAGGGGCTCCAGAATTCCGGCAAATACCCGCTGGGCCGCATCAAGGCGCAGGGCCGGCTTGAATATTTTGCCCACTTGCGTGAGCGGCATGGTATCCAGAATATGGATTTCTCCCGGCACCGCCGCCCGTTCCGGGATACGCGCCCGGGCGAAGCTTTTGATTTCTTCCGCCGTGGCAGTGGCGCCGTCTTTGAGTTGTACATAGGCGGTGGGCAATTCGCCCGCATGGGCGTCGGGCTTGCCGACGGCGGCGGCCAGCTCCACGGCCGGATGCTCGATCAGCACCTCGTCGATCAAGCCCGGATCAATATTATGCCCACCCCGGATGATCAAATCCTTGGCCCGGCCCGTGACCCAGAGATAGCCGTCCTGGTCGATGCACCCCAAATCACCGTTGTTGATCCAATCGCCGTCGATGAACAAATTGCGGTTCGCCGCCTCATCCAGATACCCGGGAATGACGCTGGGTCCCTTGACCAAAAGGGCGCCGATCTCGTCGGTCTCGCAGTCCCGGATGTAATTTCCCTCATCATCCATTTTGGCGGCGCGGATACGGCTATAGGGCCAGGGTATGCCGCTGGAGCCATAGCGCGGATCACCATCGCGGGGGGCCAGGGAAATATTGCAGGTGAACTCGGTGGCCCCATAGGTCAGCAGGGTCCGCACCCCGACCAGGCTTTCCAGTGAACGTGCCAGCTCGGCCGGAAACCCCCCGGACCCGGTGGCCGATTGTTCATGAAGCGAGCTGATATCCTGGCCGGTGGGCGGATTGGCGCAAAGCATGGAAAGGACCGTCGGTACGCCGTTCATCCGGGTGATGGAATATCGTTCCACCAGGTTCCAGTAATTGTTCACGATGTTCCGGTTGCGGTAACCGGTGGGGCCCAGAATGACCTGGGTCATGCCGCCAGCCAGGGCCGCCAGTGAATCATTGATGATGCCGCCGGCATGAAAATAAGGCCCGCCGGAAAACATGCGGTCCTCCACCGTTAGCCCCTTCATCCAGGTGTTGATCCAGAATTGATAGGCCATGCCCCGGTGCAGAAGGCGTGCCACCTTGGGCGCACCCGTGGTGCCGCCGGTATGCAAATGAAGGGCCACGTCTTCCGGATCAATGTCCCGCTGAAAGGTAAGTTCGGAGGGCTCGGCATCCAGGAGCAGATTAAAATCCTCCGCTTCCGGCGCGGACCCTCCGCCCCAAGGCACCTGGAGAACATGCTCCAGATGAGGAAGATCACCGCGTATGGCGGCTACTTTTTTGCCGATACCGAATTCCAGCTCCGGCCCTAGGGTCACCAGCAATTTGGCCCTAGTGGCCTTCAGAATGCCGGCGATGTGGTGGGGTTCCAGCATCCAGTTGATGGGGCTCACGATCCCCGGGACCTGCCCGCCCCAAAGGGCATAAAGGGTCTGGGGCAGGTTGGGGAGCAACAGGGCGACGGTGTCGTCCGGCCCCACGCCCAGGCGGTGGAACAGGTTGGCCGCCTGATGAAGATGGCCCAAAAATTCACCATAACTTTCGCTGAGAGGCACCTCGTCATCATCGCCGGTTACCAGATAATGAAAGACGGTTTTGGCGGGATCGATGTCGGCGCCGGCCCGAATCAGGCCGGGGGTGTCAAAACATTCCAGCCGTTCGGAAAAGGGAATGCGCTCGATCTCCGCATTATCCTCAAGACTGCGGATCGGCTCATACTGCCTGGGCATCATCGGCTCTCTCACGCCCAGGTTACCTCATGGGCCAGGGTGAAGGCACCGAGACTTTCGCTGACCCGCCCGCTGATGACGTCCCGGTCCATGCCCTCGCCGCTTAAGGATACGGCCACCAGTGTGCCATGTGTGGGATCATTGCGCGCTTCCACTTCGAAACCCGCCCCGTCCAGATTAAGCGAGGCCAGGGTTTCGCAGAACACCCGGCCCGCCGCATCCAGGCGGAGCAGCGGCTTGAATATCTTACCCACCTCGGTCAGGGGCATGGGGTCGACGATAAAAACTTCAGTCGGCGCGGCGGCCCGCTCTTCTATGTTGGCGCGGGCGAATTCTTTTATCTCTTCGGCGCTGGCCACCACACCTTCTTTCAGTTGCACATAGGCGACGGGCAGCTCGCCGGCATAGGAGTCCGGCTTGCCGACGGCGGCGGCCAGCTCCACGGCATCATGCTCCAAAAGGGTTTCATCGATCATCTTGGCGTCCAGATTATTGCCACCCCGGATGATCAGATCCTTCACCCGGCCCGTGACCCAGATGAACCCGTCTTCGTCAATGCGCCCCAGATCGCCCGTATTGAGCCAGCCGCCTTCGAAAAACAAATCCTTGTCCAGCCTGGAATCCACATAGCCCCCGATCACGCCCGGCCCCTTGACCGTAATGATGCCGATTTCATCGGGCGTACAATCGCGGATGATGGCGCCCTTTTCCGCCACCACCGTCTTGATCTGGGTATAGGGCAGACGCATGCCGCTAGCGCCGTAGCGGGGCTCTCCACCCCGGGGGGGTGCCGCCGCCGATGCCGTATTTTCCGTCAGCCCGTAATTGGACAAGACCCGCACACCGATAGCCGTCTCGATCTTGCGGGTCAGGGCGCCCGGCATGCCCGCCGATCCCGTGTTGGCGAAGGGCTTCATGGTGCTCACATCCTCATCCACCGGCGGATTGTTGGCGAGCGCTGAAATCACGGTGGGCACGGCCACCAGCTCGGTCGCCTTGTAGCGTTCCACCAGCTTCCAGAAATTCTTGACGATGTTCTTGTTGCGGAACCCATGGGGGCTGAGGATCACATTGGTCATGCCCTGGAATAATGGGCTCATGGTCCTATTGACGATGCCGCCTGAATGAAACAAGGGCGTGCCCGCGAAGATGATATCCGTCGGCTCAAAGCCCAGCACCCAGCCATAGACATGGCATTTATAGGCGATGGATTCATGGCGCAAAGGGGCCAGCTTGGGCGATCCCGTGGTCCCGCCGGTGGGGCAATAGATGGCCGTGTCGCCGGGTTCCGGCAAATCAGTGAAAGCCAGCTTGTCCCCCGGCTCTGTCTCCATCAAGACTCGGAAATCCATCTCGGGCTCCACCGTGCCGCCCGCCCCCTGGACCTGGATAAGGCGCGTATCGCCGCCCAGCAATTCCGCCACCTTTTCCGCCTTTTGCCAAATCTCGAAGCCGGGCGTGGGGCCCAGCGCGACGATAATCCGGACCTTGGCCGCCTTGAAAATCCCGGCGATGGCGGATGGCTCCAACATCCAATTGGCCGGGGCCAGAATGCCGGCGCTGGGTATGCCGCAAAGCAGAAAAAAATTCTCCGGCACCATGGGCAGAAGAACACCGATGGCTTCACCCGGGGCCAAACGGTGGAACAGATTGGCCGTCTGCGTGATGCGGGTCATAAACTGGGCATAGGTGATGGTCAGGGGCTCTTCTTCCGGATCACCATCCAGAATGTAATGAAGGACCGGATTGTCCGGGTTGATCGCCGCTCCCCGGGCCACCAGATCATGGATCGTCCAGGCCTCCATGCGCTCCTTAAGCGGTGTGCGCTCGAACGCCTCGATATCGGCCAGACTTTCGATCACTCTACGTCTTCCCCGGCGGGTGGCGGATAGCGGCCCAGCCCGCCGCCAAAGGGCCCGTCCCGCCATTTAAGGGCCGCGCGCAAACCGTCTTCCTTGACGATGCGCTTGAATTCTTTGTTTGACGGCAAGCGGTTGGCCAGGGTGACGAAATCGCTGCCCGCCTGCAGGGACAGGGAAAATCCCTGATGGTCCAATACCCGGTTGACCATTTTTTTGGACAAAGACAACAGCTCCACATCCACATTGGCGATGCGTTTGGCAATCTTATCGGTCTCGGCTTCCACCTGATCCAGGGGAAAGACATAATTGGCCATGCCATGTTCGACCATTTCGGCACCGGTCAGGCAATCGCCGGTGAAGTTCATCTCCTTGGCCTTTTTCGGCCCCACATGCCAAATAAAAATGGCGGTTTCCTCGCCGGGCGCGATGGCCCTGACGGGTGGGTAACCGATGCGCGCATCATCCGATGCAATGAGCATGTCACAGGCCAGGGCCAGCCCGGCAGCGCCCCCCAGACAGGGGCCATGCACCTGGGCGATGATCGGCTTCCAGTTATTGAAGATTTCCATCAGAAATTCGTTATGGGCCTGAATCCTGGCGCGCGAATCCCAGACACTGATTTCGGCACCACCATCTTCCGCGCCAGCCGCCACGGCTCCCTTTTGGCGCCGGGGCTCGCCGATGGCGCCGCCCAGATCATAGCCCGCCGAAAAGCACGACCCCGCCCCCCTTAAGATGATCACCGTGACGCCGGGGTCTTCTTCGGCGGCGCGCAGCGCGTGGCTGATTTCATTGGACATGGGCCAATGGATGGCGTTCTTTTTTTCTGGGCGGTTAAAAGTGAGGTGGGCCAGCTTATCCTTTACCTCATAGGTAATATGCTCATAGCTCATTCGAATGCTCCCCTCAGCCGAAAGTAACGTCGGCCTGCATGGCCAGGGTGCCGTCTTCCTTAACGGCCCAAAGCTCACATGAATTCCCGTCCGCCGATGGCTCGCCAAGGACGGTAACCTGTTCATCGACGAAAACAGGCGCCCGGGCGCGCTGGGTGAAGCTGCTCATGACCCGGCCCGGGTTGTGGTCCCAGGCAAGCTCCATCATCCACATGGCGGTCAGGGGCCCATGCACCAGGATGGCCGGATAGCCTTCCACCTCGGTGACATAGCGGTGATCATAATGAATTCGGTGGGGATTGAAGGTGGCCGCCGAAAAACGAAACAGCATGACCATATCGGCGCTCACCTGGCGCTTCCAGGTGGCTTCGGTCGGGCCGGGCTGGCCGGGCCGCGGGGCCCCGCCCGATTTGTCGGGCTCCTTGAAGACGAAATTTATCACGTCTTCGGTGGAAAGCCAGTCGGGGCCCGAAATACGGAGGGCGAAATCGACAAAGACCAGGGATCCCGCCCGCCCTTCCTTGGGCGTAACGCTGAGCAGTTCCATTTCCTTGGTCGCAGTCTGGCCGATGCGTAGCGGCGTATGAAAGCGCATATTGTTGCCCGTATACATGCGGTTGGGCAGGGGATTTGGCGGGCCGTCCTCGATTTCCGGGACCATGCCGTCGCGGGGCAATTCCTGGGTCTGGTGCAGCCTGGGGAAATAGAGGCCGTGCCATCCGAACGGAAGAGGATCGCCCTCATTCAGTGGTTCATCATCCCGGTTCATCGTGGCCGAGAATTTGGCCATCTGGACCGCCGTGATGACGTCCTCGGTGGTCCATTTGCGGCCCACATAATCCTTTAATTCCCCTGATCCACCGGGCATGACCATCTCCCCCTTTGTTGTTTGACTGGCCCTAACATAGTCCCGGGAAGGGGCCGGGTTCAATCACCAGCGAGAATCATGTCCGCGGCCTTCTCGGCGATGACCATGACGGCGGCGTTGGTATTGCCGCCAACCAGATCGGGCATGATTGAGGCATCCACCACGCGCAGAGCGTCGGCCCCCCTCACCCGCAAGGTCCCGTCCACCACCGAAGCATCATCGGGACCCATGCGGCAGGTGCCGTTGGGATGATAAACGGTCATGGAGGTGCGACTGATATGATCATCAAGCGCGTCATCACCGGTTACCTCGGCGCCCGGTGTTACTTCGGCTCCCCGGAAAGGATCAAGCGCCGGCTGCATGGAAAAATGCCGGGCCAGGCGGACGCCCTTGCGAAGGGTTTCCAGATCACTGGGCTCGACCAGGAAATTGTTCCGGATAAGAGGCTTGGCCAGGGGATCAGCGGAGGCCAGCCGCACGCTCCCCCTGCTTCGCGGATGAAGCAGGATGGCCCGGCAGAAAAAGCCGTCCCGCCAGGCGGGCCGGATCAGGGGAAACCAGGGATGGGCGTTGGGCGGGGCGGCGCTGAACAAATATTGCAGGTCAGGCACCTTCAGCTCGGGGTCGGTCTTGACAAAGCCCATGATACCGCCCGGGAAATCGGTGGCCGGGCCGCGGCCCAGCAAATAGGCGCTGGGCATATCCTTCATCACCCGGTCCAGGCGCATCTGGTGGTAAAAGCTGCCCCGGTCCAGCCGGTCGAACCCGACGGCGGTGGAAATATGATCGGAAAGATTTTCGCCAACGCCCGGGCTGTCGATCTGGACCTCGATGCCGTGGGCCCGGAGTGCATCTTCCGGACCGATCCCTGACAGCATAAGAAGTTGGGGGGAATTGATGGCCCCGCCGCTGAGGATCACCTCGCCATCGCAACTCACATTTTCCTGTGCCCCGCCCCGCCCGGCATAACTGACGCCGACGGCCCGTCCGCCTTCCATTTTGATGCCGGTGACCTGGGCATTCATTTCCAGTGTCAGATTAGGGCGGCTCAGGGCCGGGCGCAGATAACCATCGGCGGCGCTGTTGCGCCTTCCATCCCGGATGGTCTGCTGGGCCCGTCCGAAGCCTTCATTTTGTTCGCCGTTATAATCCGGGGTCAGCGGATAGCCGGCCTGCTGGACGGCTTCCAGATAGGCCTCGATCACCGGGTCTCGGAAGGTGGATTCCCGCGTCTGGATGGGCCCGCCGCCGCCCCGCAATTCGCTGCCCCCGCCCTGCCAGCTTTCGGTGCGCTTAAAGCGGGGCAGCAAATCTTCATAGGTCCAGCCGGGCAGCCCGTTCCCGGCCCATCGGTCATAATCGCCCGCATGTCCCCGCACATAGGCCATGGCATTGATCGAGGAGCTGCCGCCCAGGACCTTGCCCCGGGTGATTTCGAAATGACGGCCAGCCATATTGGGTTCGGGCTCGGTGTCGTATTTCCAGTCATGCAGCCGGTCGCGGACGAATTTCATCCAGGCCAGCGGTATCTTGATCAGCGGATCCCGGTCAGGCCCACCGGCTTCGATGACCAGCACGCGGGTTGCCGGATCCTCGCTCAGGCGGGCGGCCAGGATGCAGCCTGCCGATCCGGCACCGATAATCACATAATCGAAATTTGATTGGGATGCCAAACGCCGGCTCTCCATAATTTTGGGGCCGATGTTAACTCTTTTCGGAAATATCCTGATCGGCAATATAGGATTTGAAGTCCAGATCGGCGTTGATCACGTCATCCATCAGAAAATAGACCAGTTCCTTGCGCAGGCTGTCACAGGCCAGTTGGCTGTCGCCGGCGGTTTTGGCCAGGCGCAGCATTTCATCCATTTTGCTGTTCAGATCGGAATGATGATCGCGGTGTTTCTGAACATCAGGATAACCGACCTTTTCAAGGAATTTTTCCTCGCGCATAAAATGGGTCTTGGCGAATTCAACGAAATCGGGCACCAGGATGGCGCATTCCTCCGGGCTGCCCGCATCGATGGCGGCCAGCACGTGATTGATGATTTCGATCAAACGCCGATGGTCATTGTCAATCGGCTTGTAATCCAGCACGAAAGACGATCCCAATTCGACCATTCTCAACCCCTTTGCAATTCCACCGGAAGCGTCAAACCAAACCAAACACCCGGTCAGAGACTAAAGCTTATTGGAAAAGCGCCCCATGCTCCATGAAAAAAACGCACCCCCCCATTTCAGGCCAGGGGAGCTTCCTCAAATATGTCTGCCAGCGCAATCAGAGAGCGCACCAACTCATGGCGCGCCTGGCTTTCGTCTTCGCTGGGCAGATGGTCAAAGACCCAGACCGCCAGTTTTCCGTCGGCATGGATATCTCGCAAAACGCCAGCGCGGGCTTCCATCACCTCATCAGTCCAGATATCAGCCCGCTGCCTTGCCGCATCGGCCAGTACCGAAAGATTGGGGCTTTCGTTCAAAGGGCCCTGTACCTCACCTTGGGAAATGGTCAGGGCGAAGGCCAGATCGTTGCGGTCGTTGGTTTCTTCGCGCATGGGCAAATGATCGAACACCCAGATGGCCATCAGGCCCGTCCCCCGGATGGCTTCGGTAACCCTGGCCCGGTCCGGCTCGGACTGGCTGGTCCAAAGTTCTACATATTCCTCCGCGATCTGATCGAAAGCTGTCAGATCTATCTTTTTTCCTTTTCCTCGCCCCGGCGCCCCATTCTATGTCCTGATGGTCAGTAAAACCATCAGGATTCTTTGCCGATCCATGTGAAATCGGCCTCCAGGACCGTGAAAATATCCAGAGGCCGCGCACCGGATGCCAGACGCACCAGGTGGGACGGGCAGTTTTTGCAATCTGTACTGCCGAACCCGGCCAGAGGGGCAAACACACCGGGCATTTCCAAAAGGCGCCCGATCAGGGCGCATTCGCTCTGATCCAGAAAAGCCGCGGCACCCATGACCCTGGATACGGCGCGCAGATGATCCACATGCCAATGTTTTTTCTTTTTCAAACCCAGATGGCGGCCCAGGCGGGCCCGCAGACCGCCCGGTCCCCGGGCGCTGCCGCCATAAATATAGCGCCCGGGCTCAATGCGGGGGTGTTTCAGCCGGGCGATGGGCAATTGGCGGGGCCTGGCCAGATTCATCATGACCGCATAGGCGCCGGGGCTTTGGGGGAAATGTTTTGCCGCCCGTGACGCCATGAACCGGAAGCCTTTTTTAGGGTGCAAAATCTTTACGGAATCGAAAGGATATTGTTGCACAGTTCATGCTGGAAGAGCGGCATAAAAAAGCCGCCTCCCAGAGGTCCAATGGACCAAAAGGTGTTGTGGTGAAGAATTTCGAGAAGAGCTTCAAGGACGGTGAGATTATTTTCCGCGAAGGTCAACGCGGAAAGGCGGCCTATGTCATCGTTTCGGGTCAGGTTGAGCTGACCAAGAAAAAGGGCCGCAAGCAAATCCACCTGGCCAAGCTGTCCGCCGGCGAGATATTCGGCGAAATGGGCGTCATCGACAAATCGGCGCGCAGCGCCACGGCCCGTGCCATCGGCCCCGTCCTGGTGGATATGGTGGAGAAGGAAGATTTCATCGCGTCGCTCGAAAAGCAGCCCGATGTGGCTTTGACCGTGATTGGAAATCTGGCAGGCCGCCTGCGGGATACCAACCGCCTGATCGTCGAAGGCGGCAAAAGTTCTGCTGGCGGGACCAAGCCCGGTATTTCCATGCAGGGCCTGCTGGATGCGTTTTTCTCGCGCCGCGCCAGCCGGGAAAGATTCCTGGAAATCCGCATCACCCGTCTCAGGGGTGACGATGAAGGTGAGCAAAGCAATCTGGTGGCCAAGAGCTTCGACGGCATCAAAGGCGTGCGCGCCATGGCCATGGAGGAAAGCCTGGCGGTCAATCAGCCGGAAGAATTAAGCGCCCTCCTGACCCCCGCCCAGACGGCCGGCCGCCAATGGCTGGCTCAGGAAATGGCCGATCTTCTGATCTGGGGGGAAATGAACGAGACCCGCACCGCACTTCATTTGCGTTTTATTTCCGCCCCCTTGGCGGACGATCATCCGGGCAGTTTCCTGATCACGGACCGGCTTACCCTGCCTGCCGATTTTCCGGATAATTACGCACCGCTATTGGCCGCCGTCGCCTTGGCGGCCACCACGCCCCGCACCGAATTTCTCCGCTGCCTGCAAAAAAGCCTGCTTCTACCCACGCTGGAAGAGGCCCAGGAAAACGGCCGCCAGCCGCCCATCGAGTTGAGCCTGGCCGATCAAATGACGCTGCAGACCTGTTACGGCAATGTGACTGCCCTGATTGGCCATCAGGCGAGCGATCCCAACTGGTACCGGCGCGCAGCCCAGACCTATCAGGAAGTTCTGGAAGTACTGCCGAAAGAAGAATCCCCCCATGACTGGGCCACGGTGCAGCGCCATCTGGGGCTGATCCTGCAAGCCATCGGCGAGCGGGCCAGCGACGATGAAATACTCAATAATGCGGCCCAGGCCTACCGTTCCGCCCTGGAAATTTTTACCAGCCACCGCTTCCCGGTTGAGTGGGCGGCGCTGCAGGGAAAATTGGGCAGCACTTTATACAAGCTGGATTTCCTCAAGGGTGACACGGAAATTCTGAAAGACGCCATCAGCGCCTTTCAATCGGCCCTGCAGGTCTTCACCCGCCAGGCCAACCCGCTCCGCTGGAGCGAGGCCAAAAACAATATGGGTCAGGCCCTGCAGGTTTGGGGCGATCTGGCCCGCAGCCGGGAACTTCTGGAGCGGGCCGTGCTTTGCTGTCAGGAAGCCTTGCAGGTGCGCACCCGCTATGACACGCCCATGCATTGGGCGGCGACCCAGAACAATCTGGGTTCGGCGCTCTTCTTACTTGGCAAATTGACCGAGGATTCGGAGCATCTTGAGGGTGCCGCCGAGGCATTCGGCCAGGCCCTGGAAGTCTATCAGGACCAGGGTGCGGCCCGCCTGGCCAAGGTGACGGAACGCAATATGTCCAAGGCCGAGGACCTGCTCCGCGCCCGCCTCGCCCGCAAGGTGGCGACGGTCTACTGGGAAGACGAGGAAAGCACGCGCCGCGCCATGTCGCTCAGGGACAATCTGCGCCGCCGGGAGTTGGAAGAAGAAGCCTGAACCCGGCGCCAGCCCTCCCCCTGCCCCCGAACAAGTTCTTTTCAACTCCACGCGGCGCGGTTAGTCTGCGGCCCGTCGGAGAAAATCATTTCTCCCCGTGCGGGTGTTGGGATCGTGACCGAGAAGTTTTCCGTTCAATTCGCCAACGAGGCCTTTTACCTGGCCTTCCTCGGCGGCGATTTTGCCGCCATGGATGGGCTGTGGGCCCATGACACGGATGTGGGCTGCATTCATCCGGGCTGGGAGCCGTTGCTGGGCCGGGAGCAGGTGATGGAAAGCTGGAACGCCATCTTTGCCAATTCGGAGCTGCCGGAATTCGAATACCGGGAGGTCTCGACGACGCTTTCGAGCGATTGCGCCATCGTCCTCACCTATGAGATTTTCGAAGAGGCTTTCCTGGTGGCCACCAACATCTTCGTCCGCGAAGACGATGCCTGGAAGATCATCCACCACCAGTCCGGCGGCTGCCCGCCCATGACCGACGAGGATGAAATCGGCGCGGAGCCGTTGTTGCAGTAGGGGTGTCAACGCCGGAGCAATAATCCACCACTGGCCGGAGTAATAATCCACCACCAGGGCGGAGTAAAACTAGTCAACTAGGGTCAGGGCTCATTAATTCAGATAGAAGA
>CAZBQG010000029.1:0-23565 GCA_964493945.1 uncultured Rhodospirillaceae bacterium
AGGCCGGTCATGCACTAACATTCAACCTGGACCACTCAATGGGGGCCGACCACGGGATTTTCTTGGTAATGTGATGAACCTGCACGGCACCGTCAGCGAACTGGGCTCGGACGGCGGCGTGACCCTTGCCCTGGCCGGCCCGGGCGAGGAAACCGTGTTCGCGCTCAATGGTGCGGACCGCGCGCCGCCGGTTGGCTCGCCGGTGGAGATTTCCATCCGGCCCGAAAATATCGAGGCTTATGGCGCAGCGCCTTCCGGGGTGCGCAACGTGGTCATGGGCGAGGTCGAAGAGCTGTTGTTCACCGGCGAAAACTTTGAAGCGCGCATTTTGCTGGGAGGCGAATCGGTTGCCCTTGAATTGCCATCGGGCGGCAGTTTCGCCGAGGGGCAGGTCGTTTGCCTCCAGCTGCAGGAAGACGCCATTACCTTGTGGCCGGTGGATGGGGAAGGCCCATGAGCGAGACAGCCGCCGGGCGGACCGAGGTTCCTGGTCTTTCCCAAATCGTCGATGCCTGGCGCATGGACCGGCCTCAGATTTTTGTGGGGATTCTGGTTCTGGCGCTGGGGATCATTTGTTTCATGAGCCTCTTGCCCCTGACCGTGCCCGGCATTATCCTTGGCTTCGGCTATTTGTTCATGGTTCTACAAGTGCCATTTTTGTGGCCCCTGTTCGGCACCATCACGGTGATGATCTTCGTCAGTTTCCTGGGGGCTATGACCTTGGGCGTGCAAATCCTAAAGGTCCATATGTTGCAGATCGGCCTGGAGGTGGAAGAGGCGGGCCGGGTGGTGGGCGGCTCCTGGACGCGGACCTTCCGCTCCATCATTACACCTTTGGCCTCACCGGCCATCGCCATCATGGTTTTCGCCAGCACCATCCGTCAGGTGGGTTCCATCATTTTGCTGAGCACGGGCGATACGCGGGTGCTGACCATCCTGCAATTGGAATTTCTGACCGAAGGGGTGCTGGGCCCCGCTTCAGTCATCGGTGTGGTGATCGTCATGATCAGTCTGACGGCCGCCTCCCTTGTCCGCTTCATCAGCGGGCGCTTCGGCGTACAGGCCAGAAGCGGCTGATGAAATACAGCACCGGCCGCATCCTCACCACCCATGTAGGCAGCCTGCCCCGGCCCACTGAACTTCTGGTCCAGATCAAGGCCCAGTTCGATGGCAGCGGTCATGACCCTGAAGAACTGGCGAAGCTTTGTTCCCAGGCCGTGAAAGATGTGGTGGCCAGTCAGGTTGAAGCCGGGATCGACGCGGTAAGCGATGGGGAGATGGGCAAGCAATCCTATACCCAGTATGTCAAGCATCGGCTCAACGGATTGGGCGAGAGAGGCGAGGAGGCCGGGTCAAGGGCTTTGATCGGTGTCAATCAGGATTATCTGGATCATCCTGACTACAAGGGAGCGCCGATCAATAGGGGTGCTACCCTGCCCATCTGTACGGGTCCGGTCAGCTATGGAGATCATGAGCCCCTGCAAAGCGATCTGGCCAATTTCAAGGCCGCCGTGGACGCATCGAACCCCCATGACGCCTTTCTCAATTCCGCATCGCCCGGCGTGCTGACCAAATTCGTGCCCGACGCCTTTTACGGCGATGAGGACCGCTATGTGGAGGATTTGTCCCAGGCCATGGCGGAGGAATATGAGGCCATACATGCCGCCGGTTTCGTCCTCCAGATCGATTGCCCGGATATGGCCTCGGCCCGCCACAACCAATATCAGGATATGAGCGAAGGGGAATTCCTCAAAATCGCCGAGCGTAATGTGGAAGCACTCAACCATGCGACCCGCAATATTCCCCCAGCAGCCATGCGCATGCATATCTGCTGGGGGAATTACGAAGGCCCCCATACCCATGACATCGCCTTGGCCGCCATCCTGCCCATCTGCATGAAGGCCCGGCCCCAGGCTTTGTTGTTCGAAGGCGCCAATCCGCGCCACGAACATGAATGGGAGGATTTGGCCGTCGCTCAAATTCCCGAAGACAAAATTCTGATCCCAGGCGTGATCGATTCCACTTCCAATTTCGTCGAGCATCCCAGGCTGGTTGCCCAACGCATCCGCAACTATACCGACATCGTTGGGCGCGAACGGGTGATCGCCGGCAGCGATTGCGGCTTTTCAACCTTCGCCGGGCCCAGCCCCCAGGTGGCGCCTTCCATCGTTTGGGCGAAATTCAGATCATTGGCGGAGGGCGCGGCTATGGCGTCTGACGCGCTTTGGTCCGGCTAAGAGCCGCCCTGGCCGCCCTTACCCAGGCACCCGCTTTATCGCCCTGGGACAGATTGACCCCGTAATGCTCCAATCCTTCCAGGATTTCGAAACTCACCGGTGAGCCTTCGGCTTCCAGCGCTGCCACCATTTCGGCGCTGGAGGTTTTCACATGTTCGAAATCTTTCTCGCCGTGGGAAATATGGAAAGCCGTCTGATTGCCCCTCACATGGTTTATGGGATCGGACAGGGCCAGTTCATCAGGGTGTCTGCCCATAATATCACCATAACTCAGTCCGGCATCGCCCGGTGCCGGCGTATCCGCCCGGTAGTCCTACCCGGCCGAGGTGGTCAGGCAGAATTTGACCACATCGGCGGGTAACCCGAATTCGCTATAAAATTTATGGTAAAGCGTGATCATGGCGGCCAGGGTACCCCCCGCCGACCAGCCGCCGGCGACGATCCGGTTGGGATCGCCGCCATGGCTGGCTACATTGCGCCAAACCCACTGAAGTGCGGTGAAGGCATCCACCAGCGGGGCAGGGAATTTGACCTCCGGCACCTTGCGGTAGGACGCCGAGACAAAAATACAGGGCAGGTCCAGTAGTGCTGGCGCCATTTGGCCGCACCATTCCTTGTAGCCGTGGCGAAAGGCGCCGCCATGAAAAAACAACAGAACCGGCAGGCCCTCCAGTTTTTCATCGGGCAGGTAGAGATCAAGCTTCTGGTAATAATCCTCACCGAAGGCGATGTCGGTGACGCAGCGGCAATTGACTTGGGCTTCACGGGCCCCGGCAATTGCCGCATCGGCGTAGGCCATGGCTGCCGCCGGTACCCGCGTATTGCCCGACGTCCTGGGCGATTGGGGTTTCAGGTCATCCAGGCTCATTGATCCCGGCCGAGAGTGAGAGACAGGCCCGGCTTGTTCACCTGAATCTGGCGGCAATCGGTGCGCTTGGACAATTCCTCGATGAGGCGTACCAAAGGCTGCCTTGGGCCATTGGCAAAGGAGGGTTTGGCAGCCTTCATGGCCTCCACATCGCCCTCACTGGTCAGCCAGCGGAGCAGCATTTCCTTGTCCGATACGCCGGCCCCACCATGGGTCTTGTGCATTTCCTTGAGAGATGGTTCGGGCTGCTCGTCCCGGCTCAATTCCTTGGCTCGGCGGGAGCCCAATATCTTGTCCCGAAGGTCCTGATCCATGCCCTCCGCCCCTTCTTCCCCCCAATAGCCCAAGGCATATTCGATGATCTGGTCCGTCACCTCCCCATAGCGCTCGCCGGTCACCACATTGATGGCGGCCTGGCTGCCAACGAATTGCGACAAGGGCGTGACCATGATGGGGTAGCCAAGCTCGGCCCGCACCCGGGTGGTTTCTTCCAGGGTCTGGTCCATGCGGTCTTCCAGCCCCACCAAGCGCAACTGATGCGCCAGATTGGAAATCATGCCGCCCGGCACCTGGTGCTGATATTGGGCATGGTCATATTCGACGGGGGCGCCGATGGGAAAATCCTGGCTCTCGGCGATGGCGGTAAAATGCTCCTGGATGGGGCGCAGGGCCTCTTCATCCATATCCACATCGAACCCCATGGCCCGGGCGTTGGGTGCCACACTGAAGATCGACGGCAAAGAGGATGCGTCTGCCAGGGGCGGGATGGCCGTATCGATGATGTCGATGCTCTGCTTCATGGCTTCCAGGCAATTAAGGGGCCCAAGCCCCGTGGTGCAGTGGCTGTGAATGGACACCGGCAGCCCGCCCGCATTGGCCAGCACTATCGGCGCCAGGGTGGCCGTCCGTTCCGGCGTCAAAAGCCCGCCCGGGTCTTTTATGCAAAGCGCATTGATGGGAAGTGTCACGGCCTGGCGCGTCCGTTCGGCGTAATATTCGTCCGTGTGGCGGGGAGAGATGGAATAGGTCAGGTTGAGAATGGCCTCCATGCCCATCTCGCGGGCCATTTCCACCCGGTAGCGCCAGCCCTCCAATGCATTCCAGGGATCGGAAATGCGCGACTGTTGCATGCCGTTTTGGGCGCAAAGTTCCATGAACAGGCGGAACATGGACATGGGGTCGAAGCCAAACACGTTTATTTTGCCGACGATCATGCGCACCGGCGTGTTGGGGGCCATCTCCGATACCAGGCGGATGCGCTCGAACGGATCTTGTTTAAGTTCGCGCACCGCCTTCTTGAAATGGGCCCCGGACATGAGCTCGAAGGCCTCGAACCCGGCCCCGTCCAGCCGCTCCATGATGGGCAGCATCATCTCCGTGGTCATGTTGGATGCCCACAGGCTCATATGCCCGTCACGCAGCGTGGTATCGACGAAGCGGATCTTTGTCACGATTTATCGATACGCAATTGGGCGCGTCTGGGGATTTCGAATTCCGGCAGCCCGGCTTCCTTCCAGGTCTCCAACGCCTTCATCATGGTCTCCTTGGGCGGCAGGGAGAAATCATCCTCGTCGAAGCGGCGGGTGGCATCGAGGATCAGTTTGCTGCCCAGCTTCTCGCCGTCTTCGCGGGCTTCCACCGCCGGGTCCATGGCACCCCGCATATAGACCTGATTGACAATCACCGTGTCGGTTTCGGCGTTGAAGCGGGTGTTCATGGCCCAATCCAGATGGATGGGATCGCGGATATCCACATCTTCATCGACTACCGTGATGCGCTTGAACGAACTTACCTCTGCCAGGGCCCGGCCCACCTTGCGACCATGGCCGGGAAGCTGGGGCGTCATGGCAACCACGGCATGGGCCATCTGGCCGCCATAGGTGTAATCGCAGGTGATGTCATGAACGAACACTTCACCCAGATCATGGCGCAAAATCTTGCGGGTTAGGGCCGCGTTGGCCGTGCTTTGCAGGACGGTGCTCTCGGAAGGCGGCATCTGGCTGGTCAGGCCATAATAGATCGCCCCTTTGCGGTGGGTGATGGCCGTGATACGGGCCACCGGCTTGGGGCTGCCTTCGGCCATATATCCCAGATTTTCGCCAAACGGGCCTTCATCATCAAACTCGTTATACAATACCTCACCTTCGATGATGATCTCGGAGTTGGCCGGCACCAGGATGTCGTTGGTGACACATTTGACCATTTCTATGGGTGCGCCCTTGAGCCCGCCGGCGACCGAGACTTCCTCGTCGCCCGCGATAAGCGAGGCGACCGAAGCGATCTGAAAGGCCGGCTCGGCGCCCACTACCCAGGCGATGGGGGCTGCTTTTTTCTGTTTCCACCAGGTCTTTGCCTGATCATGGCCATGGCGGCGCGGAGACAGATTGATAATGACATGGTTCTCATCGCGAACCTGGGTGCGGTAGACACCGGTGTTCTGGTTGGCCGTGTTAGCATCCAGGGTCATGGTGGTGGTGGTGATATAGGGTGCCGGATCCTTGCTCGGCGTCCAGGTGGGAATGGGCAGATCAGAAAGGCGCACTTCGTCGCCGGTCTTAACCACTTCCTGGCAGGGCGCTTTTTCGATGGTCACCGGGTCGATGGGGTCAACCAGGGCCTTTTCCCAAAGTCCACTGATTTCGTCTTCGGCCACCCCCAGTCCCAGGGCGTAGGTCTGGCGCGAAGCGCCCAGAATGCCCGTGCCCAGCAAAAATTCGGAACCCTCCACATTGTCGAACAAAAGCCCAAAGCGGCCCGCTTCCGGCAGGGCCTGAAACGCCCATTTTATAAGACTGGCCGGCTCCCAGCTTACGTCGACGGAACGGGTTACCCGGCGGCAAAGTCCCTGTTGTTCGGCAACGGCAACGAATTCACGAAAATCGCGGTGGCTCATAGTCTTTCTCTCCTGATTTCTAGTTTGGTGCGCAATCTATCACAGGTGACTTATACCCGGTGAGGAATTATGGTGTGCAAATTAAATTCAACGGAGCAAATCTCACCCATGCCTGATCAATCGATCCGTACCATGCTGGCCAACCTGGAACAGCAAGGCGAGCTTATCCGCTTCGATAAGGAAGTGGACCCGGTTGCCAATATGGCGGCGCTGCAATGGCGTGCCTTCAACGAAATGGGCAAGGCCAGCCTGTTCACCAATCTCTCAGGCCATGACGGCTGGCGCGCCTGTAGCCAGATCGTTGCGGACCGGCGAAAATGGGCCATCGGGCTGGGCATCGAGGAAGGCGCGCTGCTGAGCGAGATCAGCACTCGGTTTAAGGGCTCCATCGCCTCCCAGGCCATCGAGGCCACCGGCGCGCCGGTCAAGGAAGTCATTATCCAGGGCGATGACGTGGATTTGTTCGATGTTCCCACGCCTTTTACTTCGGAAGATGATGGTGGGCGGTTCTTTGCCGCGGGGATTGCCGTCATCAAGGACCCGGATACGGGGATCAGAAACCTATCCGTTCACCGCCAGCAGGTCCTGGGCAAAAACAAGACCGGCTTTCTCATGCTGCCCCGCCAGACCCGGCGCATTTATGAAATGTATTGTGCCCGGGGCGAAGCCATGCCGGTGGCCGTCTTCTTCGGCAGTCATCCGGCCATATTCCTGGCCGCTTCCTTCACCACGGCCTTTGGTAATGACGAGATGGGCCTGGCCGGCTCCCTGTTGGGCGAGCCGGTGCGCATGGTGCCTTGCGAAAGCGTCGATCTGGAAGTGCCAGCTGAGGCGGAACTGGTTTTGGAAGGCGAAGTGCCGCCGGACATCATTGAGCCCGAAGGCCCTTACGGCGAGGTCACCGGCACCTATGCGGGGGCCGGGGAGGCGGAAATATTCCAGGTCGAGACCATCACCCGGCGCGCCGATCCCATATTTTATGCCCTCCATTGCGGCGCCCCGGTAACCGATGCCCAATCGACCATGGGATTGGGTATTGAGGTGGCGACCAAGAACCATCTGGCCCAGGTGGAAGGCGGCATCGAGCTTTTGGATTTGCGCACGGTCACGGCGTCGGGCGACATGATGCTAATCCTGAAATTGCGTCCGCGCCAGCCCGGTCAGGCCAAGACGGCCCTGATGGCCGCCCTGTCGGGCCCCTATCTGCATCCCAAACTGGCCATCGCCGTGGATGAGGATATCGATGCCGGTGATCTCCGCCAGATCGCCTGGTCCATGACCACCCGCGTCGAGGCGTCGCGCGATGTGACCATGATCCCCGACACCCGTGTTTTCGGCCTGGACAGCATCTCGCCCCGGGTTTCGGGCATGGGCCCGTTCAGCCGGCTGGGCACCAAATGGCTGATCGATGCGACCCTGCCCGTTGAGCTGGATGATGCCGGGCGCCGTGAATTCGCCGCCGCTTATCCAAAGAATTTCGATCAGGTCCGGCTGGAGGATTTTCTGTCCTGACGGAGGAGGGCGATATCGATACCGCCACCCTCAATGTGAAATTAAGGGGGGAGCAGAGGGTATTTACCTGTTTCGATACTGTTTTAAACCGCAAAATCTGCAAGGATATTTTTCAAAGCAAACCTACAGGATCATAAAAGCTATCCCCCCGGTCACCTGCGTCGTGGATATTGGCGCCAATGTGGGCGCCACGGCGGTTCTTTTTGCCAATGCCTATCCCCAGGCCCGGATCATCGCCTTCGAGCCGGCGCCGGGAACATTTGGGTTGCTGAAAAGCAATCTGGATGGCGTTTCCAGCGTCGAAACCCATCCCCATGGCCTGTTCGACAAGGATATGGAGGCGACGCTTTGTCAAGGGAGGCTGGATCCGGTCACCCGGTCCCTGGCCGAAGGCTGGGAAACCGGTGCGGGTGGCGACATCATCTCGCTCAAGGAAGCAGCTCAATGTTTCAAATCCCTTTCCATAGACAAACTTCATATTCTGAAGATCGATACGGAAGGCGTGGAATGTCAGATACTGGCCTCGCTCGAAGAGCGGTTGCCGGGCATATCGGGCGGGGCGCGGACGGAAGCGGTCGATCCCCTGGAAAAGGCCAGGGAACTGGGTGCGGATTACATCCTGGCCAAGCCCTTTTCGCCGGAAGGCTTGGTCAATTGCGTAGAGGCCTGTCTGAAGGGGGCGCCGGGTAGGTAACCCGGCTCCCGCGGGACCCCTAACCCTCCTCCTTCAATGCGAAGGGCTCGAAGGTGGGTTTGTAGCTTTTGTCGTCCAGGAACTGGCTCATGCCCGCCCGGTAGGAATCCTGTTGGTCGGTGACTTTGATGGCCTTGCCCTTTTCGGCCAGGTAATCATAGGCCTGATCGTAATCCATGGTGCGCACCTTGCGGATGACATGTTTGGTGGCGCGCAGTACGGCCGGGCTTTTTTTCTGAAGCCTCTGGGCCAGATCCAGGGTCTCGGCTTCCAGTTTGTCCTCTGGATGGGAAAAATTGATCAGCCCGATCTTTTCCGCTTCTACCCCATCGAAAGCTTCGCCCAGGCAGGCGTAATAAAGCGCGTGGCGGGGCAATATGGCATCGGCCACCACCTTGGAGACCAGGGCGCCCGGCAGGATGCCCCAATTGACTTCGGACAGGGAAAAGGTCGCATTGTCGGCGGCAACGGCGAAATCGGTGCCCAAAAGCTGCATGAATGCGCCGCCCACGCAATAGCCCTGGATCATGGCGATGGTCGGTTTGTCGTAATTGAGCAACCTGTCCCAGCGCCAGTTATTGGCTGCCCGGGCAGCCTTTTTGCGTTCCAGCAGATTGCCTTCCAGGGCGCGGAAGAAGAGCCGCAAATCCTGCCCGGCGCTGAAATTTCCGCCGGCGCCTTTGATGATCACCACCTGGACCTCGGGGTCGCATTCCAGCCGGGCGATGGCGTCTTCCATGTCGTAATGGAGGTCCGGGCTCATGGCGTTTCTTTTTTCCGGGCGGTTCATGATCGCCCAGGCGATGCCGTCCTTTTTCTCCACGATGACGTTTTCATATTCGTATTCGCTCATGAGTTGGTCCTCCGTTAAATGATTAAATTATTGACTATTTCCAGATCACCCGAAGATCAACGGCGCGCACGCCTTGGCCTTCGGCCCCGACGATCAAGGGGTTGATCTCCAGATCTTCTATTTCATCCCGGCCCGCCAGATAGATTTCCGAAAGGGCCTGGATGGAGTTGATTACGGCGTCTTTGTCCCGGGCCGGGCGGCCGCGGAATTCTTCCATAAGCCGGGCTGCCCGCAACTCGCCCAGCATTTCGGCCCCGTCCCCGGCGCTGACCGGAAGCAGGCGGAAGGCTATATCGCGCAAGGCCTCAACCTCCACGCCCCCAAGGCCAACCACCATGAAGGGCCCGAATTGCGGGTCCTGGCGCAATCCGATAAGAAGCTCCAACCCCTCCACCTGTTCCTGCACTAGAAAACCCTCGATCTCCACCTCCAGCCTCTCCAGCATGGAACCGGCCGCGGCTTCTACCGCCGTCTCGTTCAGCAAATGAAGCCGCACCCCGCCCAGTTCGGTCTTGTGCAGGTCTTCTGACGCCTGGATTTTCAGGGCGACGGGGAACCCGATCTCGCCCGCCCTTTTGGCTGCCTCCCCGGGCGTGGCGGCGAAGGCGCTCATGGGCGGCGGGATTTGGCGCCCGGTCAACAGGGATTGCAGGCCCGCCTGATTCAGCCCCGCACTTTGCGCGGGCGCCAGGGGCTGAATGCCACGGCGCTGGGTCTCGCCATATTCGCCCAGCGCCTTCATGGCATGGATGGTTTCGGGCAATCCCAAGAGGAACGGCATGCCCGCCGATTCCTGGAAGGTGCGCCCGGTCTCGGTCACGTTTTGCGCCATGCGGCCATGGGCCACCACCGGTTTGCCAAGGCGCGCCACGGCGGCGAAGTTTTCCGGGTTGGGCGTCTCACCTTCCGCCATGGGCAACTGGCCTTGCATGCAGATTAGATCCACCCCATCGTCCTTGGCCATGAGCTGGGTCACTTGGCTGAAGATTTCCTGCCGCCCGGCCAGCCCGGCGCCCGTATCCAAGGGGTTTTCCGGCGCCAATCCCACATCGATCAAGGGCTCGATTGCGGCTTCGGTCTCGGGTGAAAGCTGGGCCAGGGTCAGGCCTTGCTGGGCGGCATAATCCAGGAACAATCCCTTGCCGCCTCCCGAATATCCCGACATGGCGGCGCGCTTTCCTTTTGGGATGCGCCCCGCGGCAAAGGCCAACCCGGTTTCGATCAAATCGTCCAGGGTGGGGCAGCGGATGATGCCGAATTTGCGGCATAGTGCGTTGAAGATGTCGTCATCGCCGGCCAGGGCACCGGTATGGCTGAGGGTGGATTGACGCCCCTTTTCGCTGGTGCCGATTTTCAAGGCCAATATGGGTTTGCCCGCTTGCAGGGCGCGCCCGGTGGCTTCCATAAAGGCATCCGGGCGGCCGATCCCTTCGATCATGCAGATGATCAGCTTGGTTTCCTCGTCCTCAACCATGAAATCGATGTAATCGGCGATGTCCAGGTCCAGCTCATTGCCGCTGGAAACGGCATAACTGAAGCCCATGCCCCGGATGGCCGCCTGTTGCAGCCAATATTGAAACGTCCCGCCCGATTGGAAAATGACCCCCGCCGAGCCCGCCGGCAGGCTGCGCACCCGTTCCGCCGGGTAGAACAGGAATTTTTCGCGCAGAGACAGCGCACCCATGCAGTTGGGGCCGCAGACGCGTAATCCGTGATCCCGGTTAAGCTCCGCCAGCCGGTCAGCCCGGGCACGCCCTTCGGCGTCATCCCCTTCGCCAAAGCGGGCGGCGTAAATCAGCGCACATTTCAATCCGTTCTTTGCCCCGTCTTCCAAAATATCGGGTTGGAAGCGGGCCGGAACGACGCTGAGGGCCAGGTCCACGGGCTGGGGGAGGGAAGCAAAATCGGGATAGACTTTGTTCCCCCATAATTCATCGCGCTTGGGATTGATCAAAAAGACCGGGACGGGAAATCCGTTGACTTCCAGATTCTGGTAAATGGCTTTGGTCCAGCCGCCGCCGCCCGTATCCGATGCACCGACGATGGCGACGGATTCCGGCCTGAAAAGATTTTGTGCCGCACTCATGATTATAGCCCCTCCCTTTGAATATTAAATTTACCCCATGCCCCGCAAATAAACACCCCTTGAAGCTATCCACCCTCGGATGGCTGGGCTTCCAGAAGGGCTGCGTGGCGGCGCACCGAGGGGACCATGGCCATCTAGCCCGCCAATCCAAGCAATGCCCAGCCCAAAAGCGGCTCCTGTACGCTCATCCGGTTGGCAATCGCACCGATGGCGATGGCACTGAGCGCCGGTGCGCCGATGACGATGACGCTGACCATGGACATGACCCGGGCCCGCACTTCGCTGTCCACGGCGTTCTGGATCAGACCCATGGAACCGGCGGCGGCGACCACCAGCCCGCCGCTGGTCAGGGCCGCCGCCGGCAGTGTGAGCCACAAAAAAGGCGAGACGGAAAAAACCACCAACCCGCATGGGGCGGCCAGGGCGCTGATCAGCAAGACCCACGCAAATCCTTCCGTGCGCCCGCGCCAGGCGATCCACATTCCGCCCAGCATGGCACCGAACCCGCTTGCCGAAAAAAGCAGCGTATAGACCCCGGTGCCGCCCTGGAAAACCTCATCGGCGAAGCCCGGCAACATCTCCTGGAAGGGCTGCGCACAAAGGGCCAAAAGAAGAGATGTCAAAAGCATGGCCCGGATGCCGCCATGCCCATTGGCATATCGGAACCCGGCCCCAAGTTAGGACAAAAACTGGTTCCGCCTATCCCCTTTCGCTGGGAGGGCGGAAGTTGCAGGCGCAGGACCTGCACGACGGCAAATAGAACGCCTGCCCCATAGGCGATAAAGGCGAAAGCCGATCCCGCCCAAACTACAATACCGCCGCCCATCGCGGCACCGATGAAGGTGGTCCCTTGATAGGTTGCCGCATTGACCCCGATGGCCGCCGACAGATGGCTCTTTTCCACCAGATCATGGACCATGGCGTTGCGCGCCGGCACGGTAAAAGCCCTGGTCGTGCCGCCAATCGAAGCAAGCCCCAGCAAAAGTTCCTCATTCATCAGGCCCACCAGGGTAAAGGCGGCCATGATGAAGGCCGCCGTGGCCCCGGTCGTGGCGGCGCATACCAGTTGGCGGCGATGGCCGTAACGGTCCGCCGTGGCCCCCGCGATCGGTCCGAAAAACAGTGCGGGCACCATGGAAGCAGCGCCGATCATACCCAACCAGGCGAATGAATGGGTCAATTCCCAGGCCAGCTACTGAATGCCCGCCCGGTTGCCCCAGACCATCAGGTTGTTGACCAGTTGCCCGGTCCAGAACAGGCGGAAATTGCGGCTTTCGAAGGCCCGCGCGATGCTGCCGGCAAAACGGTGGCGGCTGATCAGCTACCCCCCTCGATCAGGTTTAGGAGAACCGGCGGCGACATGGGCAGGGATCGGGGCCGGATACCGATCGCGTCCCCGATGGCATTGCCGATGGCGCCCAGGGTCGGCGTGACCGGCACTTCGCCCACACCCCGCAGCCCATAGGGATGATTGGGATTGGGCACCTCGACGATGACGGTTTCGATCATGGGCACGTCGGAGGCTACGGGAACCCGGTAATCCAGAAAACTGGGGTTTTGTAAAACCCCATCATCGCCATAGACATAGGCTTCGTTGAGCGCCCAGCCGACGCCTTGCACGGCGGCGCCTTGGTACTGGCCTTCCACCTGCTGGGGATGGATCGCCTTGCCCGCATCCTGGGCAACCGTATAGCGTTTTACATCCACACGCCCGGTTTTCCTGTCCACATCCACATCGACGATATGAACGCCAAAGCCGGACCCTTCGCCGGTCACATGCATTTCGCTGTGCCCGGCAACGGCGCCGTGGCTGACGCTGGTGCGGCGCGTGATATCGGCGATGGATAAAGGTTCGAAATCCCCCACATTGGAACTGGAGGGGCGGCAATGTCCGTCTTCGAAAACGATGGCGCTTTCCGCCACGTCCCAAATCTCAGCTGCCCGGCGGATCAGTTCGGCAATGGCCTGGCGGGCCGAATCGATGACCACCATGCCCGACGAAAATGTCGTCCGGCTGCCCGCCGTCACCCGGTTGTTGCCGGTGGTGGTGGTGTCGGCCATGTTGGCGCGCACCTTGTCCAGCGGGATACCAAGTTCCTCGGCAGCCATCATGGCGATGGAAATGCGCGATCCGGCCACGTCGGAAGTGCCGAGGATGATATTCACCGATCCGTCAGGTGCCACGGTCAGCGATGCCGTCGTATCGCCGCCCCGGTTGAACCAAAAGCCGGCCGCCACGCCCCGCCCCTGGCCACGTTTTTTTGGTGTTTTGTAATGGGCACATTTTTTGGCGGCCTTCAGGGTTTCGACGAAACCGATGGGCCCGAAGGTGACCCCGTAAATGGGCGTGTTGCCTTCTTCCGCCGCGTTCTTGAGGCGGAAATCGATGGGGTCCATTTTCAGTTTGCGAGCCATCTCATCGACGATGGCTTCCACGCCGAATACCACCTGGGGCACGCAGGGTGCCCGGAATGCGTTGACCTTGGGCCGGTTGGAGGCCACCTCGAAGGACAGGGTTTTCACATCCTTCAGATCATAGCGTGTGAACATGGCCTTGGGTGCGTTGTCCATCATGGCGCCGGAGAAGGCGCCGCACTGGAAATAAAGCTCGGCCTCCGCCGCGACTATTTTGCCGGCCTTGGTCACGCCCATGCGGATTTTGGAATGGGTGCCCGATACGGGGCCGGTGGCGCGGAAAACCTCGTTGCGGCTGAGCACGATCTTCACCGGCTGGCGCGCCTTTCTGGAAAGGACGATGGCCACGGGCTCGGAATACATGTTGGTCTTGCCACCGAAACCACCGCCCAGTTCAGATTGGGTGACGCGGATCTTGGAGCTGTCCATCTGGAGCATCACCGCCAGGCGGTCGCGATACACATGTATGCCCTGGGTGCAGCACCACAAATCAATCGATCCGTCATCACCGCTGCTGGCGACACAGGCCTGGGGCTCGATATAGCTCTGATGCATGGGCTGGCTGGAAAATTCCCGCTCGATGATCAGGTCGGCCTTGGCAAACGCCTTGTCCGCGTCGCCCATGGCCAAGTCCAGGCGCTGCACCACATTGGTCGGCTTGCCATCCTCGCCCTTTATATGTTTGTGCAGGATCGGCGCGCCCGGTGCCATTGCCTCGACCGGGTCCAGCACATGGGGCAGCACCTTGTATTCGACCCGGATCAGCTTCAGGGCGCGGAGCGCGATGGCTTCTTCGGTGGCGGCCACGGCGGCCACCGCATGACCGTCATAGAAGACCTTTTCCCGGGCCATGCAATTGCGGTTCATGTCGCCGCCGGGAGAGCCCAGGGGCAGTTTGGGAAAATCATCCCGGGTTACCACCGCCTTGACGCCCGGCAGAGCCTCCGCCTTGGAGGTGTCGATGCTTTTGAGCATGGCATGGGGGTGGGGGCTTCTCAGAATCTTGCCATGCAGCATGCCGGGCAAGATGAGATCAGCTCCGAAGCGGGCGCGTCCCGTCACCTTGTCGGCCCCGTCATGCTTGACCGGGTTGGTGCCGACGATTTTCAGTTTGCGGTCGGCGCTATAGCCGCTCTCTTCCAATATGCTGGGCATGATCAGTTCCCCCTCATTTCCTGGGCCGCGGCCAGCACCGAACGTATGATCTTGTCATAGCCCGTGCAGCGGCAAAGATTTCCGGCCAGCCAGAAACGTGCCTCTGTTTCCGTCGGCTTGGGGTTGCGGTCTAAAAGCGCCTTGGAAGCCATCAGAATGCCCGGTGTGCAAAATCCGCATTGCACCCCGTTGAGTTCCAGGAATTTGCGTTGCAGGGGATGCAATTCATCGCCATCGGCCATGCCTTCGATGGTCTCAATGGTCTTGCCTTCGCATTCCACGGCAAGCACCAGGCATGAACAGACAAGCACCCCATCCAGCATCAGATTGCACGCTCCGCAATCCCCGGTAGAGCACCCTTCCTTGGTGCCCATCAGGGCCAGATCGTTGCGCAGCACATCCAAAAGCGTGCGGTCCGCATCACAAAGAAATTGATATTCCGCCCCGTTGATGGTGGTGGTCACATGGGTTTTTGCCGACATTGTTCGTCCCCTGGTCTCTGTGTGGAATTTTTTAGGCCACTATTTTGCCACAAGGCCGGCCCACTGGCCAGTGCGGCGGATTACTGTTCCGCTAATATGATGGCCGCCACTTTTTCGCCCACCATGATGGTCGGGAAATTGGTGTTGGCGCATGGCACGGCGGGCATGATGGAGGCATCGCAAATGCGCAATCCTTCCATGCCGTAAACCCTGGCCGATGGATCGGTTACCGCGCCTGGATCATCCGGTGCCCCCATGCGGCAAGAACAAGATGCATGGAAATGGCCCAGCACGGCCCGCTTGATCCAGCTATGCAGCACGTCGTCGTCTTTCATCAAATCATCAATGCCATGCTCATCGGCCATCATTCGGTTGATCAACAGGCGCCTGATCGGCCCGGATGCGTCCATCACCTGCCCGCCCAGCCAGGTCTGGAAACGGTTGAATTGGCTATAGACGGCTACTTTCCGCGCCAGATCCGAATAGCTGATGGGGAAGACATCGTGAATGGTATCCTGAAACGTCGGGTGGGCCTGCAGGCGGATCATCATGCGCGTGCCGATGGCCAGCCGCTCCAAATCCCGCTCGTCCGAACACATGTTGAAATCCACATCGGGTTCGGCCAGGGGATCACTGGCATTAAGCCGCACTTCGCCCGTGGAATAGGATTTGTTGACCCACAGCATGATCAGCCCCAGCCTTTCGCCCACCGAATGCCAAAAGGATTTGTTCATGGGGATCATATACATGTCGCCCGCCGGGCACCCCTCGACACTCGATGACCAGCGGAGCCCGGCATACATGGGATAGCGCAATCCGGCGGGCAGGCGGGCCGGGCGCTTCATATAGCAGCCCAGATTGACGCCCGGATGTTCCATCAGATGCTTGCCAACACCCGGTTTGTCCAGCACCACTTCGATGCCCCGCTCGGCCAGTTCGGCCCCCGGCCCGATGCCCGACCGCATCAAAAGTGCCGGCGTGTGCAATGCGCCGCAACTGGCGATCACTTCGCCCGCATTTATGTCCACGGCTTGACCGTTTTGCTCCACCCGCACCCCCGTCACCCGGGTGCCGTCCAATAAAAGCTTTTGCGCCCGGGCGCCCGACAGAATATGCAGATTGGGTCGGGCGCGGGCTTCTTTGGTCAAATAAGCCGTCGCCGTCGATATGCGCCGCCCTTCCGTGTTGGCGATGGCGATGGGGAAATAGCCATCGCCAAAATTTGCGTTATTGTCCTTGATGTCGGGCCAGCCGTCTTCCTTGATGGCTTCCAGAAATCCCTTGGTGAAACCGGGCCAGCGGTCCTCAAATGTGCGCCTGACGATCATGGGGCCGTCCGCGCCATGGATGCCGCCCGGATAATCCGCATCCGTTTCCATCTTTTGGAAATAGGGCAGCACATCCTCCCAGCCCCAGCCCTTGGCGCCGGCCGCTTCCCACCCGTCATAATCGGTGGGCACGCCCCGGAGCGAAATCATGCCATTGACCGAAGACCCCCCACCCATGACCCGGCCTTGCGCATACCGCACCCGCTTACGCTGATCGGGCGCATTGCTGGGCTTGGGCGGAAAGGCCACGGTCTGGCCCCAGGTGAAGCGGGGATTTCCGTGGGCCGTGCCGGCGAGCACGTCTTTCAATTCCATGGGCTCCTGGCCTGGCTGGAAATCCTCACCGGTTTCCACCAAAAGCACCTTAATCGATGATCGCTCGCTCAGCCGAGACGCCAGCACGCAGCCAGCGGCACCGCCGCCGGCCACCACATAATCAAAATCCTGTCCTGCAAAATCCCCGATCGCCATCGCTTCCGCCCTTTCCGTGCCTGTCGATTGCTTGCTAACCTATGTCAGAATTCATCCACGGGAAAGGGAAGCCCTCGATGAACGGAAAAATGATCGGGCTCAAAGACGTCGCCGGCAATGATTTTGACGCTTATCTGGGGGCTACACGCCTGGGCGCGGCGGCGGTGGCCCATGAGCGGACGTTTGAGATGTTCGAGCGGAACTTGTAACACTGAGGGGGATTTTTTTTATGAATCAACCCATCGAATGGCCGGAAAAGACGCGCGAGATCAAAAACTGGGCGATGGATTCGACCTACTGGAACGAGTTCGAATTCCGTGGCGACGATATCATCATCAGTACCTGGCAAAAGGCGGGCACCACCTGGGTTCAGCAGATCGTTGCCCAATTCATCTTCAACGGCGAGACCGAAGGATTGCCGGTCGCCGATATATCGCCTTGGCTCGAACTCCGCCTGCCGCCCCTGGAAGAGAAACTGCCGGAGATCATTGCCCAGGAACACCGGCGGTTTTTGAAAACCCATCTGCCGGTGGATGCGCTGGTCTTTTCGTCCAAGGCAAAATACATCTATATCGCCCGCGATGGCCGGGACTGTCTTTGGAGCCTGCACAACCACCATATTTCCTGGAATGATCTGTTGTATGAGCTGGTGGATGCCCTGCCCGATTTTGGCACCACACCCAAGCGGCTTGAAACCAACGATGTGAGGCAATATTATCTGGATTGGTTCAACGACAATGATTTTCCCTTCTGGCCATTTTGGGAAAATATCCGCACCTGGTGGGAAATCCGTGACCTGCCCAACGTCTATTTCCTTCATTTCCAAAATCTTGTCGATGACATGGAAGGCGAGATGCGCAAGATCGCCGCGTTTTTGGATATTCCCATCGATGAGGGCAAATGGGACCAAATGGTCCATCATTGCAGCTTCGATTATATGAAAAACAACGCGACCCTGAGCACGCCTCTGGGGGGAGTGGTGTTTGAAGGGGGCGCCAAGACCTTCATCAATAAAGGCACCAACAACCGCTGGCGCGACACTCTGACCGAAGAAGATAATCAGGCCTACGAGGCCCGCGCGATCCAGGAACTCGGCCCTGATTGCGCCCATTGGCTGGCGACGGGAGAGATGGCTGGCAGGGATTAATCCCCGTCATCGTTCACCAGCCGGCGGCTTACGGGGAAAAGCTGCAGGCCGAACCGGTCCGATATCAGTCCCCATACGCCGCCCGGTGCCTTAAGCATGATAAGAATGGCGATGGCCCCCATCAGTATGAGATAGAGAGACCCGAAATCGGCGAACAGTTCGCGCAGTGCGATATAGATCACCATGCCGATGATCGGACCTTCCAGCGTGCCGATGCCGCCCACCACCACCATGAAGATGACCACCACCGTCCAGTCATTGATGCTGAACCCCGCTTCCGGTGAGAGCCGCAGCTTCTGCAAAAAGATGAGCGATCCCACAAAGCCCGTACAGGTGGCACTGGCCACATAGATGAACAGCTTGGTGCGGAATACATTGACCCCCAGGCTACCCGATGCGGGTTCGGAATCCCGGATGGCGGTCAGGGCCAGTCCCTGGCGTGAGCGCAAGATCAAATAGACCACACCAAAAATCAAGATGCAGAGCCCCAGGGACATCCAATATTCGATCATCTCCCGGCTGTCGCGGCTGCCCGATACCTGGCGCACGATGGCCGGCGTCAGGGACATGCCCGACCCGGCGCCCAACTGCTCGATCTGGCTGGCGCCGAGGGCGAAAATTTCGGCCACGACCCAGGTGCCGATGGCGAAATAATGGCCGCGCAGCCGGAATACGGCAAAGGCGACGGGGATGGAAATCAATCCGGCGAAAGGTCCGGCCAGGGCCATGGCCCCAAAAACATGGATGCCCAGCGAATCCGTCATATAAAAAAGCGCGTAGGCGCCAAGCCCCACAAAGGCTTGCTGGCCGACCGAGACCAGCCCGGCATAACCGGCGAGCAGGTTCCACAACATGGCCAGCGCCAAGTAATAGGCCATTTCCGCGACCAGACGCATATCGCCGGGAGAGCCCCAAAAAGGCATGGCCACAAGGCCCAGCAGAACGATCACGGCGGCCACCGAAAAAATCTGGCTGGCCCGTGTCCCCCGTTCCACATGGTGCTGGGCCATGTTCAGTCCCTCGTCCGCTGAAACAGCCCGCTGGGCCGGATGATCAAAATGACGATGAAGGCCAGATGCCCGGCCAGAATCTGCCAGGTGGGCGACAAGGCCGCGCCAATCGCCTGGGCGATGCCGAGAACGATGCCGCCGGCCAGGGTGCCCCAGATATTTCCCAGCCCGCCGATGATCACGGCTTCGAAGGCGAGGATCAGGCGGATCGGCCCGGCCGCCGGATCGAAATTTGTCCGGATGGCGAAGAGCACGGCGGCGAGTGCGGTAAAGGCCATAGCGATCCCCATAGCCAGGGCAAACAAATGACGCTTATCGATGCCCAGCAATTCGGCCGTATCGGCATCGTCGGAGACGGCGCGGAAGGCACGGCCCAAGCGTGTCCTGTAGAATAGAAACTGCAATCCGCCCAATGAAATAACGGCGACGCCAAAGGTGATCATGGGAAATACGCCAATCGCCATGTCGCCGGGCAACATCAGGCTTTCGGTTTCAATCTCGCCCAATTTCAGCCGGTGGGTATGGGCACCGAAGCTCAGCAAAAGCCCGTTCTGAATGATCACGGAAATGCCGAAGGTAACTAACAGGGGGGGCAGCAAGCCGCCCTCCAGGGTGAAGTTGAGAAGCCCCCGCTGCAATAGGTAACCCGCCGCGAACATGGCGGGCAGCACCACCACCAGTCCGGAAATGGGACCAAGCCCCGTGGTCTCGACGACGATCAGCGCCGCATAGGCCGATAAGACAATGAGATCGCCATGGGCGATATTGACCAGGCGCATGATGCCGAAAGACAAAGACAATCCGATGGCGAACAGCCCATAGAGCCCGCCTAAAAGGCAGCCCTGTACAAGTATGTTCAGCCAATCCGACATAATTCCCGCCTAAACTCCGAAATAGGCCCGGGTGATCGCCTCGCGGTCGAAACCGTCCGTCGGCGCACTGAGCGCAATGTGCCCTTCCTGGAAACAATAAAACCTAGCGGAGGCATCAAGGGCCCGGTTGATATCCTGCTCGACGATGATCACCGTCGTGCCGTCACCCGTGATGGCGTCAAGACAGGTATAGATGTCCTGGATGACCACGGGCGCCAGGCCCAGGGACAGCTCGTCGCACAATAAAAGCCTGGGATTGCACATCAGTGTCCGCCCAATTGCCGCCATCTGTTGCTGGCCGCCCGAAAGGGAGGGTGCGGGCAGTGTGCGAAGGTCTTTCAGGACGGGAAACAGATCATAGACCCGGGCAAGGTTCCAAGGGCCCGGACGTTCGCAATAGCCGCCAAGCTGCAAATTTTCCTCGACGGTCAGGCTGGGAAACAGGCGGCGGCCTTCGGGCACCATGGCAATCCCCAGCCGGACCATTTCGTGGGGCGTGCGGTGACCCATGGATTGTCCGTCAAATTCGACCATATCCGGTTCCGTGTTCAAGGTACCCGCGATGGCCCGCAAAAAGGTGGTCTTGCCCGCGCCGTTGGCCCCGATGATGGCTACGGTTTCGCCCTCTTCGGCCACCAGATCAATGCCGAACAGAGCCTGGAAATCTCCGTAGAAGGCGGAAAGTTCATGGGTGGCCAGTAGGCTCATGATGCCGGAATCCCCATATAGACTTCCCGCACCTGGGCATCCTGCATGACCTGGTGAGGATCACCTTCGGCCAATTTGCGCCCGAAATTCATCACCACCAGCCGGCTGGCGATGGACAGCAGCGCATGCACGATATGTTCGATCCAGATGATGGTGACGCCTTTGGCATGGATCGCCCGGATGGTCTCTACCAGCTCGTTGCATTCATGTTCGGTCAAGCCGCCGGCGATCTCGTCCAACAACAAAAGCCTGGGCCTCATGGCGATGGCGCGGGCCAGTTCCAGCCGCTTGCGCTGCAAAAGGGTCAGGCTGCCGGCGGGCAGGTTGGCCTTGTCCAAAAGCCCGGTCAGGGCGAGCACCTCGGCGCAACTCTCATAGCTCTCCGCCTCGCTTTGGCCACTGCCGAATATGGCGCCCACCAGAAGATTTTCAAAGACCGACATATTAGCGAAGGGATGGGGTATCTGATAGGAGCGCCCCATGCCCAACCGGGAGCGGAGATGAGGCGCCAGATTTGTGATATCCGTGCCCTGGAAGCTGACCCGGCCGCCATTGGGGCTGAGATCGCCGGTGATCAGATTGAACAGGGTGGATTTACCCGCCCCGTTGGGCCCGATGATGGCCAGTGCTTCCCCTTCCTGGACCGAAAGCGCCATCTGGTCCACCACCACCAGCGCGCCAAAGCTTTTGGACATTTGGTCCAGTTCGAGAAGCACGGTCATGATTTACCTTGCCGTCTGGCGGTGGCCGTATCGTCAGGCAACGGTGTCTTAGCCGTACTTGACCGGCTCGAACGAGCTGTCCAGCGGAATATCCGGCGCCGAGCCGTTAAAGACCGTGTGCAGATCGTAGGCGAAGCGCTTGCCCTTCTTCCACTGACCGCCGACCAGCGGCGTGGTGCAGACATTTTTCACCGGGTTGAGCTTGCCGCCCTTCCAGGTGATGGGACCAACCAGGGAGTTGTAGTCGGTCTCGGTGATGGCTTTCAGTATGTCTTTCGGCTTGAGGCTGGCCGAGCGCTTGAGGGCGTCGATGGCGACTTCCATGTTGGCGTGCTTGAAGCCGATGGGTTGGGTCCACTGTTTGCCGGTAGCCGCCGTATAGGCATCGCAGAACTGCTGCGCCGTCTGCCCGGTCAGGCCCGAGCGGAAGGGATGGTGCTGCGACCACCAGACTTCCGTCGAAATGCCTTCGCCCCGCTTGCCCAGCGCCTCAACCGCCTGCGGGAAAAGCACGGCCTTGGGCGGTGTCATGATCTTCGGGCGGAAACCCTGCTGGGCGCACTGGGTCCAGAAGGTGGCGAATTGTGGCGGATTGAACATGCCGCAGGCGATGTCCCCGCCATTTTTCTTAAAGCCCCGGATCTGGGCCGTAAAGTCGTCCGAATGGGCCGGATAAAGGCCCAGCTGATGCACCTTCAGCCCCTTGGCGCGGAAGGCCGGCGGCATGCCATGGTCGCCATTGGCGGCGATGCCGTCCGCGTCGTTGATGAATACGGTGGAGACGATCTTGTTGGTCGACATGGTCAGCCACATATCGGCGAACAAATTGGCCACCTGATCGAAGCCCCAGAAGAAGTGATAGGTCCATTCAAAACCTACTTTCGGGTTGCCGCGGCGGCCGAAGAACCAACTCTGCCACGGATCGTCCGCGGTGACGCAGGGCACGCCGTTCAATTCGCACTGGGCCGCCACCGGGATGCAGGTGTCCGACGTCGACGAAGCGGTCATGAAGTCGACCCGGTCTTTGTTGATAAGCTGGGCCGCAACCTCGGAGGCGCGGTTTGGGTTGGATTGGCTGTCCTTATAGATGATCTCCACCGGATGGGTCTGGCCGCCGACCTTGATGCCGCTCTTGAGCGCCTTGCGCAGGCCGGCCAGAGCAAACTGGTCGGCTTCGCCGAAAGCGGCGATGGGCCCGGTCTGCGGGCTGACCATACCGATCTTGATGGTCCGCCCGGCACCCAACACGAAGGGTGCGGGAAAGGCGGAAAGGGCAGCGCCGGCAGCCATCGCGCCGCCGCCATATTTAAGGATTTTGCGGCGGCTAACGGTTTTCTTGGTGGGTTTGGCCGGGCCGGATGATTTGGATTTGGAACTCATAATAATTACTCCCTATTGAAATTTATCTTTAATGGCGGCGGTATATTTTCCTGAAAAATTATTAGCCCAGCAGGGGGGTAAAAGCAAGTCCGGGCCGTGGATGCCAGCCGGGGCGCAATTGGGCGGGCAATCAAACGCCACGCCGCCAGCCTCACGGTGCTTTTATTAAGTTGGTCCATCCCGCCAACCTCAGGCTAAATCGCCAGCAGCCCCCAAACCCCCGGGGGGTTTGGACGAGCGCGCCACGGTGTGACGCACAAGGGGGGCGACCGCGCCGAGGGGCGCGAGCCAAGGGGGCGGATGCCCCCGCCCGGCGCCTGAGGGAACAAAAAAAAGACTCCGCCCTTGGCGTCAGGGAAGGCATGGCTGGGACGGGCATCTTCCTCTTTTCCTCCATCCTCCGAGGGGGAGGGCCGGGGTGGGAGGTAAGAAAAAGAAAGCCGTTTACCAAGGCTGGGTGGAGGCACCATTGGTTCCAATGAAAATGGCAGGCGCGTTGATGAGGTAGTCGCCGCCGGGTCAATAATTGTTTTCAGTGCTCCGCGCTTGCGGGAATTGTTGACCTGGCCGTTCTTTATGGCTCATGTACTATTTTTGCTAATGGCCGAAAAAAACAGAAACCATCCGCTTCCGCAATTCAATACAATCCAGAAATACAACCAAAATTCTTTACTATTTCAACTAGGGTCAGGGCTCATTAATTCAGATAGAAGATAACAATAGCGGCAATGC
>CAZBQG010000030.1:0-23485 GCA_964493945.1 uncultured Rhodospirillaceae bacterium
ATCCGCGGCCCAAAATGTGTTTTGAATAAAATCAACGGCTTAGGAAGTTCGAACCAGAGGAGACTCCCCTTCAAATGAAGTTTTTGGCCCATATTTGTCCTCTTTTGCCAGGCCCGCCGGACTTTCATGGACTGTCGCTTCGCCCCGCCAGGCCGCTTCTGTCTTCTTTCGCAAGTTCCGCGGATGCCTCGGGTGTTGCCGCAACGCGCGGGGAGTGGGAAGCCGCGCGGGCGTTTGCTACAATCGGCGCCAAGACCAACCAGGGGAGGGGATGACAATGGCCAGAATAGTGAGCGTCGGCGCCGCCCAGGTGGGCGCCATCGAGCGGGCCGACGGGCGCGACGGTGTGGTCAGGCGCTTGATCGAGATGATGCGCGCCGCCCATGCCAAGGGCTGCGACGTGGTTGTCTTTCCCGAGCTCGCCCTGACCACCTATTTTCCGCGCTGGTATATGGAGGATGAGGCGGAGCTTGATTCTTTCTACGAGACGGAAATGCCATCGCCGGCCACCCTTCCCCTGTTCGAGGAAGCAAAAAAGCTGGGTATTGGGTTTCATCTGGGATATGCGGAATTGTTTGAAGACGATACCGGCAAGCGGCGCTTCAATTCGGCGGTGCTGGTGGATAAATCGGGGAAGATCACCCACAAATACCGCAAGATCCATCTGCCGGGCCGGTCCGAACCCGATCCCGGATTCAAGTTTCAAGCCCTGGAAAAACGCTATTTCGAAGTGGGTGATCTGGGCTTCCCCACGGTGCGGGCCATGGGCGGGGTGATGGGCGTGTCCATCTGCAATGACCGGCGCTGGCCGGAAAGCTACCGGGTGCTGGCCATGCGCGGTGCCGAAATGGTGTTTATCGGCTACAACACGCCCGCCCGGTCATACTGGTCCGATCAGGACAGTCCCTTGGCCGAATTCCACAACCATCTCAGTATGCAGGCCGGCGCCTATCAGAACTGCCTGTGGGTGACTGGCGTCGCCCGGGCCGGCCTTGAGGATGGATCGGGCCTGATCGGCGGCAGTTGCATCATCGCGCCCAGCGGCGAAATGCTGGCCAAGTGTGCCACCCGCGAAGACGAACTGATCACGGCGGATTGTGATCTGGATATGGCTGCACCGCTGAAGGAAAATTTGTTGAATTTCGCCCTTCACCGCAAGATCGAGAACTATCAAATTATCACCCAGCAGGCCGGCATCACGCCGCCGCCGGAGGATTAAGGAGGTATCCGCCATGCCCCTGGAGACTTATCTCCTGGAGGATCTCCGCGTGCTGGCCAGGCGCAACCCGGATTACCGCTGGCCCAACCAGTCCAAAGCCAACCGCTTGGAACCGGTCTGCCGGCCCGCTTCTATCCATCCTTTCAGATCAACCCCGATGACCGGATTTCCACCATCGGGTCCTGTTTTGCCGGCTATATCGGCGGCAAGATGCAGGAAGCCGGGTTTGATATTCATCCGCTTAATGTGCAAAAGCGGATCCCGGAAAAATTCAGAATAAACGACATGCTATACCGCTATTCCCCCTTTCCCATTTTGCAGACCTTCCAATGGGCGCTGGAGCCCGAAACACTCCCGGCCCGGAGCGATTGCTATATCGAGACCGCCGACGGTGAGACCTATGATCCCACCCTGGACCACCATGCCGCCGGGACCCTGGCCGAGATCGGGGAGATCAATCAAATGGTCATGGAAGGGGACCGGGCTGTGAAGGATTGCCGGGTGGTGATCATCACGCTGGGTTTCGTCGAAACCGTCTTCGATCTGGAAACCAACCTCTATCTGGAAACTTGGCCCGGAAATTTCGTCAAGCCCGAAGACCGTGACAGATACGAAGTGCGGGTTCTGAGCGGCGCTGAAATTCTGGGGGCATTGGAAGAAACCCACGCCCTGCTGGCGCGCCATCTGGAGGAAGATTTCAAGATACTCCTCACCGTGTCGCCAGTGCCGCTCAACAATTCATTGCGGGATTGCGATGTGATCACGGCCAACATGTATTCCAAAAGCAGTCTCCGCGCGGCGGCCGAGGGATTCTATCTGGGGCACGAGAATGTGGATTACCTGCCGGCCTATGAAAGCGTCGCCTTGTCCGAGCACCTGATTGCCTGGGATGCGGATTTGCGCCATCCCACCCAGTTTATTGTGCGCCTCAATATGGCGCGCATGTTGAGCCGTTATCTGCCGGGGGGGAACTTCAAGGCAGAAGAAGAAAAGATCGATGCGGAGGTGGCGGATTTTGAAAAGCAATTCATCCAGGACTGGCCCAAGCAATTGCAGGCCTTCCAGTCCTATTTCACTTCTCTGGAAGACCGCCTCCAGACCCAAGTGGAGAAATCCGAAGCGCTCCGCCGCCTGATGGAAATGGAAAACGCCGGGCTGAACGCCACGGTCGAACACCTTCAGGCCAGCAATACCCGCTATCTGAAGCAACTGCTTGAACAGTATGACAACGGATAAGGAGGGGAAGATGAACCAGCCCAAGGAAGTCAAAATCAAATCCCATGACGGTGAGGAAATCGCCGTTGCCCTCTACATGCCGGAAGGGGATGGACCGTTCCCCGTATTGCTTGCCGCCTCGCCCTACCGTTACGACAACAACGCCTTGCCACCCACGCCGCAATTTTTTGGCGGGAAACCGGGCCCATTGGGTTTTATGTGGGCGAGGGATATGTCTACGCCAATATGGATGTGCGGGGCTCGGGCAAGTCGGGGGGCGAGTTCCGCCTGATGGACGAGGCTGAACAAAAAGACCTCTATGAAGTCATCGAATGGCTGGGCCACCAGGGTTGGTCCAACGGTAAGGTGGGCGGTCTGGGCCAATCTTATTTCTGTATGACCCAATGGTGGATGGGCATCCAGAACCCGCCGTCGCTTGCCTGCATCGCGGCCTATGACGGGCTCAACGATCCCTACCGGGCCTCGGCCTATCAGGGTGGCATAAGGAGTGATTTTTTCGGCTCTTACTAGTGGAACCAGAACCGCATCATCAATCTCCACCCGGCCAATGGGGCCGAGCCCCGGGAACAAAGCTATGATTTGAACCTCCATGTGCACCGCCACACGACTTACGATGATTTCTGGCGCGAACGCACGGCGGCGGAGCGGCTGGACGAAATCCAGGTGCCCCTCTATTCGGTGGGCATCTGGGGCAAGGTGGATTTCCACACACGTGGCAACATCAACGGTTACCGCCAGACCTCGGGCCCCAAGAAGCTGCGCATGAACGGGCCCATCAACGCCTTCGTTGCCAACCGGGAATTCAACGGCGAGGAGATGCACAAGGAATTGCTGCTGCCCTTTCATGACCATTACCTCAAAGGGCTGGAGACCGATTGGGAAGCGCGCCCCGGAGTGGAATATTTCGTGCGCGGCGCCGATGTTTTCCGCACGGCGGAGAGCTGGCCGCCGGAAAACGTCTCCTATAAATCCTGGTATCTGGGCGCGGGCGAGACAGGCAGCGTCACCTCGCTCAATGACGGAAGCCTGACCCAAACCCAGAGCGATGGGCCTGGGGAAACCTCTTATACCTATCCCGATCCGGGCTGGAACCTGGGCGTGGTGGGCATGGGGCCCAATGCCCAGCCCGATCCGGCCCGCCGGGTCCTGACCTTCACCACCGATCCCCTGGCTGCCGATCTGGAAATCGCCGGACCTATAAAATTGGTTCTGCACACATCATCCACCAACACGGGTATGGATTTCTTCGTCAAGTTGTCAGAACAAATGCCCCAGGCGCCGGAGGACCGTGAAAAGGGCCTCAACCCGGCCTATTTCTGGATCACCAAGGGCTGGCTCAGGGCGTCGCACCGGGTGCTGGACGAGGCGAAAAGCATGGAGATGGAGCCCTATTACAGCCACGGGGAGCCGGAGCCGGTGGAGCCCGGAAAAATCTACCGCCTGGAGATCAGTATCGAGCCCATGGCGCACCGGTTTCAGGCCGGCAACCGCATGCGCCTTGAAATCGTCAACGGGGATTCGGCGGTGACCGATGTGCTCTGGACCCACTATTTCAACCCCGACAAGATCGGCACCGATACGATTTATCATTTGGAGGAATATGCTTCCGAGCTTATTTTGCCGGTGACGGAAGGGGGCTGAGACTACCACTTGCCCGTCACGCTTAGTAAAGTCGCATCGCCCAAGGCGACGGCCAAAGCCCACTCACCCTTGATGGGCGCGGTGTCAGATTAAGTCTGAACTGATACAAATTATTTCAAAGCCCTTCGTGAGTGGCCGGTCCCCAATCCGGGGGAGGACCATTTTCATCCCCCTCCGCACTTAATTCCGGGAGTATTGCCGTCAATAATTCGTTTAGACCAAGTTCCTCACGGACAGCTTTTGTCATTTCCATCTTGTTGTGTTCAATTGGGATGCCCGTTGCATTTGCCATCCGATCCAGGGAATTAAATGTGGCGGCGATGGCCACGGCATCGACGTATTTTTCCGGACCCAACTGGGCAATGGCCTCAGCGCGAATATCATCAAATGACTTTTCGCCGGGCAGGATTGAATATTCGGCAATCTTTAACAGCATTTCGCCGTCTTCAATTCCGCCATCACCTTTGCCATCGGCGATGGCTGTTAAATCACATTTCTCTTCAGCGTGTTCTAAGCCCGCACGGAGCTTTTCGGCATGCCCGCTGGTTCAGTAAAAACACCCATTTAGTATTGAGACCCGAGCGGCGATAAATTCGATCTGAGAATTGGTGATCGCCCTGATTTGCCTGTCAAAATCCCAAATATATTTGGTGGGGATATAATGTTCATCGCAGAGATCAAAGTAATCAATAACTTCTTCCGGCACCAGGCTCATGGCGCGTCTAATATTGGGCGCTTTCCATCCACCGGGATACATCGCCTTTTCCAACTCAGAGGCATCTTCGGGTGCAACGGTCGAAACCCAGGCCAGATTGCGCTTGGCGCCGGCTGGCCGAAGTTGAGAAGAGGGACCGGGATCGGGTTCAGGAACCGGAAATTTTCCGGCACCCACCGCATCAGAGAAAACGTCGAGCGTTATCGCCCGGGCTGGGTCTGTGACAATGCGATGAATTGCCTCCACCGCTCCCTCGGGTAAATCACTTGAGGAGACGTGCTTACCTTGGATCGAAGTGAATGACAGGGCTTCTTTCCGGGAAGCGCAATAGCCGCACTCGATGGCATCTCTGGTTTCGCGGACTATTGCGGTGCGTTGACTTCCATCCCACCAGCGCCCGGGCGATAAGATACTGTTCCAGGCCATTTGGTGAGCCGTTGTGAGATTTTGCCGGACCGGAATATCTACAGCCGAGTAATCAAATTTTATCATCTGTAATGGTCGCTCCTTTTGCCTGATCGGAAGTTTCGGGACAGTATGCCAATCAGGAATCCCCCCTTCCTCGCCTAAACCACCATCCCCGAAGGCCCGCGCGCCAGATACTCGCCCATACCCGGGCGGCCCAGCCAGGTCTCGCCATCGACGATCATCTCGCCCCGGAGGAAGACCTTCTTCACCCGGCCGGTGACGCGGTGGCCTTCAAACAATGAATAATCGATATCTGAATGATGTCCGGCGGCGCTGACGGTCCAGCTTTCTTTCGGGTCGAACAAGGCCAGATCGCCGTCCGAGCCGACCGCCACCGTGCCCTTGGCCGGAAACAGGCCGAACAGCTTGGCCGGTGCGGTGGCCATGAGCTCGACGAAGCGGTTGAGCCCGATCCTGCCCTGGCGCACGCCGCCGTCATACACCATGGCGATACGCGTCTCGATGCCGGGTGCACCGTTGGGGATCTTGGTGAAGCTGTCCAGGCCTAGTTCTTTTGAATGTTCCAGCCCTTTGGTTTTGGCACTGAAATTGAACGGGCAGTGATCGGTCGAGACGACCGCCAGATGTCCCGTCGCCAGGGCCCGCCACAGGGCTTCCTGATCTTCTTCCGAGCGCAAGGGCGGGCTCATGACATATTTGGCCGCCTCGAAGCCGGGCGTCTCATAGGCATCCTTGGTGAGGAACAGATATTGGGGGCAGGTCTCCCCATAGACGGTTTGCCCCCGATCGCGGGCCTCCGTGATGGCGCCGACGGCTTCGGCCGCCGTGACATGGACCACATACAAGGGCGCTTCGGCCATTTCGGAGAGGCGGATGGCGCGGGCCGTCGCTTCGCCCTCCACCGTGTTGGGGCGCGACAGGCTGTGAAATTTGGGGTGGGTATTCTCGGCGGCCAGATTGTCGGCTATGTTGCGCGCCAGGATTGGCCCGTTTTCGGCATGGACGCAAGTCAGCGCGCCGTGCTCGGCCGTAGTTTCCATGATCTGTTGCAATTGGCCGTCATCGATGGTCTCGGGTCCGGTGCGGATCATGAACACCTTGAAGCTGGTCACCCCTTCCTTGTCCATCAGCTCCTTCATGCCTTCATACATATCGGCTTTGACATCGGTGAGGATGATGTGAACCCCGATATCGACGCAGGATTTGGCGGCCAGTCCGCGCCATTCCCCATAGCCGGCCACCGGGCTCTTGCCGGGCGGCTGGCGGGTGAAATCGATCACCGTCGTGGTGCCGCCGAAGGCGGCGGCGCGGGTGGCACTATCCACCGTGTCCGCCGTCCGGGCCGGGCCGATAAAGGTTTCCAGATGGGTATGCACATCGACGCCGCCCGGCAACACCATCAGGCCCGATGCGTCATGGACCTGCATGCCGTCTTCGGGGGGGATGGCGTCCGCGATCATGCTCACCCGCCCGCCGCTGATCAGGATGTCGGCACGGTAATCGTCCGCCGCGGTGACGATGCGCCCGCCGGTGATGAGGCATCTGCTCATAAGCTTATATCCTCTTCGTCTTTCAGCATATGCAGGGTGCGGCGGAAGGCTTCTTCCGTGGTTTCCAGCTCCGCCTGGCCATGGGTGGCGGAAGTCAGGCCCGAAAAGCGGCCATTCACATCGACGCCGTTGATCAGCATGCCGAGCCGCAGCCTTGCCAGTAATGCCTCATCCCCTTCCATCAACTCCTTGTAACCGACCGAATAGGGGTCGAAGTCAAATGGCTGGATGTTCCGCCCCCGGGGATTGGTGAACAAATGGTAGCCGGAAAATGTGCCATAGACCGACCAGTTCAGCCCCTCATCTTCCAACACCTGGTTCATGGTATGGCGGAGATCATCGGCGAAGGCATTGGCCCGCTCGCAGGAATCACTGCCGGCGATAAAAGTTAGCGTGGTGATGCCTGCGGCGGCGCTTACGGGATTGGCGTTAAACGTGCCCGGATGGCGTACCTTTTCCCTTCCCGCCGCATTCGCTTCCGCGAAATCAAGGTAATCCAGGATTTCCTTTTTCCCGGCCACGGCGCCGCCCGGCAAGCCACCCGCCATGATCTTGGCCAGGGTCGTCATATCGGGGGTGACGTCGAAATAATCCTGCGCGCCGCCGGGCGATACGCGAAAGCCGGTGACCACCTCATCGAAAATAAGAATGATGCCTTTCTCTTCCGTGATGTCCCGCAGGAATTTTAGGAATTCGGGGCGGATGAGGGTTTTTCCGAAATGGCAGCCTGTAGGCTCTATGATGATGGCCGCGATGTCATCATGACTTTCGGTCAGGGTGCGGACGGCGTCTTCGTCGCCGGGCTCGGCGACCAGGATTGCCTGGGCGACTTCGGGCAGCACACCGATGGGGGCCGCGTCGCTTATGTTGCCTCCGTCAGCAGAATTCAGATGATCGTGCCAGCCATGGAAATGCCCGGCGAAGCGAACCACTTTATGTTTGCCCGTATAGGCCCGGGCCAGGCGCAGGGCCATCAGGGTCGCTTCCGTGCCCGACGAGGTAAAACGCAGGCGCTGGGCCGAAGGCACCAAGGCCTGGATCAGGCGGCCCCAGCGGATTTCCAATTCATGGCTGGCGCCCGGATGGGTCGCCTGGCCCGCCTGATCGCCCACGGCGCCGACCATGGCCGGGTGGCAATGGCCCAAAAGCAATGCCCCGTGGCCGCCCAGATAATCCACATATTCATTGCCGTCCAGATCCCATTTGCGGGGGCCCAGGGCATGATCGACGAAGATGGGATGGGGGTCGTGATGGCGGATATCATGGGTGACGCCCGACGGAAACAGCTCCAGGGCTTCTGCATGGCGTGCCGCCGAGGCGGGTGTCTTGGCCAAATAGGCGGCAAGCAAAGGCGAATTGGTCAGTGGGCTGTCTGGCATGGAAACGGGCTCCAAATAACATGTCGGAGGCGCTAGGTTATAGGATCAGCCGGGGGGACGCCATGAAACTTCTGATTATCAATCCCAATACGACGGAAAAAATTACGGAAACCATCACCGCTCGGGCCCGCGCGGTAGCTGCCGGAGGGTGCGAAATCATGGGCGTTACGGCGCCTCTCGGGGCAGCCTATATATCACGCCCGAATATGGGGCGGAGGCCGAAAAGGCCGTGCTTCAATTAATGGAGAATAATGAAGGCGGATTTGATGGCGCGGTGATCTGTTCGTCGAGCGATTCCGGTCTGGCCGCGGCCCGCGCAGCTTGTGACAAGCCCGTCACCGGTATGACCGAAAGCACCCTTTTGGTTTCGGTCATGCTGGGGGGACCTACTTCGATCCTCATCAATCACGAAGCCGCTATATCCGGAATGCGGGCCAGGGCCGAGAGTTATGGGCTGGGCCATCAATTGGCCAGCGTCCGGGTGGTCATGGAATTCGACGGCGGGTTTCCACCGGACAAAGATGCCTACAAAAACTCGCTCATCCAGGCCGGCATCAAGGCGAAGACGGAAGACGGGGCGGCGTCACTTATTATTGGCGGATCGGCGGCTTCGGCGATAACGGCGGAACTCAGCGCGGAAATCGGTATCCCGGTCCTGGAAGGCATATCCTGCGCCGTCAAACTGGCCGAAAGTCTGGTCCGCCTGGAGGTTTGAGAGCCTTGTCTCAGGCCGAACTGGTGGGGGAATAATTGTGATCGCGGCAGGCCATCATTTCGTGGATCATGGCTTCCGTCAGGCGGGCGCGCTGGGGCTGGGCCGCCGGATCGTCCCATAGATTGTGCATTTCATGGGGGTCGTTTGCCAGGTCATATAGCTCGCCCCAATCGGTTGCCTGGAAAACACTGAGCCGCCAGTCCGGTTCCACATAGGTCAGCATCTGATTGGGCCCGTCGGGCTGGAAGTAATACATCAGGCTGTAATCCTCGATCAGCATGCCTTCATGTCTGACATTGGTGTCCAGCAGGCTGTTCCCCTGAATGCCGAAATAGGGTTGCAGGCCGGCCCTGTCCAAAATGGTGCGGGCGATATCCAGGGTGCCGTTCATGCCTGCTTCGCGCGCGCCACCGCCCGGCTGGGCCGGGTCATGCCAGATGAAGGGGACCCGCAACACGCCTTGGTAATGCAGGCTGAGTTTCAGCATCAGGCCATGATCGCTCATATAATCGCCATGGTCGGAGGTGAAGATGACCACCGTGTTCCCGACCAGACCCAACTCGTCCAGCAGAGCCAGAAGTTCGCCCACCTGATCATCCACCATGGAGATCATGCCATAAGTAAGGGCGATGGATTCCCGGGCCTCGCGCTCATTGACCTGGTAGGGATAGGCGCCCCTGGAATGGGACGCATTGAAGGCTTCGCGCAGTTCCGGAATATCGGGCAGACGTGAAAGCAAATCATCGCCAAATGACGGCGGCAGGGGGATGTCGGCTGGGTCATACATATCCCAGTAACGCCCGGGCGGCGTGAAGGGATGGTGGGGATCAGGGAAAGAGCATTGCAGGAAGAAGGGCCGCTCGGAATCCTGGGCGGCGTGATGGCGCAGAAACTCCTGGCATTGCCCGCCAATATAGCTGGTGGGATAAAGCTCCTCGGGCAAGGAAGTGCGCCAAGCCTGGGGGGCTACATAGCGGTTATCGGGCAGCGCGTTCTCGGGTGCCAGAAGCTCCAGCGCGTCGGGCGATTGTTCGCTCAGCCATTTGCGGTAATGCCCGCCGCGCGAAGCTGATACCAGGCGCAGATGGTCGAACCCATAATAGGGCATCTCGATCCCGCGCCCCGGATTGCTCAGCCACTCATTGACCATTTCAGTGGTGAAAGCGGGACCGTGGATGGGGTCATGGAAAGCATGACTGAGGGCTTCGGGAGCCGGCCTGTCGCCCTCCTTGCCGATTTGGCGGGCCGCCGGATCGGCATTCAGGAAATTTTGCAAATGGGCCTTGCCCACCAGGCCCGTGCTGTAGCCGCCAGCCCGCAAAATATCCATGAAGGTGGTCGCCTTGGACGACAGCGATATGCCGTTGTGGCGAACGCCGTGGGCCGAGGGCATGCGCCCGGTCGCCAGGCTCGCCCGGTTGGGCTGGCAAACGGGGGTTGCCACGTAAAATTTGTCCCAGCTTTTTCCCTTGGCGGCGATCCCGTCGATATGGGGAGTTTGCACGATTGGATTGCCGCTGCAGCCTAGATGATCGGCCCGGTGCTGGTCGGTCATGATGAGCAGAAAATTAGGTTGCTGTTGCATGGTCCGTTCCTTTTTCCTCGCCATGGGGATGTTGAGCGATCCAATGGCGGGCGATATCCAGACGGCGGCAAATCCAGGCATCGTCTCGGCTTGAAACATAATCGAGAAAACTCTTGAGCCCGGCGGTGCGGCCCGGGCGCCCCGCGTTTCTGGCATGCAGGCCCACCGACATCATTTTTGGCCGCTCCGTACCTTCTTCCAAGAGCGTATCGAAGCTGTCTGTCAAATAAGCAATAAATTGCTCCCCCGTGCCGGTGGCGCCCGATGGCATTCTTCCGTCATTGGTATCCAGGGAATAGGGAACCACCAGACGGGGCTTGCCCGATACCTCCACCCAATAGGGCAGCTCATCGTTGTAAGCGTCCGAATCATACAGAAACCCGCCCTCCTCGGCCAACAGGCGCCGCGTGTTCTCGCTTGCACCGAAGCGGCAATACCAGCCCAGCGGGCGCTCGCCCATGGTCTTTTCGATGGAGGCGATGGCGCGCCTTATATGGTCGCGCTCCTCGTCTTCCTCCATGGCGAAATGTTCCACCCAGCGCCAGCCATGGCAGCATATGTCGTGGCCCGCCCGGCGGATGGCGGCGGCCACTTCCGGGTTCTTCTCCAAAGCCAGGGCGCAGGCAAAGACCGTAATGGGCAGGCCGTAATTCTCGAAAAGGCGCAACAGGCGCCAAACGCCCACTCGGCTGCCATATTCGAAGCTGCTTTCCATGGCCATGTTGCGCCGGCCGTCGGGGAAATGGACGGCGGGCAGGTCGCCGCCTGCCGCCTCCGAGCGCCCATCCCCATCGCCGATGGAATATTCCGACCCTTCCTCGTAATTGAGCACGATCTGCAAGGCGATGCGCGCCCCGCCAGGCCAGGCGGCATGGGGTGGGTTGGCGCCGTATCCGATCAGATCGCGTACTGGTTCACCGCTCATCAAATTCGCCCCGCCAGACCTTGTGGCAAAAGAAAAACCGTTTTGTGACGGATATCACAAACAGCAGGTACCCGATCATCGTATGTTCCGTCATGGTCACGCAAGTGGGCAACGTCGTTTGCCCAGGAACCGGTCCAAGGCTGAAACAGCTGGGCGCGATTGCCATAGATGAATAAAACCAGGTTTAGTCTTTTTTATTTGGCTACCTATTTATATCTCGGAGGCGCTGTCCCCGTGGCGGTTCCCCAACTGGCCTTGGATTTGTTCATGTCCAATGGGAATATCATGATCTAATGCTGCGCATGTTGGGGACCTTTATGCTGGAGGTGGCTATTCTGGTTACCCAGATCATCCGCTACCGGATCACGGCCCTTTTTCCCAGCACCTTGTTGGTGCGCGTACTTTTTCTGTTTGCCTTCGGCAATTTCTATTACGCCTATGGCGATCCCATGCTGCTGGTGCTGATGGGCATCGTCGGTCTGGGCGTGATCTGGACGACCGGCGCTTATCTCGCCGATGGCCGGGACAAGATGGTTTGGCCAAGGAACTGACCGGACGATGAGCGGATCAGACATATTGGGCATCGCGGTTTCAGGGCTTCGGGCCAACGCCTTCGCCTATGGGGTGGTGGCCAATAATGTGGTCAATGCCAACAGCCCGGATCATCAGCCCCGCGAGGTGCGCACCATCTCCCAGGTGGCCGGGCCGGACCCGGGTGGCGCGCGGGCGGTTGCCGTCGATAAGGGTGATGCCCAGGTGGATGTGGCTGGTGAGTTAGTCAGTATGATCCAGATCGAGACGGGCTATGCGGCCAATGCCAAGATTGCCAATACGGCCCAGGAATTGAGCGGCAGCCTGCTGGGCATCCTGGCCTAGGCCAGCGCCTTGGTCCGCCCTTCAGCTTCCTGCCAGTTTTCCAACAAACGGCGCACGATGATCCGCATCAGAAAAAACCCAAAGCGTGGATTTTGGAAAAATAGCTGCGTCATGTCTTCCTGGGAGAGGACATAAAGCTAGCAATCGGTCTCGCAGACGGCGGTGCAGGTGCGGCGGTTTTCAGGGGTGAAGGCGCCGATCTCACCCAGCACGTCCCCCGCCGTGACATGGTGATCGATTTCCTGGAGATGCAGGCTGCCCGAACGGATCAGCACCATGTTGTCGGGCGGATCACCCTTGTTGAACAGCACCCCATCCGCCGCCCTCGTTTCCTTTTTCATATAGGGGATCAGGGGATCCAGGCTGTTTCCTCCATCCACTGCGGCTTCCTTGATCTCCCGGACCAGAGGCATCATCTGGATCAAACGATAGGTGTTGAGCGGCGCCAATAGAATGTGCAGGATAAAGGTGGGCTCGCTGCCGGCGGCCAGGCCAAAGGCGATAAATCTTAAATTGCCCGCGATCATACCGACCCTGAGCGGGATCATGGTCTGCCGGTGGAGTGCCCAAAGGGAAATCAGACCACCCCCATATCCGATGGCGTTGACCCAGGTGAGGAATTCAAAATCGGCCATGGCATCTCTCCATAATTCCGAAAACGCCTGTCCTCACTTATTCTCCCGCTTGTTCTCCCGGGGAAGGCTCGGCGTTGAGGTCCAACCGGTCCATCAGCGCCCGGTCCCGGTCCATACCCGAATTTTCCGTGGTCAACAGCCGCTCGCCATGGAAAATGGAATTGGCACCGGCGAAGTAACATAAGGCCTGGGCCTCGTCGCTGAGGGATCCGCGGCCGGCCGACAGACGCACCCGGGAATCCGGCATGACGATGCGGGCAACGGCGATGGTGCGGACCAATTCCAGAGCATCGGGCGGCTCCTGACCGCCCAAGGGCGTGCCGTCGATGGGCACCAGCCGGTTGATGGGCACGCTTTCGGGGTGAGGGTCGAGTCCGGCCAATGAGGCCAGTAGCCCGGCCCGGTCGGCGCGGCTTTCACCCAGGCCGATAATGCCGCCGCAGCATAATTTAAGCCCGGCGACGCGCACCGCATCGATGGTACCCAGCCGGTCCGCATAAGTGCGGGTCGAGACCACATCGGGATAGAATTCTTCCGACGTATCCAGATTGTGATTGTAATAATCCAGGCCAGCATCTTTCAGGCGCCGGGCCCGGTCTTCGTCCATCATGCCCAGCGTCATGCAGGTCTCAAGACCGGTGGATTTGACGCCGGCGACGATTTCCGTGAGGGCCGGCATGTCGCGCTCTTTTACCTCGCGCCAGGCGGCACCCATGCAAAAACGGGTAGCCCCACCGGCCTTGGCTTCCCGTGCCTGGGCCAGAATTTCATCGGTTTCCATCAGGGGTGTGGCTTCAAGTCCCGTATCATTATGGGCGCTTTGCGAACAATATTTGCAATCTTCCGCACAGCCGCCGGTCTTGATGTTGATAAGCGTGCTGAGCTGTATGCCGTTGGCATCGAAATGCTGGCGGTGGAGGGAGTGGGCCTGGAACAACAGATCATTAAAGGGCAGGCCGAAGAGCTCGAGGATTTCTTCCACCGTCCAATCATGGCGGATCGCGATCTTCGATGTTTTGTTCATTTGATCAATCCAGTCTGGCCAGCACCTTGGCGATACCCCCATAGGCTTGGTCCATTTGGGCTTCACTTATACACAAGGGGGGCAACAGGTAAACCACATTGCCCAAGGGCCGGGTGAGCAATCCGTCGGCCAGAAACATGGCCTGCAGCTTCTCACCGATGGCCGATCCGTAGGTCGCCTCGCCGCCTTCCACCTCAAACGCCGCGATGGTGCCCATGACCCGGGGCCTAATGATCGATGCCTTGGCCTTCAATTCATCCATGCCCTGGCGGTGCCTGGCCTGGATAGCCTCCACCTGGCCATCGGATGCGTCGAGCAATTCCAATGAGGCGTTGGCGGCGGCGCAGCCAAGGGGATTGGCGGTGAATGAATGACCGTGTGAAAAAGCTTCATCGAAGCTGTCACCCAGAAAGGCTTCGTAAATCCCTTCCCGGCAGACGGTCGCGGCCAAAGGCAAGAAGCCACCGGTCAGCCCCTTGGACAGGCAGACCAGATCGGGTGTCACTTGGGCCTTTTGGCAGGCGAACATTTCCCCGGTGCGTCCGAAACCGGTCATTACTTCATCGAATATCAGCAAGACGCCTGCTGATTTGAGCCGCTCAGACACGGCCTGGACGAATTGGGGCCGGCACATGCGGAAGCCGCTGGCACCTTGAATAAGGGGCTCCATGATCAGGGCTGCCGTCTCTCCGCCATGCTCCGCCAGATAACCATCCAGGGCTACTAGGGCCTCTTGTTCCTTTTGCTCGGCTTCGTTGTCGCCGTCCCAGGTGGCGGGGTAGGGCAGGGATTGGCTTTCAAACAACAGGTCTTCCCACATGTCGAAAAACCCAGACCCCTTGCCCACCGCCATGGCCCCGAAGGTATCGCCGTGATAGCCGCCGTCGAAACTCAGAAAACGCTTGCGTTGGGGCTCTCCCTTGTTGCGCCAATATTGATAAGACATCTTGAGCGCCACCTCGACGGCCGTCGAGCCATCGTCTGAAAAGAACACCCGGTCCAGATCATCGGGCATCCTGGTGGCCAGGGACGCGGCCAGACGGACCGCCGGCTCATGGGTGAAACCGGCGAATATGACATGGTCCAGTTCCGCCGCCTGATCTGCAATGGCCTGGGCGATGGCGGGTTCACCATGGCCATGCAGGATGACCCACCAGGACGATATGAGGTCCAAATATTCCCGCCCGTCGGCGCCGGTCAGCACGGCACCCTTGGCGGATTTGATAGGGACGGGCAGGGGGGCGGTCTGGGCCTGGGTGAAGGGATGCCACATATGGCGCGCATCCAGCGTGCTCAGCTCCTCCCAGTCGCTCATGATGTGTTCTCCGCAATGGTCCGGGAAATCCCGGCCACGAATCCATCCTCCAGGCGGGGGAGGGACCGATCATCCAGGGGAGCGGTATAAGGGATTCCGGTGATATTGGCCAGACCGGAAAAATGCTCGATGGCCTGGCGGTTGGCGTCACTGGCCGGGCCCATCAGGATAATTCCGGCGACGGTTATTTGGCGCCGGTCCAGGGCTTCCAAGGTAAGCAGGCTGTGATTGATGGTGCCCAGGCTTCCCCTGGCAACCACCACCACCGGCAGACCAAGATGATCAATTAAATCGATCATCAGATGGCGGTCATTCAAGGGAACCAGAACGCCGCCCGCCCCCTCGGCCACCAAGGGGCGCTGCGTGGCGGGCAGACGGAAATCATCAAGCGCGATGCTCCCGCCGTCCAGCGCCGCTGCCTCATGGGGCGAAAGGGGCTGGCTAAAATGATGAAGCGAGGGGTGCAGCCGTTCGGGGGGCAGGCCGGTCAGGCGGGCAATCTCGGGTGTATCGGCCTGGGTCTGGGGTCCGGTCTGCATTGGCTTCCAGTAATCCCCATTCAGGGCCCGCACCAAACAGGCGGCGGCCACGGTCTTTCCCACATCCGTATCCGTGCCGGTGACGAAAACGCCACTGCTCATGGGCTTGTGCTTTCCATCCGTCCCAGCGCGCCCAGCAGTTTTTCAAACTGAACATCCGTATGAGCGGCGCTCAGGGAAAGCCGGATGCGGCTGGTGCCATCGGGCACGGTGGGGGGGCGGATGGGAATGCAGAGCAATCCGTCCTCTTCCAGTTGGCGGGCGGTGGCCAGGGTCAGACTTTCAGGTCCGATCACCGCCGGAACGATCTGGGTGCTGGATGCCAGCGGATCGAAACCGGCGGCCCGTACGGCCTGGCGCAGCCGGTCCGCCCGGGCCGCCAGGGTCCTGCGCTCATCCTCCAGGCCCGGTAAAAGCTCCAGCGCCGCATCGACGGCGCCCAAAACGGCGGGCGGCAGGGATGTGGAATAGACTAGGCCCGCGCAGCGGTTGATGAGATAATCTATTAACCTCCGCGATCCCGCCACATAGGCACCAAAGCCGCCCAGGGCCTTGCCGAAGGTGCCCATCACCACATCTATGTTTTCGCCGTATGGGCTGGTCAGGCCGCGCCCGCCTGGGCCCAGTACACCGGTGGCATGGGCTTCATCCACATAAAGCACGGCCCCATGGCGCTGGGCGAGCCCGACCAATTCGTCCAGGTCGGCCCGGTCGCCATCCATGGAAAAAACCGATTCGGTGACGATGAAGCAGGGCGCCGGTCCCGAGCCATGCTTTTTCAAAAGCGTCTCCAGATGATCCAGATCATTATGATCATAGGCGATCTGTCTAAGACCCGCCGCCCGGCAGCCATGATGCAGGCTGGCATGGACCAGCGCATCACAAAAGATAACCGGATCGCGTTTCACCAGCCGCTTATCGAACAGGGCGGCCAGCACCGTGCCGTTGGCCTGAAATCCGGAATTCATGATCAGGGCCGCCTCCCGGCCTTTCAGTTCGGCTATCCTGGCTTCGACGGCATGGTGGATTTCCAGGCTGCCGGTAACCAGGCGCGAAGCACCCGATCCCGTGCCCCATTCGCTTGCCCATTCGCGGGCCCGTTCGATCAGCAACGGGTGGTGGCTGAGCCCCAGATAGTCGTTGGATGAAAAATCCACCAAATCATACCCTGCCCGGCTGACCCGGGTGGGATGCCTGCGCACGAGCGGTGCCAGACGGCGCAGGCGATCGGCCCCATCCAGTTCGCCCAAGCGGGCTTCCAGGCAATCTTGCAGGAAGTTCAAATCATCCATGGGCCGCGCTCTTTGTCATTTACCTGAAACATATTGAAACAAATTGAAGCTAAATAAAACTTGTCTGACATTTAGCCGACACAAAAATATGGTCTACTGCAACCTCAGATTATGGGTTGGGCGGCAGTTGATGCGCCCATTGAAGGGAGTGGGTGTTTCATGAATGCGGTCCGTCAGACGGCTGAGGATTTTTCTCCCAAGGGAAATCTGGACCGGTATCTGAAACATATCCGCGGTTTTCCGTTCTTACCCCAGGAAGAGGAAATGGCGTTGGCCAGGCGTTGCCGCGACGAGGGTGGCGTTGCGGCGGGCCATTATATCGTCAATTGCCATCTGCGTCTGGTGGTCGTTTTCGCCGGCGTTTCGCCGGCTATGGTCTGCCCGTTGAAAATCTGATCGCCGAGGGAAATATTGGCCTTCTCCATGCCATGCGCCGTTTCGATCCGGACCGCAATATCCGCTTTTCGTCCTATGCCGGCTGGTGGATCAGGGCGGCCATTCAGGATCATGTGTTGAATCTCTGGTCGGTGGTCAAGATCGGCACGACGGCGGCCCAGAAAAAACTGTTTTTCAACTTGAACCGGCTGAAAAAAGAACTGGACGCCCTGGATGACAAAAATCTGACTCCCGGCCAGGTAAAAGAAATAAGCGCCCGTCTGAAAGTGTCGGACCGGGAAATCCAGTCCATGAGCGGCCGTGTGAGTGGGCGTGATTATTTCCTCAATGTTGTGGCCAGCGAGGAACAGGATACGGAATGGATCGATCTTATCGTCGATGACGCCGAAGATCAGGAAGTGCGGCTGGGCGATCAACAGGAAGTGGACCATGAACGCCAGCTTATCCATGAGGCGATGAAATTTTTGGATCAAAGGGAGAAACATATTTTTCAGGCAAGACGCCTGGGTGGTGAAAAGGTTACGCTGGATACTCTGAGCCGCGAATATGGCGTGTCACGGGAACGAATCCGGCAAATCGAAATGAGTGCCTTCAAGCAGGTCAAAGGGGCCGTCCTGTCCCGCATGCAAAACAGCATTCAAGGAGGGGCATCCCCGGCCATAGCTATTTAGGTGGGGTTGGGCTTTATGCTAAAGCCCCGGGTTAAAGAGCCGGGAAAGAATGAAACCTGAGCGAAAATCTAAGGCGGCCGGGCCGCCTGAAAACGGATACGCCGCAGGCCTCCTGCACAGGCGCAACATCGTTTTATCGCGCCTGATCGAAGGCGTCTCCCTGCCTGAAATCATGGGCCTTTTGATTGCCTCGGTGGAGGCGGCCAATCCGGACATTAAATGTGCGATCCGCCTCCTTGAGGGGGATGGGAAATATCTGCGTCTGATACTGGTACCCAGCCTTCCCGGAATTTACCGCGATACCGCCCCCGATATCCTGATAGAGCCCGGCAACAACCCCAGCGCCCAATCCGTTCTGGAGACCAGGAGGGTGGTGGTGGAGGATATTACGGTCTTGGATAATTGGCGGGGTGCGGCGCCCCTGTTGCAGGACGCGGCGGTGCGTGCCTTTTGTCCCAGCCGATCCAGGCATCCCACGGCAAGGTGCTGGGCACGTTCGGCATGTATTGCAGCCTGCCCCACAAACCCGACGCGGCGGAAATCGAACTGATCGAAAGTTCCGCCGATCTCGCCAGCATCGCAATTGAGCGCCATCAGACGGACATGGCGATCCGGGAATCAGAAGGCAAATACAGGGCTTTGTTCGATACCAGTCAGGACGGCATCGCCTTTCTCACCTCCAGCGATGGCGCCATCGAAACCGCCAACCAAGCCTTTCTGAATATGCTGGGTTACGGCAATGAGAAAATCAAGGGGCTCCGCTTCCAGGACCGGACTCCTGAAAAGCTGCTGACCAGGGAAAGGGAATTGGTCGACCAGCAATTGGCTGAAAAAGGGTTCACGGACGAGTTCGAAAAGGAATATCTGCGAAAGGATGGGACCAAGGTGCCCGCCACGGTGCGTCTTTGGAAGGTGCCTGGCCGAGAGGGGGATGGGTCCTATACCCGCCTATAAAATACGGTCTTTAAATTCCTCCTCATTTGTTTAAGAATGCCCCCAGCAGGATAAAGCTAACGCCCGCATTGGGCGGGAATTTCGGGAGGGATTTTTTGGCAAGGCTTGATCGCCACTGCTGCGCAAGCCATTGATATTAAAGTGTAGGGGAGGTTGCAATTCGTTGACAAAACAACGGTATTGACTCTAAATAGGCATTGTGGTACTTTTTTACTTAATAAATGATGGGCAGGCCCCAGAAGGATTGAAATGAAAAACGAAGCCTTTCGCTATATGATGATAGAGCCCGGCCAGACCATGGTCCGGGAGGAATTCGATCCCTTTTCGCCGGCCCCCGGAGAGGTGGTGGTGGAAGTTGCCGGTTGCGGCGTTTGCCATACGGATCTTGGATATTTTTATGATGGCGTGCGCACCACACATCCCTTGCCGCTGGCCCTGGGCCATGAAGTCAGTGGGCATGTGGTGGTAGCGGGCGATGGGGATCAGGATTGGGTGGGCAAGCCCGTGTTGGTTCCTTCCGTGGTGCCCTGCGGGGTTTGTGATTTATGCAAGCGGGGCAAGGAGACCATCTGCCGCGAACAGGTCATGCCCGGCTATGATATTCAGGGCGGCTTTGGAAGCCATATCAAGATACCTTCCTTTGGGCTTTGCGAGGTGGATGAAAAACGCCTGGCGGCAGCGGGGTTGGAACTGGCCGATATCAGCGTGGTGGCCGATGCGGTGACCACGCCCTATCAGGCGGTCCTGCAGGCCGAAGTGGCGCCAGGATCTTTGGCCGTGGTCATTGGCACAGGGGGCATCGGCTGCAATTGCGTGCAGATCGCCAATCATTTTGGCGCTACCGTGGTGGCCGTCGACGTGGACACGCAAAAGCTTGCCCGCCTGGCTGATCACGGCGCGGCCCTTACATTGGATGCCAACGAGGTGCAGGGGCGGGATCTGAAGAAAGCCGTCGCTTCTTTTGCCAAGGAACAGGGCCTGCCCGCCACCGAATGGATAATTTTCGAATGTTCCGGAACCATACAGGGTCAGGCATCGGCCTATGGCTGTCTGGTCCATGGCGCCACACTTTGCGTGGTGGGCTTTACCATGGACAAGGCGGAATTACGTCTGTCCAACCTGATGGCTTATCACGCCAGGGCGCTTGGCAACTGGGGTTGCCCACCACGCCTCTACCCTGCCGCACTGGATCTGGTTCTGGACCAAAAGATCGCGGTCAAACCCTTTATCGAGCACCACCCGATGGACGATATCAATCAAGTATTCGAAGCCGTGCACGCCCAAAAGAATCAAGGGCGTCCGATTTTGCATCCCACTTAAACCCCCAGTTTGAATCCCCAATTAAATCCAAGGAGAGGCGAAAAAATGACGACCCAAATTGAAAAAGTGGCCAAAGAGACGGCGCCCGCCGAACTTCACGACTTGACCCTCGGGGCACAGCCCGTGGTGCCCGGCCTGCTCTATGAGAAGCGCCCGGCCCGCACGCCCGACGGCGAGACGGTGGACGGGGTCTTCAATGCCTGGATCACGCTGGACAACGAAGCCCAGTACAATTCCTACACGACGGAAATGATGAAGGGAATGATCTACGCCTTCCGCGAGGCATCAGCGGCCCGCGACATCAATTGCGTGGTCTTTACGGGCGTTGGCCATGTGGCTTTCTGTTCCGGCGGTAACACGAAGGAATATGCCGAATATTATGCCCCTGTTCAATGACATGGTCTCGTCTATACTGGGCTGCGACAAACCGGTCATCTGCCGGGTCAATGGCATGCGCATCGGCGGCGGCCAGGAAATCGGCATGGCCTGTGATTTCACCGTCGCCCAGGATATGGCCCGCTTCGGTCAGGCCGGCCCCAAGCATGGCTCGGCTCCCATCGGTGGCGCCACCGACTTTCTGCCCATCATGATTGGTGCCGAACAGGCGATGGTGTCTTGCATTTTGTGCGAGCCTTTTTCCGCCCACAAGGCCAACCGGTTGGGCATCTGCGCCGATGTGGTGCCGGCGCTCAAGGTCAACGGCGGATGGGTGGCCAATCCGTTGGTCGTGCTGGACCGCTATTCCGACGATTGGGGCCGGATCATTCACGGCGAGCCCAAGGAAGGCGATGAGTTGGCCGCTGGCAAGGCGCTGGTCAAGGAAGGCGAGATGGATCTGTCTTTGCTGGATGACAAGGTCGAAGAGCTCTGTTCCAAGCTGTTGCTCACCTTCCCCGATTGCACCACCAAATCCCTGGAACAATTGCGCAAGCCCAAGATCATTGCCTGGAACAATAATAAGGAAGATCACCGCGCATGGTTGGCCCTGAACATGATGACCGAAGCCCGCGCCGGCTTCCGCGCCTTCAACGAAGGGACCAGGGAAACTGGCCGGGAAATCGATTTCGTGGCGTTGCGTCAGGCTATGGCCGTTGGCGCGTCCTGGACCGATGATCTGACCGAGGCCCTAATGCCGGTAAACAAGGGTAAGTAGAAATGGAGCAACCGCTTAAAATTTGGCTGGACCGGGACGGGCAACTCCTGCGCCTGCGTCTGGCCCGGCCCAAGCCCAACATCGTCGATGCGGAGATGATTGGCGCATTGGGCAAGGCGCTCGATGAGCATGCCGGCAATGCCGGTCTGGCCGCCGTCGTCCTGGATCATGAGGGGCCCCATTTTTCCTTCGGGGCCAGCGTGCAGGAACATCTACCGGCCCAAGCAGCCAAAATGCTGGGCGCCATTCATGGGCTGATCCGGGCCATGCTATCCTATCCCCTGCCCATCCTGGTGGTGGTGCGTGGCCAGTGCCTGGGCGGCGGGTTGGAAGTGGCCACTGCCGGCAGTATGATTTTCTCTGCTCCCGACGGCGCTTTTGGGCAGCCGGAAATCAAGGTGGGTGTCTTTGCGCCTGCCGCAAGTTGCATTCTTCCCGCCCGTATCGGTCAGGCCAGGGCAGAAGATCTGTTGCTGTCCGGGCGTTCGGTGGATGCCCAGGAAGCCCTGCAAATGGGTCTGGTCAACTCGCTCGATGATGATCCGGAAGCGGCGGCCCTGGCCTATTTCGACAAAAATCTGGCGGGGCACAGCACCACCGTTCTGCGCCATGCCGTTAAGGCCGCCCGGGGCGAATTCGCCGCCACTGTGGGCGGCCGGTTGGATGATATGGAGAAGATATATCTCGACGGCCTGATGAACACCCATGACGCTATCGAGGGGCTGCAAGCCTTCATCGATAAAAGACCAGCAAAATGGGAAAACAAATAGCCATGTCAGTAAAAGAAATCGTCACGCGGTGCGAAACCCTGTTCGAGGATCTGACTTTTTCCACGGCCCGCGCCTGGAAGGAAGAAAAGCCCGGACGCAAGGTCGTTGGATATATGCCGGTCTATGTGCCGCGCGAAATCATCCACGCCGCGGAGATGCTTCCTGTCGGAATTCTGGGCGGCGGCGATGCCCTGGAAGTGATCCATGGCGATGCCTATTACCAAAGCTATATCTGCCGCATTCCCCGCTCGACGATGGAGTTGGGCGTCACCAAGCGCCTCGATTTCGTCGACGGTATGCTGTTTCCCTCCATCTGCGACGTAATCCGCAATCTGTCGGGCATCTGGAAGATCATGTTCCCTGACGTCTATGCCCGCTATTTCGATGTGCCGCAGAATTTTAGCGACGATGTGGGCGGCGTCTATTACACCAGCGAGTTGGAAGAGCTAAAGAATGGTCTGGAAGGGCTGGGGGATCGCGAAATAACCGACGATGATCTGCGCCGTTCCATCGCCATCTATAATGAAAACCGCCGCCTGGTGCAGGAAGTCTATAATTTCCGCACCTCCCAACCCTGGAAGGTACCATCCTCCGAAGCCTATCTGCTGATGCGCGCGGGCATGGTCTTGCCGGTGGAAGAATATACTCAGCTTTTGCAGGATTATCTCGCCGCGGCGGAAAGCGAAGAGCGCCGGGTCAAGGATAATTGCCGCATCATCCTGCATGGAGCCTTTTGCGAACAGCCGCCCCTGAACATGATCAAATCCATTGAATTGTCGGGCTGCTACATCATCGATGACGATTTCATGCAGGTCACCCGCTGGTTGCTGGATCAGGTTCCTGTCGATGGTGATCCCCTGCACAATTTGTCCCAGGCCTTCATCCACGGATCCATGGAGATGGCCGCCAAATACGAACCCGATGGTGACAAGAAGGGCAAATTCCTGGTGAATCTGGTGCGCGACAAAGCCGCCGAGGGCGTGATCTTCGCGGCCCCAAGTTTTTGCGATCCGGCGTTGTTGGACCGGCCCATGCTGGCCAATCTGCTGGATGCGGAGGAAATCCCCTATATCGCGTTCCAATATGCCGAGAATTCGGGACAGATGCAGCCCATCCGCGAACAGGCCGGCACCTTCGCCGATTCTA
>CAZBQG010000031.1:0-23412 GCA_964493945.1 uncultured Rhodospirillaceae bacterium
GGGTCGTGTTCTTGGACGCCAGCAAGACGTGCGACCAGATATAGCCGGCCATGATATCCACATTGTCCCGCTTGATCAGTTTTTCGGTTTTCTGTTTGCCCTTTTGCGGGTTGAACTCGTCATCGCCATAGACGATTTCAACATCCAGATTGCCCATCTTGCCGCCGATATGTTCGACCGCCAGATTGACCGCCTTTTGCATATCCTTGCCAATGACGGCGGCACTCGTGGTCAGGGTGGTGACAAAGCCGATCTTGATTTTCGCGGCGTTGGCTGCCGGAGCGGCCAGCAAAGCCATGGCCGAAGCCAGCAATAAAGTTCGTTTCAGCATGGAATTTCCTCCGTGGAAAAGCTGTTGTTGTGTGGAACGGGATACCCCCGATCTCGTTTTCATTCCCGCTTAGGCTTTTTATCGATGTGTTGCGGCGAAAAATCAACACGTAATTAAGCATCGCGCCGGATCACACCATTCGGTGGAGCACAAAAAGCAGGCCACCCCCAGCCATCAGCGTCAATCCACCGGCCAAAAGAGGCCGACTCCCGGCGCCACCAAATGCCAGTTTACCTAAAAACCCAAGGTAAATGGCCAGCACCAAAATAAAGAAAGGCAGCAACGGGCCTGGCCCGTTCCAGGGACGAAGCGCCAGGGAAATCCCATAGCCGCCGGCACCGGAAAGAACCAAGGCGAAAAGCCAACCGCCTGTTGGCCAGCGCCGGCAAAATGACATGAGCCCCAGGGTCCAGGTCAGGCTCAATACGTTAGCGCCCATACTGATGAACAGGGCCGTCCAGCCGGGCTGGGTAAGGGGGCCTGCACCAAACGTCAGAAAACTAAGCAGGTATGCCGGCGCAAGGGCGCTCAGGAAAACGGTTCCATGGCGCTGAAGGGAAAGATTATCCATCACCATGGCCAGGGAGTTGGCCAGCACATAGACCAGGGGAAAAACCAAAAGGGCGCCAATCGCCGCCTGCCCAGCCGTCTGGCCCAACAGGCGCTCGGTCAGCGAAACCAGCACAAAGCCGGGCACGAACATGAAAATGCCTGCGAATAATGTCAGGGCCATCAAGGATTTGAGCAAACCCCAGCCCCGCCCTTCGCCCAGCGCCATCAGGAGCAAAGCGAGAAGACACAAGACGCCGAAAGCCTTAAGCAGAAAAGGCGAGCCGCCTTGCATGGCATTGAGAAAGGCGGCGATGGGAATGGCCGCCAGGAGAAGGGAGAGAACCAGCCCGCCGGCCAAAAAATTGTGCTCCGACTGGCCGAACCAAAAATCAACGGCGCCCATGGATCCCTTCAGCATTTGATCACTGACGGTGCTCGGAAGCTCCACCCAGGAATTATGGGCCAGCGCCTGGCCGGTCTGCACCGCGATATTCCTGGCGCCGCCGCCTTGGAGTTCCAGGAGCGCAACCAAAAGGCCGGCGCCCATCAGGAACCAGGCCAGGCCGGGGAGAACAAGATTTAAGGTTAAATCCATCCACTAGCGGGTAAATTCAATTTCGCCGCCGGGCAGCAGATATAGGACCAGCGCCTCGCCATCCGTGGCCGTCGGCCGGTGCGCTGTGTCCGGCCCATAGACCTTCCAGCCCGTCCTATGGCCGTCGAATTTGGCGCGCCCTCCATGGGCATGATCATGCCGATCTCGCCTGTGGGATGGCGGTGATGGGGCCGGCCGCATCTTTCATTTGCACCACATCCACGCTGAAGCCGTCCAGATCCTTGATGATCCGGTCATATTTTATGCCGCCGGCCTCGGCGTCACACATCCAGCCTTCGTTGATGGCTTCATGGCAGGCGGCCCGCACGGCTTCGAAAGTCTCACCGCCAGCCGGATAGTGCTGATTTAAATCCGCCGCCAGGGCGTCATCCAACGTCTTGCCTTTGATTGACTGGCTTATTTCACCCACTAGGGCCAGAAACCTTTCCTTGCTCATTATCTTTTGCCTTTTTTGATCATTTCTATCCCCTTATCGTCACCGCATTCGCGCTGATAATCGATCATGCGTTGGCGCAGATCTTCGGGATACCGCTTGGGTACGAAATCGTCATTTTAGATGGCGCAACTTGTGTGCCGGATACGGAAATAATGGGTACCGTCGGCGCCCATGGCATCGCCGATGAATTTAACCGAAGCCGCCCCTACATCCTCGATGCGCAGATGAAGATCGAATTTCTGCCCAGCCCGCAATACGGTCAGATAGCTGCATTCGGTTCGCACGGTCGGATTGCCGGTGTCGCGCTCTTCCCTCATTTCGAAAAAATTATAACCCAGATAGGCCACATACCACGCCTCCAGGGCCCGCATGAAATAATCGAAGACTCGCGGCGTATAGACCACGCCGGCGGGATCACAATCCCCCCAATGAACGACACAGGCTTGGGAAAAAACTTCTGAACTCATGTTTTCACTCTATCACGGACAGGATCATCGACGCTAATCCAGTTGTCCCGAATGCCTAAATCCAGTTGTCCCGAATGCCTATTTGGCTTATGATAGGCCCTTATTGTTCGTGTACCAAACAAATTTGCCTATAGGCATCTGAAAGACCCTTACATGACAAGCGAATTGGTGCTGGCTAGGCCCCTCAAGGGGCAGGAACGCTCTTTCGCCGCCGAGGTGCGCAACCTCATGTTGGGCGCCGGCGAAGAGGTCCATGGCGAGGCCATCATGGCCGTTACCAAGGCGCTGTTACAATCCGGTATTTCCTATGTGGGCGGCTATCCGGGGGCGCCCATGTCCCATCTTCTGGATGTGCTGGCCGATGCCAGCGAAGAAATTCTGGAACCCTACGGCATTCAGTTCGAACAATCCGCTTCGGAAGCGGGGGCGGCGGCGCTGCTTTCGGCATCGATCAATTATCCCCTGCGCGGCGCCGTCACCTGGAAAGCGGTGGTTGGCACCAATGTGGCCTCCGACGCCTTGTCCAACATCGCGTCCTCCGGCGTCATGGGCGGTGCCCTGATCATTGTCGGCGAGGATTACGGCGAGGGGGCGAGCATCATCCAGGAACGCAGCCTACCGGCGGCGGTGAAATCCTCCATCCCCCTACTTGACCCGCGCAACCATATTCCCAGCATCGTCAGGCTGACCGAGCAGGCCTTCGAATTGTCCGAAGCAAGCCATTTGCCGGTAATGATGAGCCTGCGCATCCGGGCTTGCCATATGACTGGCAGTTTCACCGCCAAGGACAATCTGGTGGCCAGATACAATACGCGAAACCCGGTCGGCCAAGCCGTTTACGATGTCGGGCGTATCGTTTTGCCGCCGGCCACCTATGCCCATGAGAAGGCCAAATTCGACGAACGCCTGCCCGCCGCCCAAAGATATATTAAAGATAATGGCCTGAACGAAATCATGCCAGGCGCCGGAGGGCCCTTAGGCATCATCACCCAGGGCGGCGCCTATGACAATTTGATGCGGGGGCTCAGGCTTTTGGGGCTGGCCGATGCTTTTGGAAAGACGGATATTCCGATCCTGGTTCTCAATGTGATCCACCCCGTGGTTCCAAGCCAGATCGAGGATTTCACCCGTGACAAACAGGCCGTGCTGGTTGTTGAAGAAGGCAATCCCAACCTGATGGAAACCACCATCGCAGCCATCGCCCATCGGGCCGGCATCACCTGCCGCATAAGGGGTAAAGACTGTCTGCCCATGGCCGGCGAATATATCGCCGACATCGTGCGCACCGGCGTGGGTGCGTTCCTGGAAGCCGAAGGGGATGGCGCCATCCAGTCGGCCGCCGCCACGCGCTCAGGCGAAATTACCCAGGCCGCGGATAAGGCGCGGGCCACCCTGCCCGGCCCCATGCCGCCACGCCCGCCGTCTTTTTGCGTCGGATGCCCGGAACGCCCGGTGATCGCCGCGCTTAAACTCATTCAGGCGGAGCGCGGCCCCCTTCATGTGTCCCTGGATATCGGCTGCTCCACCCTGGGCTCCCTACCGCCCTTCAATGTGGGCAACACGGTCATGGGTTATGGGCTGAGCCTGGCCAGCAGTGGTGCCGCGGCGCCCAATCTGGGCCAGCCGGCCATCGCCGTCATGGGCGATGGGGGTTTTTGGCATAACGGATTTTCAACGGGGCTGATCAATGCCCAATGGAACAGTTATGACGCGGTGCTGATCATCGTCGATAACGGCTATGCGGGGGCAACAGGACAGCAACATGTGCCGTCCACCGGTTCCACTCCCCGGGGCCAGGCAGCCCGCATTTCCATCGAAGATGCGCTGAAGGGCATCGGCGTCAACTGGATCAGGCGGGTGGATTCATATGATCTGACCGCTACAGCCGAAACCCTGCGCCAGGCATTGGATGCCAGGGGGCCGGCGCTCCGCGTCATCATTTCCAACAATGAATGCATGATCGCCCTGCAACGGCGCAAGCGCCCGGCTATCGCCCGGCGCGCCAGCTGGGGCCAGGCGTATTTGCAGGAAAAATTCGGCGTCGATCCCGAAATCTGCGTCGGTGATCATTCCTGCATGGGGCTCAGCGGCTGCCCCTCTTTAACCCTGATCCCCAGCCCCGATCCCTTGAAAGACACCCCAATCGCCCATGTGGATGAAGGTTGTCTGGCCTGCGGCCATTGCGGATCCGTCGCCCATGGGGCACAGCTTTGCCCATCTTTTTACAAGGCCATGGGTTTGATTAATCAAGGACCCATGCGCCGCTTCCGGGCCTGGCTCAACCGGGGAATGTTATCCATGTTGGGGGCGTCATGAGCACCCCCCGCCCCATTTGCGTCCTGTTGGGGGCCTTGGGCGGCCTGGGGGGTGGCGTGCTCATGGACTGGCTGGTGATGGCCATCCAGGGTGCGGGATATCCGGCCCAGTCGACATCGACGCCGGGGGTTGCCCAGCGCACCGGGGCGACCACCTATTATCTGGAATGTTTCCCTGAAAAAAATCCGCCCGCCCAGCCCATCTTCGCATTGTTCCCGTCATCGGGGGATGTGGATCTGGTGGTCGCTCTGGAGCCCACCGAGGCGGGGCGCGCCCTGGAACGAGGCTATGTGACCGGTACCACCACGGTTATTACCGCCGCCGAGCGCATGTATTCCACTGCGGAAAAGACCCCGTCGGGCGACAGCACCATCAAGGCGGCACCTGTTCTGGAAGCCCTGGACCAGGCCTCGGCCCGGCTGGTTTCCTTGTCCCTCAAGGAACTGGCGGGGCGCGCGCCTAATCAGGCCAATGCCATCATGCTAGGGGCTATTGCGAGCGCCGGCATCTTGCCCATAACGGAAGAAGATTGCCGCTGGGCGGTGCGTGACAAGGGCCTGGCGGTGGAAGTCAATATGGCGGGTTTCGAGATTGGGCTGCAGGCGGTGCGCGATGATACCCCGTCTCCAACCGAAGCCGAACCCACTTTCAATCCCTGCCCCACCGGGCTGGAGGATGGGCTCCAGGATTATAATCCGTCGCTCAGGCCCCTCATCGGTCATGCCTTGGCCCGCATGGTGGATTACCAGGACGAGGCTTATGGCCGGCTTTATCTGAGCCGGTTGGACCCCATCCGCAAATTGGACAGCGCGGAGCTCACCCGCGAGACGGCGGCCCGCCTTGCCGCCTGGATGAGTTACGAAGACGTCATCCGCGTCGCTCAATTGAAGACCCGCCCGGGCCGCTTCAACCGCATCCGGGATGAATTGAACCTGGCATCAGCCACGCCCTTGCAGGTGTTTGATTATTTCAAGCCGGGCCGGGCCGAAATGACCGGCATTCTGCCCCCCCGGCTGGGTTGGCTGGTGCCCCGTATGGGCGACGGCAGCGCCATCCGACTAAACAGCGCATCCTGGGTGGGTTTTGCATTGTTGAGAGTGTTGGCGGCGCTCAAACCATTGCGCCGGAGGGGTAATCAGTATAGGCAAGAGCAAGCAGCCATTGAAGGCTGGCTGAGAGCGGTGACCGAAGCGGCGGGAAGGCGGCCGGAACTGGCCAAACGAACCGCCGCATTGGCCGTCTGGGCCCGTGGTTATGGTCGGACCCGTGCAGGTGGCCTACAACGTCTGGCCGCTCTGTTTGCGGAATGGCGCACCCGCCTGGAGGGGGATGGGGATAATCTGTCTGTCGAAGTGGATCAGCTTCTGGCGCTCGCCAAGGCCAATCCGGAGCTGTCCGGCGGGCTTTCTTGAAGTGCATTAAGGACCGAAAAATATGAGCGGAAAAAAGAAAAAATCCATCCTCACCTGCACGGTGAATGACCGTGAGCGTGAAGATATGGTGCCCGACAGCATGCTTTTGGCCGATTATCTCCGCGAACAGGTAGGCCTGACCGGCACCAAATTGGGCTGCGACGGCGGCGAATGCGGCTGCTGCACCGTGCTTATCGATGGGGTTGCCCAACATGCCTGCCTGCGGCTCGCCGTCACCTGTCAGGGAAATGACATCCAGACCGTCGAAACCCTGGAACAACAAGGCCGGCTGGATGCCATCCAGCAGGGTTTTCATGAAAAACTGGGCGCCCAGTGCGGCTATTGCACGCCGGGCATGGTTATGGCCGCCGAAGGATTGCTTAAGGCCAATCCAAACCCCAGCGAGGATGATATCCGCACCGGTCTCGGCGCCAATATTTGCCGCTGCACGGGCTATGTCAAAATCATCGAGGCCGTGCAATTCGCCATCGGAGAACTAAAAAAAGGCCCGGGCGCAAGAGCCTGAACGGCCTGAAAGCGGAGAAGACACATAATGGAATTCATGCCGAATTTTCACCTGCACCGCCCCGCCTCTCTGCAGGAAGCGATCAAATTGATGAAGGGCAGCAAAGGCGCCAATTATCTGGCCGGTGGGACCGATCTGGTGGTCAATATCCGGCGCGGCATCGTCACGCCCGAGCATTTAATCGATCTCACCCAAATTCAAGGTTTGGATCAAATCAAGAAAGACGCCAAGGGCCTGCATCTGGGCGCCGCCGTGACATTGCATGGTCTGGCCGCCAACAAATGGGTCCAGGATAAATACAGCGCCGTCGCCCAGGCGGCCCAGGCCATCGCCGGGGCAACCCATCAGCAATATGGCACACTGGGTGGCAATCTTTGCCTGGATACCCGCTGTATTTTTTATAATCAAAGCGAATGGTGGCGCAGCGCCAATGATTATTGCCTTAAAAACAAAGGCGATACCTGCCATGTGGCCCCTGGCGGCAAGCAATGTTTTGCGGCCTTTTCGGGCGATCTGGCGCCGGCCCTCATGGCTTTCGGAGCAAAGGTTCAACTGGTGGGCCCAAAAGGCCGGAGGCGCATCGCGCTGGCCAATCTCTACATTAACGACGGGCTGGATCATCTGGCGCTCAAACCCGGTGAACTGGTGAGCGAGGTGCATCTGCCAAAACCGGCCGCCGGAGACGTCTCGGCCTATGAAAAAGTGCGGGTCCGGGGCTCCATCGATTTCCCTCTGGCGGGCGCGGCGGTCAAGTTGGCTCAGACCAAGGCGGGAAAGGTTAAATCCCTGACCATCGCGCTCACCGGTGTAAACCCCTACCCCCAACTGATCACCGGATTAAATCAATTTAACGGCAAGGCATTGGACGGGGAGGCATTGGACAAGCTGCGTGATATAGTGCGCAGCCAGGCCAAACCAATGCGCACGACCACGGTGGCGCCCTGGTATCGAAGGCGGGTAATTGGTGCCCTGGCCCGACGTCTGACAGCCGGGTTGGCGGGAAACTAATCTTGAGTTAAGGAGGAAAAAGTGGTTGAAGAAGGAATTTTAGAGGTTTTGCAGCCCGAAGGCTGGTCGAAGCCCATCGGTTATGCGAACGGAATAGCGGCTTCCGGCGGCGGAAAGCTGGTCTTTTGCGCTGGTCAGATCGGCTGGAACGCTGAGCAAATCTTCGAGGATCTGGATTTCGTCGCCCAGTTCGGCAAAGCGCTGGAAAACATCGTGGCCGTGGTCACGGAGGCCGGCGGCAAGCCCGAACATATCACCCGCATCACCGGCTATTGCGCCGATAAGGACGGCTACCTGAATGGGCGCAAGAATCTGGGTGGTGTCTGGAAGCAACATATGGGCCGTCATTATCCGGCCATGACCCTGGTTTTCGTTTCCGGTCTGGTCGATGAAGGCCAAGGCGCCAAGATCGAGCTGGAAGCCACCGCCTTCATTCCTGATTGAGCCTCACCTTATAACCCCTTGTCGCGAGGGAGTTTTAACGGGTAGATTGCGCCTCCGGTCCCTATAGGCCTGCGGGGTGCGGATCGTCCATACCAAGGAGCACGAAATGCAGTTCGGACTGACCGAAGAACAACAAATGATGCAGGTTATGGCGAAGAATTTCGCCCACTCTGAAATCTTGCCGACCATGGAAGAAGACGAAGCCGCCCACCGGTTCCGTCTCGAAACCGTGAAAAAAATGGGCGATCTGGGATTTTTCGGCTGCGCCCTGCCCGAAGAATATGGCGGCAACGGGTTCGGGTTCCTGGAATCCGTTATTATTTCCGAACAGATCGCCAAGGTCAGCGGGTCCTGGCGCCTGCCTTTCAACATGCAAAATCTTGGTCCCGCCACCACCGTCAACAATTTTGGCACGGATGAGCAGAAAGAAACCTACATTCCGGGCTGGGTGAGCGGAGATTCCATCGGCTTTTTCGCCATGACCGAGCCCAATACGGGATCGGATGTGGTGAGCATGGGCACCACTGCCACCGATAAAGGCGATCATTGGGAGGTCAATGGCCAGAAGATGTGGATTTCCAATGCCCAGTTGGGCGATTGGGGGCTCCTATACGCCGTGACCGACCGGGAAGCCAAACATAAGGGCATGACCTGCTTCATCATCAATCTCAAAGAAACCGAGGGGGTTCAAACCTCGGCCATCGAAACCAAGCTGGGGCTCCATTGCGCGCCCACCGGCGAGATTGTGTTTGATGGCGCCAAGCTGCCCAAAGATGCGGTGCTGGGAGAAGTGGGCATGGGGTTCCAGGTCTGCATGTGGCAGCTCAACAATACGCGGATCGGCTGCGCGGCGGGTGCCATCGGCATCGGCGGCGGTGCGCTGGAGGCGGCCATCGGTTACGCCAACGAACGCACCCAGTTTGGCCAAAAGATCGGCGCCTATCAGATGGTCCAGGCCCAGATCGCCGACTTGGTTGCCGAACATGAAGCGGCCAAGCTTTTGGTTTACCGGGCAGCCTGGCTCAAGGATCAAGGCCTGCCCAACCAGCATGAGACCTCCATCGCCAAGCTGTTCGCCTCCGAGGCCGCCGTCCATGCGGCCAGCGACACCATGAAAATTTTCGGCAGCTTCGGATTTTCCACCGAATATCCGGCCGAGCGGTTTTTGCGCGACGCCCAGTCGCTGCGCGTCGTCGAGGGAACCAGCAACATCCAGAAGATCATTATTTCCGGCATCTCCATGGGAGACACCGCCAACCGTTAACGGATTAGACCAAGATGGCGCAGAAACAAACACCGCTACGGCCGTATTTCGAAAGGATGAACGAAATCGGCAAGCCGCTCAGCGAGGCGGAAAACAAGCGTGGGCAGGAGAATGCCGGCCTCATCCATGCCCAGGAAGCAATCATCGCCGAGGAATTGGAGCGGGTAACCAACGTCGGCATCCCGGCCCAGCGCATCCATGACCGGGGCGGCATGACCGTCCAGGACCGGCTCGAATATCTGGTGGATGAAGGAACCTGGAACCCCCTGCTGAGCCTTTATAACCCGACCGGGAACGAAGAGGGCTGCACCGGGGTAGTCAACGGGATCGGCAAGATCGAAGGCCGCTGGGCGGTGATCATCGGCTTTGACAACAAGGTCATGGCCGGCGCCTGGATCGCCGGGCAGGCGGAAAATATCCTGATGGTCACGGATATGGCCAAGCGCCTCAATGTGCCCCTGGTGTGGATGACCAATTGCTCAGGCGTCAAGCTGATGGAACAGGAAACGGTCTATGCCGGGCGGCGATCCTCCGGCGCACCTTTTTTCCGCCATGCAGAACTCAACCAATTGGGCATACCTATTCTGAATGCGATCTACGGAACCAACCCGGCCGGGGGCGGCTACCAGGGGATCAGCCCGACCATTTTGCTGGCCCATGACAAGGCCAATATCGCCGTCGGCGGCGCCGGTATCGTGGGTGGCATGAACCCCCGGGGCAGCATCGATGAAGAAGGTGCCCGCGCACTGATCGAGGCGACGCGCAATTTCAAGACCAAGGCGCCGGGCCGGGCCGAAACCCATTTCGATGCCACCGCCTATTTCCGTGAAATCCACGAGACCGAGGAAGGCGTACTGGACGGCATCAAGGATTATATGCGCATGATGCCGGCCTACGATCCGGCTATGTTCCGGGTGGCCAAACCGGCTGATCCCAAATATCCAGGCGATGATCTGAACCTTATTCTGCCGGCCAACCAGAAGCGCCCCTATGACGCCATTCAGTTCCTGGCCCGCCTGACGGATAATTCCGAATTCATGGAATACCGCCCCGATTACGGACCGGAAGTGTTTACAGGCTTGGCCAAGATCGACGGTTTCCCGGTGGCGGTCATCGGCAACCGCCAGGGTATTTTCCCGAACTATCCCGAATATGCGGACGGCGCCTATCCCGGCGTCGGCGGCAAGCATTACCGCCAGGGGCTGATCAAACAGGGCGAATTCGTCACCCTGTGCGGGCGCGACAATCTGCCCATCATTTGGCTCCAGGACACCACCGGCATCGATGTGGGCGATTTGGCCGAAGAGGCCGAGTTGTTGGCCCTTGGCCAGTCGCTGATCTACTCCATCGAACAAACCAGCCTCTCCATGATGTGCATCGTTTTGCGCAAAGGACAAGCCGCCGCGCATTACATCATGTGCGGGCCCCAGGCCAACAAGAACAACGCCTTCACCTTGGGAACTCCCCTGACCGAAATCAATGTCATGCATGGCGAAACGGCGGCCGCGGCTTCTTACGCCAGGCGCCTTTTAAAGGAAGAAGAAGTGGGCCGAGACATCAAACCCGTGATCGATACCATGAACGAGATGATCAAGGATTACGAAGACAAGTCCCGCCCGGCCTATGGCGCTATGAAGGGCTTCGTCGACGAAATTGTTTCCCTGACCGACCTGCGGGGTTATATGATTGCCTTTACCGGCGCCAATTATCAAAACCCCAATGCCATCACCCCCGTCCATCAGATGCTTCTGCCGCGCATCATCAAGGGCTAGGACCATTAACAGGAGTTTGTCTTAATGAGCCAGGAAGTCACCGCCCCCATGGCGGGGAAGGTTTGGAAAATCCAGGTAAAGGCCGGAGCCGAGGTCCAGGCCGAGGACGAGTTGATCATCCTGGAAGCCATGAAAATGGAAATCCCCATCTATGCCGAAGCCGCCGGCAAGGTCAGCGAAATCAAGGTGGCGGAAGAAGCGGATGTGGAAGCCAACCAGGTTTTGATGGTTCTGGATTAAGATGGAGAAATTCGCCGACTCGGTCGAAATCATGCTGTTCGTCTATGCCCTGGCGATTGTTGTTTCCTATGCCATGGCCGGGATCATCAGCCTTATTTTCCAGGGAATCCGGATGAAAAATACGGCCACCGAAACCACCGGCGATGGGCCGGAAGGTGATAGCTGATCATGCCGGAGTTCGAACTCCTTCAGATTTTTCAAGGCATCGCCACCATGGTGGCGACCGAGCCCATGATTGCATTCGCCCGGGTGGCGCTTATCCTTTTGGGCATCGCCTTTGTCTACCTGGGTGCAAAGGGCACGTTGGAGCCGCTGATCATGATCCCCATGGGCTTCACCATGGCCTCGGTCAATGCGGGCGTGCTGACCCTGTCTGCGACGACCACGGGGACCTTGTTCATCGATGCAACGGTGACCGATCCCATCAAGCTTTTGGAAATGCTGCAAATCGATTTTCTGCAGCCAATCTATACCTTCACCTTTTCCAACGGCTTGATCGCCGTGCTTATTTTCATGGGCATCGGCGTGATTTCGGATATCGGTTTCATGCTGATCGCGCCCTTCCGCTGCATGACCATCGCCATTTTCGCTGAACTGGGGACCATACTTACCTTTCCCATCGCCGTCGCCATGGGCCTGCCCATGAACGAAGCGGCGGCCATCGCCATGGTCGGCAGTGCTGATGCGCCCATGGTCCTCTACACGTCATTACTTTTGGCCAAAGATTTGTTCGTTCCCATCACCATTGTGGCCTATCTCTATCTAAGCCTTGCCTATGCGGGATATCCCTATCTGGTCCGTTTCATGATCCCCAAAAATCTGCGGGGCGTGAAAATGGATCAAAAGCAAATTCCCAACATCACCAAGGGCGAAAAGATCACCTTCGCGGTCATTACGTCCACGCTTCTGTCACTGCTGTTCCCGGTGGCCGCCCCTCTGTTCATGGGTTTCTTCCTGGGCATCATCATCCGCGAATCGGGCGTCAAACAATTCGTCGATTTTATCAGCGGCCCGGTCCTTTACGGAGCGACGTTCTTTTTAGGTATTTTGCTGGGCGCTCTGTTCGAAGCCAGCACCATTCTCAATCCCAAAATCATCTTGCTGTTGTTCCTGGGCGTGACAGCCTTGTTGCTGTCGGGTATCGGCGGGATCATCGGCGGATATGTGGTCTATTGGCTGAGCGGGCGGAAATTCAATCCGGTGATCGGTATCGCCGGGGTTTCGTGCATCCCGACCACCGCCAAGGTGGCTCAGAAAGAAGCCATGAAGGCTGAAAAATTCGCTGTCATTCTACCCTGGGCCATGGGGGCCAGCGTATCGGGCGTTATTTCATCGGCGATCATCGCCGGCATCTATGTTACATTGCTTCGATGAAACGGGTGTTTGGGGAACGAAGGACCTATTGGATCGCAGGCATCCTGGTCGGCCTGACGGGCGTGGTTTCAGCCCGGCTGGTGGCGCCCGAACTTGAAGGCATCGCCGAAGCCCTGGCGGCCTGGGGCGGATACACATTGGTTATCATCGCCATCACCATTTTAGGTCTGGCCACCCGGCGCGGTGCGGACGATGCCTATCTCACCACACCCGAAAGGGAAGCTGGCCGATGGGAACCAAGACCCGGCTCAAGAGCGCAACCAATAGCTTCGGCGCCTGAACCATGCCCCAGGCCGACCCCAAACCGGTGATCGGCGTTCCCTTGGCGTGCGGGCTGGTGGAAGGCACGGAAATCGTCAATCAACTGGTTGGCGATCTATACATCCAGGCCCTGGTCAATTTCACAAGCGGAACGGTCATCGGCCTGCTGGCCCTGGGCGAGACAGCGGATTTGGGCGCCATCATGGGGCTGATCCATGGCCTGATGCTGCCGGGAGGGCGGTCCAATATCGAACCTCATCATTATGGCGGAGACCCCTTCCCGCCCGACGAGATGACCGATCCGGCCCGTGACCATATGCTTTTGCCCCTGATCCGCGCCTGCATCGCAGAAGGCATCCCCATTCTGGGCACCTGCCGGGGTTTACAGGAAATCAATGTGGCGCTGGGCGGCAACCTCCATTACAGGGTCAATGAATTGCCCGGCAGGCAGGATCATTCCATGCGTCCGGGCGCACCCCGCGACGAGATATTCGGCCCCCGCCATCTCATCCAATTTACTGAGGGTGGGTTGTTCGAGGAACTGGCCGGCGAGCCCGAAGTGATTACCAATTCGCTCCATGGCCAGGGGATCGACCGGCTGGGTAATGGTTTGAAAATAGAAGCCAAGGCCCTGGACGGCACCATCGAGGGGATCAGCCTGCCCGATGCCAAAGCTTTCACCGCCGCCGCCCAATGGCATATCGAATGGCAGCCGGAAAACCACACTTTGTCGAGGGGGCTATACACAGCTTTTGATGAAGCGGTCAGCGCCAAATTCCACGGGAATCGAAAATAATTTTGCCGGCCAGCCGAGCGCAGTCCAGAGACCTGAATTCCCGGTGATCGGTCAGCAGAACAATAATTTCCGCCTGCTCCAGGGCCCGGTCCAGATCACATAATTCCATCCCTGCCCTGCCCGCCAGTTCCGCCGGCAATTCCTGGATATTGGGCTCGACCACCAGAAGTTCGCCTTTGAATTCATCCGCCAACAGCCGTGCGGCATCAATCGCCGGACTTTGGCGCAGATCGTCCAGATCGGCCTTGTAGGCCAGTCCCAGACAGGCAATCGCCGTGCTTGATCCATCCTTGGCGGCGGCCAGCACTTTTTCCACCAACTGGGCGGGCCTTCCGTCATTGATGGCGCGCACTGTTTGAATAAGGGGCGTCTCATCTGGTGCGGCATCGACGATGAACCAGGGATCGACGGCGATGCAGTGGCCGCCCACACCGGGTCCGGGCTGCAATATGTTCACCCTTGGATGATGGTTGGCCAGTTCCAACACCCGCCACACATCCATGTCCAGCTTTTCGCAAACCGTGGCCAGTTCATTGGCGAAAGCGATGTTGGTATCCCGGTAGGCATTCTCGGCCAGCTTGACCAGTTCCGCCGTAGCTGAATCGGTAAGATAACACTGCCCATTGACGAACAGGCCGTAAAGCCGCTCTGCACGCGCCGCGCATTCAGTCGTCATGCCGCCGATCACCCGGTCGTTCTCCACCAATTCCCGCAATATATGCCCGGGCAGGACCCGTTCAGGGCTGTGGGCCAGATGGATATCAGCCTGATCTCCGGCCTGATGGGGGAAGCTGAGATCAGCCCGGTCCCGGGCGAGCCACTGCGCCAGGTTTTCCGTGGTTCCAGGCGGCGAGGTGGATTCCAAAACAACCAGATTGCCGGGAACCAGAACGGGGGCCAGTTCACGGGCAGCCGCCTCCAGATAGCTGAGATCCGGCTTATGGTCATCGGTGAAGGGCGTAGGCACGGCAATGATGAAGGCATCAGCCGGCTCCGGCTTGGTCACGGCCCTTAGATTGCCGGCACCAACAGCGCCCAGCACCAAAGTATCCAGATCGGGCTCAACGATGGGAACCCTTCCCTCGTTGATGAGCGCCACGGCATCTTTGTTCTTATCGATGCCCATTACCTGCACGCCCCGGCTGGCCAGCACGGCGGCGGTCGGAAGCCCTACGTAGCCAAGACCGATAACACCGACCCGTTCAAATTCCTGCTTCACGCAATAATTCCTCGCATATCCTTTGGCTTGCCTGGCCATCGCCAAAGGGGTTGTGGGCCTGGCTCATGGTGGCGTAACTGGTTTCATCTTCAAGTAAAATCCGGGCTTCGCCTACAATCTTTTCCACCTCCGTGCCGACCAGCTTGACGGTCCCCGCTTCTACCGCCTCGGGCCGTTCGGTCTCGTCGCGCATGACCAGGACCGGCTTGCCCAAAGACGGGGCTTCTTCCTGAATACCCCCCGAATCCGTGATGATAAGATAAGACCGGTTCATCAGATAAACAAACGGCAGATAATCCAGAGGTTCGATCAAATGGATATTCCGGCTATCGCCCAGCAGGCGCGAAACCGGCTCCTGCACATGGGGATTAAGATGGACGGGATAGACGATTTCCACATCCGAGCACCCGGCCAGGGCTTCCAGAGCCTGACAGATGCGTTCAAAACCGGGCCCAAAATTTTCGCGTCGGTGTCCGGTCACCACGATCAGCTTTTTATCATCCGATAAAACCGGCAATTCACTTTCCAACTTGCCGCGCAGACCGGCGTCTCCCTCGATCCTGGCCCGGACACCTAAGAGCGCATCGATCACCGTATTGCCGGTAACCAGGATGCGCGCATCATCGGCATTTTGGGCCAACAGATTTTGACGGGCGGCTTCGGTCGGGGCGAAAAACAAATCGGCCAGGGAATCGGTCAGAACCCGGTTCATTTCCTCGGGCCAGGGTGCCTGGAAATTTCCAGTCCGCAAGCCGGCCTCCACATGGGCGACGGGAATCTTGGCGTAAAACCCGGCAAGACTGGCGGCCAATGTGGTTGTGGTATCCCCATGCACCAGAATGCGGTCCGGCTTCCATTCACTGAGAATCCCGTCCAACCCGTTCAGCACGGAAGTGGTAATGCGGGTCAGGCTCTGGTTCTCGGCCATGACGTCCAGATCGAAATCCGGCCTGATGGAAAACAGATCCAGCACCTGATCCAGCATGCCGCGATGCTGAGCGGTGACGCAAACGCCGACGGTAATCCCGCCCGCATTTTCCAGGCATTCCACCACTGGGGCCATTTTAATGGCTTCCGGCCGGGTCCCAAATATGATTAGAATTCGCATGATCGATGATCTGTCCGCTGTCCAGGCGATGCCATTAAAACCCCGGAGTGGGCAGGGTCAAGCAACTTCGGTTGTTAAAATGCCTTTCCCAATGTAAATTACAGGTAATTCTGGCAAGAGTTGGAATGGCCATGAAACATTCACCTTATTTTTTCGCCCTGATAGTCCTGGCGGCAATGATCTTGCTTGGTGCGATACCGGCCAAGGCGGAAACCGGGTTTCTCGGCCTGCAAGTCCAGGGGTTGGAGAGAAAACTGGCGCTGGCCCTTGACCTGCAATCCTCGGGCGGGGTTTTGATCCGGGATGTGGCGATGGGCGAAGCGGGGGCGAAAGCCGGATTTCGCAGGGGTGATGTGATCATCCAGTTTTCTGGAAAAAGGATCCGCAGTTTCGACGATCTGATCAAGGCCGTCACAGCCAGCAAACCAAACCAGAAAGTTGCGGTGGGCATCCTGCGTAAGAAAAAACGCCAAGAATTAACCCTCATTCCTGGCCAACGCCCCGAATCATGGAAAATCACGAAAGGTGCTTTTTGCAACTTTTCCTCTCTCGGGCTGACGGTGGCGGCCATGACCGAAAAGGTGCGCAAACGCTTTTCCCTTCGCTGGGGCGCCACCGGATTGGTGGTTACCCAGGCCGACAAAAAGAAAGGCGTCAGCGGGAAAATTAGCGTCGGCGACATAATCGCCCAGGTCAATCTGCATGATGTCTGGAACCCGTGCCAGTTGGCCCGGCATTTTCAACAGGCCCGCAAGGCGAGAAGAGCAACCGTATTGCTGTTGGTGGAGCAGCCCAACGGCTTCAGCTACATCCTGCTCCGCGTACCCGGAGCCGACAAATAGGGATTACCCCTTCCTGGCCTCGGCGATCAGTTTTTTGAACTGAGCCATATCGATTGCGCCCGGTACAAGCTGGTTTCCGATGACAAAAGCGGGCGTTCCGTTTATGCCCAATTTCCTGGCCAGCACCGCATTCTGCTCAAGATGGGCTTCGATTTCAGGCGCGGCCATTTCCTGTTTAAGCTTGCCCGCATCCAGCCCCGCCTGCTCCGCCAGGGTCATTATTCTCCGCTCCGAAAGCGCTCCCTTGGCTCCCATCAGGCTGACATGAAGGGCAAAATAGGCGCCCTTATCCAACCTCCACGCGGCCAGGGCGGCACGGGCGGCGTTGCGGGATTCCGGCGACAGGATGGGAAATTCCTTGAATACGTAACGCAGCTTAGGATCGGTCCTGATAAGTTCACGGACGGCGGGCAGTACCCGTTTGCAAAAGCCACACCGGTAATCGAAAAACTCAACCACGGTCACTTCGCCATCGGCATTGCCGATAGCCGGCGATTGCTGGTCCTTTACCAATTCATCGCGGAGCGCGATCAAATTGGCTTTGGCCCGTTCCTGTTCGGCCACCTTTTGGCGTATCTGGAAAAGCTGGATGGACTCGAGGATGACTTCAGGATTGCGCTTCAGGTAATCCCCGATCAGGCTTTCCATGGCCTTTTTCTGTTCGGCGCTGAACGGCTCGGGCGCCATTTGGGCCGAAGTTGAAAGTGGTCCAAAAAGAAGAAAAGCCACGGGGATCAGGGTGAAAAGAGAAAGTTTCATAATGGCCGGCATGGCACCGCTTCCCAAAATCTTATTTGTTGCTTTGCGTTGAGAAACCATGATGGACCAACTTGGGTGGCGAGACAAGTTGGCCCAATCTAGTGCCTCTTTTTATTACCGGCATTCGCTGCGGCGATCACATCCCCGGCGGCGAGCCAGTCGGGGGTTCCAGGCTTGATCAGCCTCTTCGCCTTTTCCCCGTGGTTGAGGGCGTCCTTGAAACGGCGATGTAGAATGGCTTCCTCGGCCAAGGCCAGAAAGCTTTTGGCCATTTGCCCGGTCCGCCCATAGCCGATGGCCAACTGGCGCCAAGCCTGCGACATTCTGGGCTCGACGGCAACGGCCACGCGCAAATTTGAAATTACAACAGGCAAAGCAGATGGATCCTTACTTTCTATGAGCGCCATTCCCAGACCCAGACGCAACAGGGCGGATTTGGGGTTAAGGTCGACCGCCGCCTGATAGGGGGCTATGGAAGCCGCTATTTTCCCGTTCTCAAACAGCATCTGGCCTTTCAATTCATGAAAATAGGGGTTGCCTCTTTCATGGGCGATCAGCCAGTTTATTTCCGCTAATGCCTTATCCAGCTCCGGGATCAGGTAATAGGCGATGGCCCGCGCATAGCGCGCTGCAACGGATTTATCCGCCGGCGGATATTTCCGCAACGTCTGCCTGGGGGGGAGCAGGAATGCATTAAGCTTGGCCTTCATGCGCCGATGCAGCCTTTCAAAGAGCGGCGAGAGGGGAGTCTCGGTGTAACGCGACCGCGCCATATGCTGGTCCAGGAAGTTGAGCCGGTTGCCGGTCATGGGATGGGTCTGGAAATAAGGATCCTGATGACGACGGCTGAGCAATTCCTGATCCAGCAGAGCCTCCAAAAATTGATGAAGCCCGCGGGCCGATTGTCCGGTTTTATCCAAAAACCGTGCAGCCGAGCGGTCCGCCGCAGCTTCCTGGGTACGGGAGAACTGAAAAAAATTCCTGAGGCTGCTCATTTGGGTACCGCGCACGATGGCCGCGCCCACATCGCCGCGCCCGCTGAGCGTCGCCGCACCACCCAAAATAATGCCCAGGATGGACTGTCTCGTAGCACCCTCGATAGCGTCCCGGCTGCGCACCAGATGACCCGCCGAAATATGCCCAGTTTCATGAGCAATGACGCCGATCAAGGCGCCGGCGTCCCGGGTTTTGGCAATCAGACCGGTGTGTATAAAAATATTCTGGCCACCGGCGACAAAAGCATTCAGGCTGTTATCCTTGACCAGATGAATCTTGACACTTTCCGGATTCAACCCGGCGGCGACGAGTAGTGGCCTTGTGAAGGCTCGGATGGTACTTTCCACCTCGGCGTCCCGGATAAACAATAGTCCCTTGGCTTTGGCCAGGGGGGGCAACGCCAAAAAGGTGAGGAAGACAAAGATCGGGAAAATGCGGGCAATACGATTTTTCACAAGGAAATTCCTTGATATCCGCAAGCAGGGTAATAACCCTAGGCTCCTACGTCAATTGGCCGGGTGGGGTATTTGCGCTTTGTTGCTGGGCTGTTCTGGCGACAATGTGGAGAAAGGTGGGGAAGGCTATGTCAAGGGCTTCATCGGCGGCGTGGCGGCCGATGAGCCGCGCGCCGCCCTGGAAGGAAGGCGTATATTATCCAAGGGTGGCAGCGCCGCCGACGCGGCGACGGCCATGTATTTTACCCTTTCCGTCACCCTGCCCTCGGCCGCCAGCCTGGGTGGCGGTGGCATCTGCATCACCTATGATCCGAAAACCAACAAGGCCGAAGTTCTGGATTTTCTGACCCGCCCGCCCCGCGACATTCCGGCTTCGGCCTCCCGCCCCAGCGCCGTGCCCGGTAATTCCATTGGATTTTTCGCACTGCATTCCAGATATGGACGCCTGCAATGGGGCGAAATGATCGGATCGGCGGAAAAGCTGGCCCGCTTCGGCACCCAGGCATCCCGCTCGCTAATCAAGCGGCTGCAACCCGTTGCCGCTGCCTTGGTGGAAGATCCGGGCGCCAAACGGGTATTCGTCGATGCCGAGGGGAAAATGATCCAGGAAGGAGACTTTTTCCGCCAGGAGGATTTGTCCACCACCCTGGCCATGATCCGTTCGCGCGGCCCCTTGTCCCTTTATCGGGGAAATTTCGCCGACAGATTGGCCGAGGCAGCCCTGGCGGTCGGCGGCTCTCTCTCGCCGGGCGACCTTCGCGCCTACCGCCCCCGATGGCAGGAAACGGTTTCCATCCGCATCGGCAACGCCAAGGTCCATTTTACCGCGCCCCCGGCGGCGGCCGGTCTGGTCGCCGCCCAGATGATGGCCATGCTGGGTGATAAGGACCGCTTCGAGGATGGCGGAGAAACTGAAAGGGCCCATCTGTTGGCTGAGACGGCCCTTAGATCTTTTGGCGAACGGGCCCGCTGGCTGAAGGGGGACAATACAAGTTCGGCCGCACCCTACTCCCTTCTGGGCGAAGATCATATCGAACGTCTGATGTCCAATTACCGCCAAGCCTCTCACTTGAAGGCTGGATCCTTGAACCCCAAGCCCGTCATCAAGGCTGAAAGCCCGTCGGCAACCAGCTTCCTGGCCATCGACCCGGCCGGGGGCGCCGTGAGCTGCACTTTGTCCATGAATAATAATTTTGGCGTCGGTCGCATGGCGCAGGGCACGGGCATCCTGCTGGCCGCCAATCCCCAAGGGGTTGGCCGGGGGCCTATATCCCTGGGTCCCATGCTAATGGTCAATCACAATACCAAGAAATTTATTTTCGCAGGTGCCGCCGCGGGTGGCGCGGCGGCGGCGACGGCCATGGTAAATGTGGCTGCCCGCGCCATCTTTGGCAACGATAAGCTGTCCCGGGCCATGGCCAAGGGCAGGCTCCATCACGGCGGCATGCCGGACATTACCTATTACGAGCCCAACATGCCGTCGGACATAATCGCCGCTCTTAAGAAGAAAGGCCATCGCACTGCCGCGACACCCATTCTGGGCGGCGTCAATGCCGCCTATTGCCCCGGAGGCCTGCCGCAGGAACCGGATAGCTGCCAAATCCAGACCGATCCCAGAGGTTTCGGCCTGGCCCTCAGCGCCACGGAGTAAGGGAATGGAAGAACGGATCAGTTTTAAATTGGATGGCCTTGTCCTGGCCGGAATCCTGCACAAACCCGATGACCTGAAAGCGGGTGAACAACGGGGCGCCTTCCTGGTGTTGCACGGGTTCGGGTCCAACAAGGACGAAGCCAGCAGCCCCAAAGCGGCCGGTCTGTTGAGCGGCTTCGGCTATGTCACCTTGCGCTTTGATATGCGGGGCTGCGGGGACAGCGAAGGAGACCGGGGCAAGGTCATCTATGATGATCAAATTCAGGACACCCTGGCCGCCCTGGAATTCATGGCCGGGCTGGCCGAGGTGGAACCGGGCCGCATCGCCGCCGTCGGCGCCAGTTATGGCGCCGCCGTCGCGGTTCATGCGGCGAGCCAGGATAAGCGCCTGGCGGCCGTCATCGCATCTGGCGGTTGGGGCAATGGGGACCGTACGTTCCACGCCCTCCATCCGACGGAGGAATCCTGGAGCCGTTTTTCAAAATTGCTGGAAGACGGCCGCCAATGTCGTGACGGGAAAGGCGAAAGCCGACTGGTTCACCGCTACGACATCGTTCCCATACCAGAGCCCCTGCGAAATAATCTGGGACCCAGCTCGATCATGGAATTCCATCTGGAAACGGCGCTCAGCATGTATGAAGCAAATCCGGAAGATGTGGTCGCGGGCGTCGCACCCACCCCATTGCTGATCCTGCACAACGCCCAGGACACGGTAATCGCCGATGGGGAATCCATCTCGCTCTACGGCAAGGCCGGGCAGCCCACTGATTTGCACATCTTTTCCAAAGGCGATCATTTCATGTTCGCCGATGATGACGGCCAGGTGGCCCATGTGATCCATGATTGGCTGGGTCAGCATTTTCCACTTCGTGCCTCGGATGAAAATGACTGACGATCCACGTCTGAACCGGCTTTTGAACGCACCTATTCTGCCTCTGATCGGACGCATGTCGGTGCCCAATATCGGCGTCATGGTGGCGACCACGCTGGTAATTGTGGCGGATGCCTGGTTCGTCGGTCATCTGGGGACGGTGGCGCTGGCTGCCCTGGCTATTGTCTATCCGGTCCAGGCCCTGATGCAGATGATGTCGGCGGGGGCCATGGGTGGCGGTGTCTCCTCCGCCGTTGCCAGATCTTTAGGCTCAGGACAGCGCGAACGAGCCGATGCCATCCTGGTCCATGCGGTCATCATCGCCATCGTCATGTCCGCAGTCTATGTGGTCGGTGCCGCCATCTTTGCCAGGCCCCTGTTTGCCCTGCTGGGAGGCCGGGACGGCGTGCTGGACGGTGCCGTCACTTATGCTCAAATCGCCTTCGGCGCCGCCGCCCTGATGTGGCTTTCCAATACCTTTGCTTCCGCCATCCGGGGCACGGGCAACATGTTCTTTCCCGCCGCCGTGCTCACCGTTATCAGCATCTTTCAAGTACCCTTGTCGGGCGCCCTGACCCTGGGTTGGGGCCCGTTCCCCGCACTGGGCATCGCCGGGCCTGCCTGGGCCATGGTGATTGGTCTGGCGGCCGCCACGCTGGTTACCGGGGCTTACCTTTTGGGCGGGCAGGGCGGCGTCCGGCTGCACTTTGGTGGCGTCACCGTCCAGTGGGCCCTATTCGCCGACATTATGAAAGTTGGCGCCGTCGCCTGCGGCAACGCCTTATTGACCATCACCACTGTCTTGGTGGTCACCCGGTTGGTTGCCTCGCAAGGAACGGCGGCGTTGGCCGGATACGGGTTGGGCAGCCGCCTGGAATTGCTCCTGATCCCCATTTCCTTCGGTGTGGGCGGTGTTCTGACTGCCACGGTCGGGGCCAATTTCGGTGCCGGCCAGTATCGCCGGGCGAGACGTGTCGCCTGGACCGGCGGTCTGTCGGTAGGCGCCGTCACCGGATTGCTGGGCGTTACGGTCGCCATCTGGCCGGGACTTTGGCTGGATCATTTCACCGCCGATGCGGAAGCCCGGGAAATGGGCGTTCTTTATTTGCGCATCGTCGGACCCATGTATGGAATGTTCGGCATGGGCATGGCGCTCTACTTCGCGTCCCAAGGCACGGGCAATATGGTTTGGCCCTTCTCCGCCGGCGTATTGCGCATCTTGGTCGCCGCCGCCGGCGGTGCCTTGGCCATTCTGGTTTTTGGCTCAGGCCCCATGGTGTTGTTCATATGCGTCTCCGCCGGGCTGGTCTGTTTCGGTGGCCCCATCGCCTTATCCCTGTTCAGCCGGGTATGGAAGCCGACGGAAGGGTGAGGCCATTGATTAAACCCCCCAGATGGTTTTAGATTGTAAAATTCTGGGGAGGGAAGATCTTGACCACAAAAGCTGAAAATGAGCTTCTGACACAAACAAACGCGGGCACGCCCATGGGCGAACTCATGCGCCAATATTGGCTGCCCATTGCCAAATCATCCGAATTTGAACCCGATGGCGACCCGGTGCGCCTAATGCTTCTGGGTGAAAAGCTGATCGGTTTTCGGGATTCAACGGGCTGTATCGGGGTGATGGATCACCGCTGCCCCCATCGATGCGCCTCTTTCTTTTTTGGCCGCAACGAAGAGAACGGTATCCGTTGCA
>CAZBQG010000032.1:0-1190 GCA_964493945.1 uncultured Rhodospirillaceae bacterium
CAAAGGACAAAAGGTTCAGGAGAGCTTGACTGCGGAGACGGAATTAGACAACCAAGCTGCGATAATAATGACCCATAGGGACGGCTTCCCAAGGCTTTCAGACTGCGTCGGAAAGCTTTGCCGATGCGCCGCATCGCCTGCAGCTTCCCTCGTAGCCGACGGGCCGCATAGGCGGTCCCTATGGGTCATTATTAACGCAGCTTGGTATTAACAGTTCCGGGGTAAGGCTGAGCATATGGCGTAGTTCGCGCTTGAGCACCTTGTCATTGGCGTTCAGCGGAAATTTATCCAGAAACACCACATGTTTGGGCCGCTTATGGGGCGCTAGGTTGGCCCGGCAGAATTCCAGGATTTCCGCTTCCGTGCAACCCGGCCCGGCGATGACGCAGGCGATAACCTTCTCGCCCCATTACTCGTCCTCCATGCCAACCAGTGCGGCATTGGTGATCTTGGGGTGGGTAATCAACACGGGCTCTATTTCCGCAGGGTACACATTCATGCCGCCTGTGCGGATCATGTCGCAAGGCGCCCGGCCATAAAACAAAACCCGGCCTCGTCTTTGCGCATCAAATCACCGGTGAGCAGCCAGCCATCCTGGATAGCTTTGGCGGTGTCTTCAGGCTTGTTCCAATATCCTTTGAAGAGCGTGGGTGATTTGATGGCCATGCGCCCCACTTCACCCCGGGGCATGGGGTGCAAGTCCTCATCCAGGCTTTCCACCCGGCAATGCAGGGCTTCGCGCCCGATGGACTGAAGCAGAATTTCATCTTCCGGGTTGGCGAGCGCGCGCCGGCAATCTTCGGGCATCAGATAAGAGATGCGCCCGCCCGCCTCGGTCGAGGCGAAGGCGCTGGAAAAATGTCTGTGGAAGCTTCCCTGATCGCGGATATTACGCAGCCCCTGGGGCAGATTGGCCGTGGGGCTCGAGGACGATCCGGAAAACACTCGGAGCGAGCTGAGATCAAACCGCTCCAGATCGGCATGAAAGGCGAAGCGGCGGAACACGGCACCATTGGCATAGGCGACGGTAACCGCTTCCCACCCGATGGTTCCCAGCAAGTCCGTCTCGTCGAATTTGGGCAGGAGCACCATGGTGGCCCCCGCCAGGACGTATAACGCCAACATGGAGAGCGCCGATCCGGCGGCCAGGGGGCCGCTGATGGTCACCCGGTCATTTCCCCCGGTGGGGA
>CAZBQG010000032.1:1209-23313 GCA_964493945.1 uncultured Rhodospirillaceae bacterium
TATGCATGAGATTGATGGCGCTGACCATGATCAGTTGGCGGTGAGTCCGGAGGTATCCCTTGGGCGTGCCCGTGGTACCCGAGGTATATTTAATGGTCAGATCGGCGTCGGGATCAATCCAGATATCGGGTGCTTCGGCCTCGCCGCCCATCTTCGCGTAATCCAGCCAGAAGGGATGCCTTCGCCAAGCCCGATAACGTCCTACACGGTTTTGAGATCCTCTGCCGCCTCTTCCACCGCCGGTGCGTAAGATGCTTGGCAGATAAGGAATTTGGCACCCAGATCATTGACGATATGGGTGATTTCCAGTGCCGCCGATCCGGGCACGATGGGTGCGCCGATGACGCCGGTCTTGGCCAGACCCAAAAAAAGGTCTCGACGAATTCCACGCCGTTATCCAGCAGATAGGCAACCCGGTCACCAGCCCTGGCGCCTTCCGCCAGCAAGGCATTCGCCACCCGGTTGGCGCCGGCGTCCAGTTCCCGCCAGGTGAGGCGCCTGCCGCCGAATATGAGGGCCTCCGCGCCGGGCCGGTTGCGGGCATGATAGGCGAGGGTTTCGCCGATATTCATCCCACCGTCAGGCGGCGGGTCTTCAGCTTGCCGCCCCGGTCCACCTTGGTGCGCAGCACATTAAGCTCCCAATTCGTGGGCGGCGTGGTTTGCGGCACGCCGCCTTCGATGATCAGATCGAAGCCCGTATTGGCCAGTACGTCATCCACCGTGAATCCGGGATGGACGCTGATCAGGCGCATGTGGTGTTCATCGGGCGTGAAGTCGCAAATGCAGATGGGGGTCCAGGCATATTGGGGGCCGCGCCGGCCATTGAGTGCCTTGGCCCTGGCTTCGCCGCCTTCCAGCCAACCGGCGCCTGAGCGGTATTCCACCTTTTCGACGAATATCTTCTTGTTGTGATGTTCGACATAATTGTTGGTCGGGCCCGATCCCATCCAGATGGTGCCCACCGATCCCGGCCCCCGCACTTTGAGCTTGGGGTGGGGTCCGCCGATGCCGATCATGTTGGAATTGCCGTATTTGTCGATCTGCATGCCGCCCAATCCACCGGCCGAGATGAAATTCATGCGGCCATCCGGGCCCCAGCCCTTGAGGGCGCCGTCCACCACATCCATCATGTAATTTTTGCATTCCGCACCCCGGTTGCAGATGGGATCCCAGGTGCCCAGTGGCAGGTGATCGAATTTGCCGTTGATCGACCCCGCGCCGCCCGTGGTCAGCCACAGATTGGGCGCCACGGTGATCTGGGCCAGGCGCCCCGCGGCCAAGGGTATGACCATTCCGGCGCCGCCTCCGCCCCGTTTTCTTCGGGTCCCGCCATGACGCGGGCGATGATGATGGCCATCAATTCGGCCATGGAATATGCGTCGGTCCCCGGATGGGCCTGTTCGGCCATGATTTCGTTCCTTCCCTCTCGGTCCAGCCCGATCATCCGCTTATCGGGCCTTTTGTCCAGCGTATAAAATTGATCCGGTCCAGCCTTCCCCATAACTCGGTTTCGGCGTGATTCTTATTCCCACCCATGGTAAATCCATCCAGGGCCGCCGACAAACGCGGTCCATCGGGACGCAGTTAGGAGAAAACAAATGGACGCAAAGAGTAAAACCTCCGGCGCCAAGCTGGACGGTGTGGCCGACCTCAGAAACACCATCGGTTGGCTGCGCAAAGAGGGCGATATCATCGACACTGACGCCGAAGTGGACCCCGATCTGGAAGTGGTCGGCATTCAAAAGCATCTGGACGGGTCCTGCCCGATCCTGTTTGAAAATGTCAAAACCAAGCCCAATCACCGGGTGATCACCAACCTGTTCGGTGACATCAATGTGATCAACAAGATGTTCGGCTGGGAAGACGATGTGGACCGCACGCGCAAGCTGGCCCATGCCCTGACCCATCCCATTCCGCCCGAAGTGATCTCCCAGGACGCAGCACCTTGCCAGGAACATGCGATCGAGAAGCCCGATGATGTGAACGAACATATGGTCGCCATCCGCCATACCGAATACGAGCCCGAATTGACCGTCGGCTCGGGCATCCGGTGTGTTACCGGCGAGCATTTCGACGGGGGCACTGATTTGGGCTACAACCGGATGAATTTCCGCTGGGGCAATGTGGGCACTTTCCAGATCTCGCCCGGCTCCCATATGTGGCAGGTGGTTTCCAAATATTACAAAGACAACAAGCCGGTCCCCATCACCATGTGTTTCGGCGTGCCGCCGGCAGCCACACTGATTGCCGGTTCCGGCTTCGATTATGCCGTTCTGCCCCAGGGCTGCGACGAAATCGGCATGGCCGGTGCTGTATTGGGCGAGCCCATGCGCCTGGTCAAGGCGCGTACGGTGGATGCCATGGCCCTGGCCGACAGCGAAGTGGTGCTGGAAGGTTATGTGGATCCCCGCGACCGGCGTTACGAAACCGGCGAAGCGGAAGAGGCCGACGTGCAGGGCCGTTTCCATTTCCACCCCGAATGGGCCGGCTATATGGGCAAGGCCTATAAGGCACCCACCTTCCATTGCACGGCGGTAACCATGCGTGACCCGTCGACCAAGCCGATCATCTTTGCCTTGGGCGTGCATACGCTGGATGACCACAATATCGACACGACGGCCCGCGAAGCGGCCATGTTCGAACTCTGCGAAAGATTGCAGCCGGGCGTCATCCAAGATGTGGTCATTCCCTATCCCATGACCGATTGGGGTGGGGCCATCATCCAGGTGAAAAAGCGCAACCGCATCGATGAAGGCTGGCAGCGCAACTTCATGACCGCCATCCTGTCATGCTCGCAAGGCATGCGTTTGTGCATCGCGGTCAGCGAGGATACGGACCCTTATTCCATGGACGACATCATGTGGAATCTGACCACCCGGGTTAATCCCAAGACCGATATCTTGAACCCGATCCCGGGCGGGCGCGGACAGACCTTTATGCCGGCCGAACGCATGACGGCGGGCGAAAAGCAATGGACTGCTTCCAACACCAACTTCGAGGGCGGCATGTGCATCGATGCCACCGTACCCTTCGGATATGAGAGCGACTTCCTGCGTCCGGTCTACGCCATCCACAAGGTGGACCCGGCCAAGTTCCTGTCAAAAAAGGATTTGGAAAACGCGCGTTCGCGCATGCATGGCTGGGTCAACAGCCTGGCGCGCACAGGGCGTTAAGCGACTTACGGCTTGCGAAGAAAAGGCGGTCCGGATGGACCGCCTTTTTTTATGTTCAGAAAGCCGAAACCATACCGGAATTCCCTTGCACATCAAAATTCCGCTATCTAGAGTTTCTTCAATGCGTTGTTTCCAAGGAGGGTGATGCCATGGGTGATTCCACCTATTACAAGGACAGTCCCAAAAATCCAGTGGCCCCCCAAGGGAGTCCGGTGGATCACTCCTTCTCTCCCTTCGATGGGAAATATGTGAAAAATCCCTGTGCCGAGCTGGAAAAGCGGCGCCTGGGCTCTCCCATATCCTATGCGGAAGAGTTGGGCTATGTCGTGCTCACGCGAATGGAAGATATTTTGGAGGTGTTTAAGAACGACCAGGTTTTTTCGTCGGAGAACGTGCAGTATCCTGTGGTGCCGATTTGCGAGGCCGCGCGAAGCATCTTGGTGGCGGAAGATTGTGACCCGCTTCCCGTGCTGTCCAACGGGAAGGCTCCGGACCATGCGCGGGTTCGAATGCATGCCCAGTCCGGCTTCTCGTCCCGGCGGATGAAAGTTCTCGAACCCTTTGTCCGCAACCGTTGCGAAACCCTGATCGATGGGATGATCAAGGCCGGCCCGCCTGCCAATTTCGTGAAAGCGGTCGGGCATCCTCTCCCCGGCGAGACCATCTTCCGCTTCATTGGATTCCCCGAAGCAGATGATAAAAAGCTCAAATCCTGGACCACCAACCGCCTGGCCTTCACATGGGGCAAGACTAGCGACGAGGAGCAGGTGGAAATTGCGGAAAATATGCTGGTCTATTGGCGCTATTGCAGCGCCTTCGTCAAACAGCGTTTCGAAGAACCCGCGGACGATTTTACCTCCGAATTACTGGCCATTCATAAATCCGATCCGCAGGAACTCGCCTACAAGGAAATTGAATCGGTGGTCTACGGCCTTTCCTTCGCGGGCCACGAGATCGTCACCAATTTTCTGAACAATGCCCTGATCAACCTTTTTTCCAATCGCAGCCAGTGGGACGAAATCTGCAAGGACCCGGCCCTCATACCCAGTGCCCTCAATGAAGTGCTGCGGATCGATTCCCCTAGGCCAGTTGGCGCCGCTTGGCCCTTCAGGATACGGAAATCGCCGATCAAAAGATTCCGGCGGGCACAGAGATTTTCCTGCCGCTGGCATCGGCCAACCGGGACGGGGAGGCATTCGTAAAGCCGGATGATTTCGACATTCACCGGGAAAATGCCGGCGGCCATGTTTCCTTCGGCCACGGTGTCCATTTCTGTCTCGGCCACCGGTTGGCGCTCCTGGAAGCGAATATCGCGCTTGAGGTGCTGGTGGGCCGCATCCCATCTTTGCAACTGGTCGAGGGTCAGGAATTCAGTTTTATCCCAACTTCACCTTTCGCGGTCCTGCCCGGTTGAACGTAACCTGGTAATCTCGCGCTGCCCTTTGACATTCTCTCTGTCCTCTTGTTTGATGCGGCCCAAGTAATGGCTTGAAACAGGAGGAGGCGAATCATGGATTTGGGTCTAAAGGGAAAAACTGCCGTTGTCACCGGCTCCAGCCAAGGGATCGGAAACGCCATCGCGGAAGCCCTGGCCCAGGAAGGGTGCAATGTCGCCCTTTCGGCGAGGGGGGAGGAACGCCTGGACCAGGCGGTGGCCTCCATCGAAGCCAAAGGGGTAAAGGCCGTCGGCGTCCAATGTGATCTTTCAGGCGAGGCCGGTTGCGCCGCCTTCATTGAAAAAGCGGCGGGCGATCTGGGGGGCATCGATATTCTGGTCAATAATGTGGGCGGCATGATCCCCGGAACCCTGGACAGCATGACCGACGAGCTTTGGGAGACCGTACTCAACACCAATCTGATGGCCTATGTGCACACCACCAAACACGCCGTTCCCCTTTTGAAGAAATCTTCCACCGGGCGAATCCTCAACGTATCGGGCGTAACCGGCAAGCAACTGTTGCCCGGCGCGCTGACCACCACCATTCCCAATTCGGCCATCATCGGTTTCACCAAGATCATGGCCGCCGAACTGGGGGGTGAAGGGATCACGGTTAACAATATCTGTCCCGGTTTTACCAATACAGAATCCTGGGGCCCACGGGCCGAGGGCATGGCCAAGGTGCGTGGCGTCAGTGCCGATGCGGTGCGTGAGGGGATCGCCGGTCAGACATTGTTGGGGCGTTGGGCCGAACCCCAGGAGATCGGCGAAATGGCCGCCTTCCTGGTCTCGGAGCGCAACGGCTATATGACCGGCACCACCGTCGAGGTATGCGGCGGCTTCGCAAAATATTTATAATGCACTCAAAGCGGGGCGGGTGCCGGGGAGGCAGGCGCTCTGATATAATGGAGGCATGATATGACTTTCGATTTTCTGTTCAACGTCAGCCTGGCCGGCGTCATGGCCACCTACGGGCTGCTGGTCATAGCCAATTGGGCCTACCGGTTGGGGCTGCCCCGTCTGGACTTTGCCAAGGCCATGGCCGCGCTTACCTATGGCCCCAGCTTCGATGGCGAGCCACCCTATTGGGCGGGCCAACTGGTCATCTATTTCAACGGTGTGATGTTGGCGCTGATCTATGCCACGGTGGTGGCCGAACATTTGCCGGGCATTCCCCTGGTCAAGGGCATAATCTGGGGCGTGGTGCTTTATTCGATTTCCTGCGTGTTCTTCGTGCCCCTCTATTTGCGGGAAGGATTCTTCCTTTGGCATATCGATAAGAAAGCCTGGATCACCAGCGGCATGGCGCATGGCGTATGGGGTCTGGTCGTCGGCTGGTTGAGTCCTATTGCTTAGTCAACCGGGTCTTGGCATGGCCGAGACCATGATGGCGGCCAGCGCACTGAGACCGGCGGCGGCCAAGATGGGCAGGGTGTAACTGCCCATGAAATCGAAAGCCAGTCCGGTGAGCCAGGCGCCCCCCAGGGCGCCGACGGATATCTTCGTATAGAGCACGCCGCTGATGCCGCTGATGCGCGGCCCGTGGAAATAATCGGCGGTCAGGGCAGGTACCAAGGCGACGATGCCGCCATAGAAGACACCGAAAACCAGAGCGAAGGCGACCAGCTCCCAATATTCGGTGAGTTGGGGCCAGGCGCCCATGGCCAGTGCCGACCCCCCATACATGAGGGTCAGCGACGCCCGCCGGCCCAAGCGGTCCGCCGCACCGCCGATGGCGAAGCGCCCGAGAATGCTGCCCAGGCCAACCAGTCCCACGAGAAGGACGGCGCGGTCCTGCTCGATCCCGTTATCGGTGGCATAGGCGGCGAGGTGGGCGAAGGGCACCAGGGTGGCGAATGAACTGACAAACCCGGAGATATAAAGTAGCAGGAAGGGCCGGGTGAGCACGGTCTGGGCCAGGGGCTTTTTCCAGGCAGGGGTCTGGGCTGCCGCCGGCTTATCGTCCGCCGCCACTATACCATCCACCGTCAGGCCCCGCATGGCCGGATCATTCTCAAGCAAGCGGGTGACTGCGATGCCGAAGACCAGCGCAATCACAGCCAATCCGCCATAGGCGGCACGCCAGTCCCATTGGTCGATGACGGCGGTAGCTGCCATGGGCACGGCCAGGGTTCCGCAGCCGATGCCGGCAACGGCGATACCCGACGCCATGCCCCGCCGGGCGCGGAACCAATGCTGCACGGCACCCAGGCTCGGCACATAGACGAAGCCGACGCCCAGCCCCACACCCAACCCATAGGCCAGATAAACCTGCCACAAACTTTCGGCCAGGGCCGCCAACCCCAGGCCCACGACGATCATGACCATACCGGCGGCCACCACCTTGCGCCCGTCCCCCCGGTCGGCCAGGGGGCCGCTGAGCGCGCCGAGGCTGAAAAAGAGGAAGGCGCTGATGGCGAAAACCAGCGACGTATCGCCCCGCGTCGCGGAGAATTCGGCCTGCAACGAGGGGAAGAAGGCGGCGAAGGAATAGGCGATGCCGAAGGCGATGAAGAGTGCCGCGAAGGCGCCCCCGACGACGATCCAGCCGTGAAAAAGACGCGCGGGCACGGTCTGGGCCGGGGCTTGGAGTTCATTCATGATGGCGTTATCCGGACATGGCCCGGCAAGGTGATGTTGGATTGATTGGCATTTAAGAGATAACCTTCAAATCGGGCCCAATCCTAATCAGTATCCGGGATTAAAGCCATTCAATCTTGTGACAGCGGAAGGCAAACCATGAAACAGCAGAAATACAAAATCAAAAAGACCGAAGATATCCAGGTCGTCATGCCCGACGGCGTGTGCATATCCTGTTGTATCTGGCAGCCCGACGCCGAAGGGAAATTCCCGATGTTCTACGCGGCCTCACCTTATCAGTGGGAATTTGACGAGGTTCCCGCCGATCCCCTGTTCCCGTGGCGCGAAACCGGCCCCGTCGAATGGTATGTGGCGCAAGGTTATGTTTACGTCCATGCCGATGTGCGGGGCTACGGGCGTTCGGAAGGCGAGTTCCAGTTCCTGTCGGCCCGGGAACAATCGGATAATTGCGAGATGATCGAATGGGTTGCCAAGCAGCCCTGGTCCAATGGCAAGATCGGCGGTATCGGCCAGTCCTGTTTCGGGTTTTCACAATGGCTGATGGGGGTCAACCGTCCGCCCAATCTGACCTGCATCGCGCCTTATGACGCCCTGGTCGATCCCTACCGCGATCATGGCTATCACGGCGGCATTTATTGCCAATACCGGACCAACTGGTACACCAATGTGCGGGCCAATGCCCGCCACCGGCCGGCCAATTCGCGCCCCGGCAAAATAATGACTTATGATCTGGGCCTGGCCCTCACCACCCACCAGACCTATGACGACTGGTGGAAAGAACGCACCGCCTTCGAGCGCATCGAAAATATAAATATCCCGGTGCTGTCCATCGGACACTGGGCCAAGGTGGCGCTGCATCTCCGCGGCAATCTGGTTGCCTTTGAACATTTAAAGAGCAAAAACAAAAAGCTGGTGATGACCAACTTCAAGACACCGGTGGAGGTTCACCACGCCTTCGACACCATCGAATTCCACGAAGAATTCCTGCTGCCTTTCTATGGCAGATATCTAAAAGGGATCAAAAACGGCTATGACGCCCTGCCGCCCGTGCGGCTCTACGTCAATGGTGCGGAAGAATGGCGCAAGGAAAAGTAATGGCCCCTCAGCCGGGCCCGCTACAAACCTTATTATCTTGAGGCCGGCCTCTCAAAAAGCGTCAATTCCATCAATGACGGCGCCATCTCGGAGAAGAAACCAGCCGCCAAAAAATCCTCCACCTCCTACAGCTATCCCGACCCTTTGTGGCGCAATGGCGTCGTCGCCATGGGACCCGACGGCTTGGATCCGGTGCGTAGGGTCCTCACTTTCACCACGGGGGTGCTGAAAGCAGATGTTGAAGCGGTCGGGCCCATCATTTTGGAGCTTTACGCATCTTCGAGCTGCACGGATACGGATTTCATCGTCAAAATCGCCGATCAGGCACCCCAATCCGCCGCCGAGCGCAAAAAGAAGATCAATCCCAAATTCACTACTGTGGCCAAGGGCTGGCTCAAGGCATCCCACCATACGACCAAAAACAAGGCCCGGAGCAAACCCTACCGCCCCTTCTACGACCATGATGATCCCCAGCCCCTGGTGCCTGGCGAGATCTATAAATTCGAAATCGAGGTGCATCCGGCGGCGCACCGGTTCAAGGCCGGGCACCGCATCCGCGTCGAAATCATCAACGGCGATTCAGCGCTCACCGACCGGGGCTGGACCCATCCCTACCATCCAAGCAAGGTCGGCAGTGATACGATCTTCCACGATGCCAAACATCCTTCCAGGCTGTTGCTGCCGGTTATCCCGATCAAGGGAAAATCCAAACCTTCCGCGTAACGAAAAAAGCAAAGGCGTTGCAGGATTGAATTTGGAGGCCAAAAACTTTTGATCAGCCGTGAGCGCCTTGGCGCTATTCTTATACCAGATCCCAAAAAGTTTGACCCATTATGGAAGAAAATATTGAACCCAAGAGCCACAAAATCTTATATATAAATCAAATACTTATATGAATTAAACGCTAAAACTAAGTGGAGCCACAATGGGTCAATCTTTTTGGGATTTGGTATTAACCTGGCAGTGCCGATCATCGGCGGGATGGTTTCACAAAACGTCCTCAATCTGGTCGATACGGCCATGGTCGGCGTGCTGGGCCCCACATCCTTGGCGGCGGTGGGCATTGGCGGTTTCGCCAATTTCATGACGACCGCGGTAATCATCGGCCTGGCTTCCGGGGTTCAGACCATGGTCGCGCGCCGCAAGGGCGAGGAGCGGATTTCGGAGTTGGCCGTGCCGCTGAGCGGCGGTTTGCTGTTGGCTCTTGCCATCGGCCTGCCCTTGGCCTTCGTCATGTACCATGCGGCACCAAGTCTGTTCTCGTTGCTCAATTCCGATCCCGGCGTGATCGATGAAGGGGTTCCTTATTTTCAAGTGCGGGTGATGGCCGCGGTGGCCGTCGGCATGAATTTTTCCTTCCGGGGTTATTGGGCCGGTGTCGGGTTGACCAGGCTTTATCTCCGCACACTTTTGATCATGCATTTCGCCAATATTGTGCTCAATTACCTTTTGATTTTCGGCAAGTTCGGATTTCCGGAACTGGGCTCCCTTGGCGCGGGATTGGCGACCACCCTGTCTGTTTATCTGGGCACTGGCATCTATTTTTTCCTGGCCCTCCGCCGCGCCAGGGAACAGGGCTTTTTGCGGGGGCTGCCAGGGCAGGAAACCATGAAGACGATGATCCGTCTTGCCGTGCCGGCGGCCCTTCAGCAATTCCTGTTCGCCTCCGGCATGACCTGCCTGTTTTGGATTATCGGACTTGTCGGGACCCCGGAAGTGGCGGCGGCGAATGTGCTGAGCACTCTGATGCTGGTCGCCATGCTGCCCGCATTGGGGCTGGGGCTGGTGGGTTTGACCCTGACCGGGGAGGCCCTGGGACGGGGCGAGCCAGAAGCGGCCAAACAATGGGGCTGGGACGTGGCCAAGGTCGCCTTGGTGTTTATCACCCTGCTGGCGCTGCCCGCCCTCATCATACCGGACCTGATACTCGCCGGTTTTCTGCATGAGCCCGAACTGATCAACATCGCTCGGGCGCCGCTGCGCCTGACCGCGGCTACCATTATTTTTGATGCAATCGGCGTCGTCCTGATGAACGCGCTTTTGGGCGCCGGAGCGGCGCGCCAGGTGATGGTCGTGGCGACGGTATCGCAATGGATGGTCGGCCTGCCGCTGGCCTATCTGGCCGGGCCGGTGCTGGGTTACGGATTGTTGGGGGTATGGCTCTGCCTGGGTGGCTATCGTGTTCTGCAAAGCGGAATTTTCGCAGCCCTTTGGGCCAAAGGAAAATGGGCCGATATAAAGATCTGATGGCATTAACCTAAGCGGCGTCGGTGATCCGCGTGACTTTGATCCGGTCCGCCTTCTTCATGGCCTGGGCCAGGTCATAGGCCGCCTGGAGACGAAACCAGGTATCCGCGCCGCCACCGAAAGCCTTATCCAGACGGATGGCCATTTCAGGCGAGATACCTGCGTGGCAGTTGACGATATCGGATAATTGCTTGCGGCTGATGGACAGCCTCCTTGCCGCTTCCGTCACGTTCAACCCCAGGGGTTCCAGACAGTCGTGGCGGACGGACAGGCCGGGATGGGGTGGATTTTTCATGGGCATGGCTTGCTTCTCCTAATGGGTGCCGGTCAGGTCGACATCATTGGCTCGGCCCGCTTCGAAACGAAAAACAATGCGCCAGTTTCCGGACACCGTGACCGCCCAATAACCGGCAAGATTTCCCCTCAGCCGGTGCAGGCGGAACCCGGGAAGGTTCATGTTGCCGATCTCGGAGGCTTCTTCAAGGTGCGCCAGAATCCGCTCGGCCTTACCGGCAAATTTCGGTTGCACTCGCCGCCGGTCCCCTTTTTCAAAGAGTAGCTGGAGACCTTTATGGCGAAAACTTTCGATCATCTTGAGTATGTAACCTGTCACCACTCGCTTTACAATGACTTTAACCATCCTTAACTCTTTCCTTGCCGCGCATTTTGGCTAGTATGGCGCCGGTTTTGATAATGACTACCATCGCTGCAAATGCGGTACCGGGATGAGGAGAGCGGAATGGACGAACGGGCGGTGAATACCTCTTTCGGGGGTTATCAGACCCCCCATGCGGATTTGCGGGAATGGCTGGGCCGCATCGAAGGCATCGGTGAGCTGAAACGCATCGAAGGGGCCGATTGGAACCTGGAAATGGGGGCCATCGCCGAGATGATCTATCATGCCAATCCGGAAAACCCGCCGGCCTTGTTGTTCGAGAAAATCCCCGGCTATCCCGATGATTTCAAGGTGCTGAGCGGCATGACCAATTCCGCTGGGCGCCTGGCCGTGACGCTGGGCTTCGATGCGCCCTCGGGCTCCCTGGACGTGGTCCGCGATTACCGCAACCGGCTGAAGACTTTTGAAATGCACCCCGCGCTCCATGTGGATGAAGGTGCTGTGTTGCAGAATGTGGACCGCGACGACGAGGTGGATCTTTATAAATTCCCCGTGCCTTTTTTGCATGAAGAGGATGGCGGGCGCTATATCGGCACCGGGGACTTGGTGATCATGCGCGACCCCGATGATGACTGGGTCAATATTGGCACCTACCGGGTTGTCGTGCATGACAAGAACATGGTCGGTCTGTGGATGAGCCCGGGCAAGCATGGCCGCCTGATCCGGGAGAAATATTTCAACGCCGGCAAGCCCTGCCCGGTGGTGATCAGCGTCGGGCATGATCCTCTGCTATTTCTGTCCGCCGGCAACGAAGTGGCCTATGGGACCGGCGAATTCGCCCATGCCGGCGGCCATCGGGGCCAGCCCTTCGAGGTGATCGAGGGTGAGCTGACCGGCCTGCCCATGCCGGCCCAGGCGGAAATCGTCATCGAGGGCGAAATCCTGCCCGACGACAAATTGCCGGAAGGACCCTTTGGCGAATGGACCGGATATTACGCATCCAAAGTGCGCGACGATCCCGTTGTGCGGGTCAAACGGGTCTATTACAGGAACGATCCTATCCTGACCATGGCCCGGCCCGGCCGCCCGCCCGCCGATTACACATTTTCCAAATGCATGGTCAAATCGGCCATGATCTGGGATCAGGTGGAGAAGGCCGGCCTGCCCGGCGTGAAAGGTGTGTGGTGCCATATCAGCGGCGGCGGGCGCCTGTTCAATGTGATTTCCATCCAGCAGGCCTATGCGGGCCACGCCAAACAGGCATTGTTGCTGGCCGCCGGTGCCCATGCGGGCAATTATCTGGGGCGCTTCGTGGTCGTCGTCGATGAGGATATCGATCCCAGCAATCTTTTCGACGTCAATTGGGCCATCGCGAGCCGCTGTGATCCGGCGGAAGATATCGATGTTGTGCGGCGCACCTGGTCGGGCGCCCTGGATCCCCGCAAAAAACTGGGCGATAACCATAATTCCCGCGCCCTGATTGATGCCTGCCGTCCCTTCGAATGGATCGAGGATTTCCCGCCCGTCGCCGAATCCAGCGCCGAGTTGATGGAACAGACCAAGGAAAAATGGGGGCATCTGCTGGATGGCTGAGAACCAAGAGCCGAAATTTCTACATGACCCCTATCTGGAATGGGTTGAGGGCGAAGGCGTGCCCGTCGTCGAGGATTTCGGCGTCGATCTGATCGGCGTGGAAACCAAGCCGTGGGCCCGGCATGGCGTGGACGGGGCCATCGTGCATCTGAAAGGGCGGGGCGATTTCATATCCGTATTCATTTTGGATATCCCAGCCGGCGGCAAGACCGAACCCCAGCAGCATCTCTACGAAGAAGTGGTCTATGTATTGTCCGGCCATGGCAGCACCACGGTGGAAACCCATGACGGCAAGGTGCATAGCTTTGAGTGGGGTGCGCAAAGCCTCTTTGCCCTGCCGCTCAATGCCAAATACCGCCATTTTAACGCATCGGGGCAGGAGCCGGCCCGCCTGGCCACCACCAACAGCCTGTGCGTCATGCTCAATCTTTTCCACAATGAGGAATTCATCTTCAATAATTCCTACCGCTTCCCTGAACGGGAAGGAACGGAAAATTCCTTTTCCGGCGAGGGGGAATTCATCCCCAAAAAGCCGGGCCGCCATATGTGGGAAACCAATTTCGTGCCGGATCTGAGCCGCTTCAAGTTGCGCAAATGGTCCAAACGCGGCGCGGGTGGGTCTAACATGATGTTCGTTCTGGCGGACGGAAGCATGCATTCCCACATGTCGGAAATGCCAGTGGGGACCTACAAGAAAGCCCATCGCCATGGCGCCGATTTCCACGTCTTTTGCGTCACCGGGACGGGCTATTCACTGCTTTGGTACGAGGAGGAAGATGATTTCGTCCGCGTCGATTGGCGCCACGGCGTGGTCTTCGCGCCGCCGGACGGCATGTATCATCAGCATTTCAACGCCAGCGACGATCCGGCCCGCTATCTGGCCGTCGCCTTTGGCGGGCTTCGCTATCCCATGACGGCGGCCAAGCGCGCCGTGTTCATGGGCATGGATGTGAATGTGCGCGATGGCGGCGCCCAGATCGAATATGAAGATCAGGACCCCCGCATCCACAAAATCTATCTGGATGAGCTGAAGAAAAACGGCGGCGCGTCGAGAATGGCCGAATTCATTGACGAGGGCTGATCAGATGAACCAGGAGCAGGAACCTAAATTCCTCCACGACCCCTATCTGGATTGGGTAGAGCGCGAAGGCCTGCCGGTGACCGAGGATTTCGGCGTCGATCTGCTGGCCGTGGAAACCAAGCTCTGGCCCCGCCTGGATGCCAAGGGCGCCTTTGTCCATATGAAGGGGCGGGGGGATTACATCGCCACCCATCTGGTCGACTTGCCGCCCGGCGCCAATTGCTCACCCCAGAAACATTTATACGAAGAAGTCATCTATGTGCTGGAAGGCCATGGCAGCACCACGGTAGAAACCCATGACGGGGAGAAACACAGTTTCGAATGGGGCCCCAAAAGCCTGTTTGCCCTGCCGCTCAATGCCCGTTATCAGCATTTCAACGCATCGGGGCGGGAACGCGCCCTTTTGTCATCCACCAATGATTTGTGCCTGGTGCTCAATCTGTTTCACAACGAGGATTTCGTCTTCGGTAATGAGTTCAACTTTCCCGAACGGGAAGGAAGGGGCGATTATTTTTCGGGTGAAGGCGACTTTATCCCTAAAAAGCCGGGCCGCCATATGTGGGAGACCAATTTTGTCCCTGACCTGGCTGGCTTCGAGCTGCAATCCTGGGATAAACGTGGTGCCGGCAGCTCCAACATGAAATTCATCCTGGCCGACGGCACCATGCATGCCCATTCATCGGAAATGCCCATCGGCACTTACAAGAAAGCCCACCGTCACGGTGCCGATTTCCATGTCTATAGCGTCACCGGCGGCGGCTATTCCCTCTTCTGGTACGAAGCGGATGCGGATTACACCCGTGTGGATTGGCGCCACGGCGTTGTGTTTGCGCCACCCGACGGCATGTATCACCAGCATTTTAATACCTTCACCCAGCCGTCGCGCTATCTGGCGGTGGCGCTGGGCAGTCTCCGCTATCCCTTCAGCTCGGAAAAAATGGCGTTGTTTTCAGGCGTCGATGTGAGCGTCAAGGATGGCGGGCGCCAGATCGAATACGAAGATCAGGACCCCCGCATCCACGGTATCTTCCTGGATGAGCTGGGCAAGGCGGGCATCGCGTCCGAGATGGGCGACTACATTGATGAGAGCTTTTACAAGAAGAAGTTTGCTTGATGCATGATCTTGATTTCGACCATATGCACCCAGACGAGGAACAGCGCGAACAGCTGGAAAACGCCATCTGGTCTGCCGACAATGTTGAACTGACCACGGTGGGTGTGGATGTGGGCTCTTCCACATCGCACCTGATGTTTGCCAAGGTTCATTTGCAGCGCCTGTCGGAAGCGCTCTCCAGCCGCTTCGTCGTGGTGTCGCGCGAAATCCTCTGGAAATCGCCCATCTTGCTGACGCCCTACCGGCCCGATTATTCCATCGATGCCGGTGAGCTGGGCACCTTCATCGATGGTGCCTACAAGAAAGCAAAACTCACCCGCGAAGACATCGACAGCGGCGCCGTGATCCTGACGGGCGAGGCATTGAAGCGCAACAATGCTAGGGCCATCGCCGATCTGTTTTCAGAAGATGCGGGAAAATTCGTCTGCGCCTCGGCGGGCCATAATATGGAAGCCATGATGGCCGCCCACGGATCGGGCGCCGTTGCCTTGTCGCGCCAGGAACATAAGACCTACCTCAACGTAGATATGGGCGGAGGCACGACCAAATTCGCCCTGGTCCATGGCGGGCGCCTGCTGGCCTCATCGGCCATCGCCGTCGGTGGCCGGCTGGTGGCCTTCGGCGACGGGGGCGAGTTGGTGCGCATCGAAGGCCCGGCTTTGCGTTTGGCCCAGGCCGCCGGTGTAGTCCTTGAATTGGGCAATGTGCTGGATAAGGGTGAAAAGGAACGCCTGGCCCAAACCATGCTCGATGTTTTGATCCAGGCCATCCACCGCGCCCCGCCCGATGATCTGATGACCGACCTCACCTTGACGCCGGCGCTCCCCACCAAGACCAAGATCCATGCCATCACCTTTTCGGGCGGCGTCGCCGAATTTCTGTTCAAGCGCCAGAAGGCTGATCTGGGCGATCTGGGCGGACAAGTCGCAACGGCGATGACCCGGGCGATCAACGAGGACCGGGTTCCGTACCCCGTGCTCGATCCCGGCCAGGGCATCCGGGCGACTGTCATCGGCGCGTCTCAATTCACGGTGCAGGTCAGCGGCAACACGATCATGATCACCCGCCCCGATGCATTGCCCATGCGCAACATCCCGGTGCTGCGCCTGGATATGAAGCTCGACGGCGATGTCGACCCGGACGCCGTCGCCGAAGGCATAAGTGCGGCCCATGCCCGGCTTGATCTTGAAGAAGGCGAAGACCCAGCGGCGCTCGCTTTCGCCTGGCAGGGCGAGCCCTCCTATGCCCGCCTTTCCGCCCTGGCCACGGGCATCAGCCGGGGATTTCCCAAAACTCTGGAGGCGGCAGCACCGCTTATTTTGGTCATGGAGGGCGATATCGGCAAAAGCTTAGGCGTCATCCTGCGCCAGGAGATGGAGGTGACGGGCGATATTATTTCATTGGACGGCATCCAGCTCCGTGAATTCGACTATATAGATATCGGCGAGCTGATCGAGCCCACCGATGTTGTGCCCCTGATCATCAAGTCGCTGCTCTTTTCAGGCGATGGGGCGGCGAGCGGGTAGGGTCACCCCCCGGCACCCAGCCCTTTCCAAACCTTTTCAGTCACATCCGACATCATTTCGTCATGCAGTTCCTGGAGACATCTGGGGATAGGTACGCCGTATTCCGGCTGGGCGATGGCGTGGCAATAGTCGAACTCCTTAGCCACTGCCTTCAGTGGTGCGCCATCCTTCGGATTGGGGCCCAGGGCCTTGGCCCAAAAATCCTCCGCCCGCGCCGGCCCCATGGAAGCCAGCGGGGCGGTGTTGATCAGCTTGTTGGGGAGCAAGACGATGCGGGAGGCACTGCTTTCCGGCTCGCGGTAACTTTCGGCAAGCGCCGGGCGGGACCGGTGAAATGTCTGATCTCGCTTGCCGTCTGAGGTGTAGCGTCGCCGGGCCTGGGGGCGGGCACCAGGGAGGCCAGGGGGCTGACGGAAACCGCTGCGCCCATGGCACCCCAGGCGCGCAATTTGCTTTCCGGCAGGCTGATCGTGACGGCACCAGTCAGGCGCGCACTCCGCAGGCTGACAAGGGGGGTGGCGTCCATTTGGCGCAATGTGCCGTCCGGCGGCGCGGCGCGGTGCGGTGCTTTTGCAGGTAAAAGGCGCTGAATTCAGCGGTGCAGGCGCCGTCCCTGCAGGTGAGTGTCACGGGCTCGGCGCTGGCCACCAGATCCAAAATCTGGGGTGCGGCCCGGGCGCCCCCTGGGGCCAGGGCGAACACTATCAACAGTCCAATCCCGCTCACCAAAGACAGTCTGGATTTACCAGCCATAGCGCCCTCCTTCTTGTTTAAACAACCCGGCCCGGGCGGGATCATAACATTTCTTTCATATTTCGTTAAGTTTTGCTCCATAGGCTTCCATGCACTTTTTATAAACGGGCGCGGAAAAGCAGCCCTGAACACCTGTTGAAGGAAGTTTCATCATGAATTGTCCAGATTGCCAGAACGGCAAGATCCCCCATCCATTCGCGCAAGTTACCAGCGGCATGGAATATGCCAGGCTTGTCCCTTGCGGGCGCTGTCATGGCTCGGGCGTGGCCCGCATCGATGATAAATATCTGGTCGAACTGCTGGCCAGCCTGGCCCAGCCCATTTCGGCCCGTGATCTGGAGTTGTCCGAGGTCTGAGCCATCGGGCTGGTTGCAGATGAACCGGTCTAAGCTTTTTAATCTGGCGCTTCTTGCCGCTTCCTTGGTTTTTCCGTCCTGGTGGTGGAATTCCTGGGGGCGCGGTATGTCTTTCGCCAGAACGATCCACTGTTCCGGTTCGATGGGCGGCTCGGCTGGATGCTTCAGGAGAGTCTGGAGGCGGGCCGGGTGACCGACGGAAAGAAATGGTCGATCCATACCAATGACCGGGGCGAGCGGATCGGGTGGGATCAGCCTGCCAAGGGTGCTTGCGGAAGTTTCGTGGCGCTCTTGGGGGATTCATTCGTCTTCGGACAAGGCGTGGATTTCCGGGACCGATTTGATAATCGGATAAGCGCTCCGCCAAAATTTTTGAATTTGGGGGTGATGGGTTATTCGCCGCTGCAAGCCTTTTTGCGCCAGCGGGAGAATTTCAAAAATCAAAGCTGCGTCTCTGTCAGCCGCATCGTCTTTTTCATTTTCGAAAACGATATCCGGGACGCCCAGACCTCCCACACAGCGCTCCGCTTCCGGCCAATCTTAAAAACCGGGCGGGTGCACTATCCCGATGGGTTTTGGCACCGCATCCATGGTTGGCTTGGGGATGAGTCACTGATTTACCATGGGTTTTTATTTGTCCTTCAGGATTATTTCGGGCTTTCTGTTTTCTCAGTGAAAGTGGATATGGATGATGCCGGGAAACTGACAGAGGGAATGAATTACGCCGCCCAAAATGCGGGCGTGCGGCCTGTCACTTTTGTGCTGCACGGCTTTGAGCCAATGATCAGCCAAAAAATATTGAGCCTGCCGCCCTGCAAAGGAGGCGATTGCATTGATCTGGGTATCAGCCGGAAAACCCATCCCCGGCTATATTTTGAAAGCAACCGCCACTGGAACCGGACGGGGCATTTGTTCGTTGCGGAGCTTTTGAAAAAAATTCTATCCGGAAAATGATACCGGGACACTAGCCCGGCGCCAATTCGGATCGGCCCCTGCTCTGGAACAAGCCCTCAAAGCTTTTGTGGCCGTGGCGGAAAACATTGAGGTCGACGGGGCCATTGATGCCCTTTCGCCGCCCCTGGTTATGGAATTGCCAGAACGTCCAGCTCCTGTCCGTGAAGGCGGGCTCCAGCAAAAGGGCCCGTTGCCAGGGCGGATATTGTTTGAATTCTCCCGCCAGATAGAACTGATAAAAGCTCTTGGTCAAATACAGTAAGGGCTTGGTGCCATAGCGCCTCTCCAGGGCGTCCAGAAAAATCTGGAGTTCATGATGCAGCGCTTCTTTGGCCGGTCTGGATGCGCAATTGCCGTCAAATTCCAGATCGACCGCCGGCGGCAGGGTGTCCGGCGTGAGCGGGACGGTATCCAGAAAATTGCGCACCTGTTCGGCGCCCGGGCGGCAGAGGGTGAAATAGTGATACGCACCCCGCCTGATTCCCACCCGGCCCGCTTCCAGCCAGTTTTCCTGAAAACGCGGGTCTTTGAAATCGCCGCCTTCCGTCGCCTTCATATAGACGAAATCCAGCCCGCCATCTTTTACCCGGTCCCAATCGATCAGCCCTTGATGGTGGGATATATCAACGCCTTGCACCGGGTATTGCCCGCGGCCGGGCTCGTAACCCATATAATAAAATTGGGCAGTACCCAAAAGCAGCGCGGGAACGCCCAGCAAGACCAACGCACCCCAGAAAAATTTTCTTCTCACCTTCATTCACCCGACCCCCGAAAACCTTACCAACCTGATGTATAGAATTCCAATCAGGCAAAATTATGGCAATCTGGTGAAGGTGCTGGACTAATTAGGGGTGGGAAGACATGACGGAATTTCAGGACAAGCTGTGCTGGGTCACGGGGGCGTCACAAGGGATCGGCCGCGCCTTGGCCCTCGAATTGGCGGAGCGTGGCGCCCGTGTGGTGGCCACCGCCAGAAGCAATGGGGCGTTGGAGGAACTGGCCGAAGAGAGCAGCGGACGGGTCAGCCCCCTTGCCTTGGACGTCACCGATATGGAAGCCATCGGGCTGGCGGTGGAGCGGGTGCTGGAGGAATTCGGGACCGTCGATTGCCTGATCAACAATGCGGGCATCAGCCAGCGTTCGCTGATCGTCGATACGGGGCTCGACGTGTTCCGCCGGCTCATGGAGGTGAATTATTTTGGGCCCCTGGCCCTCACCCTGGCGGTGATGCCTTCCATGCGCCGGGCTGGATCGGGCCATATATCGGTGGTCGGCAGCCCGGCCGGAAAATTCGCAACACCCCTGCGTTCGGGCTATTGCGCGGCCAAACATGCCGCCCATGCTTTTTTTGAGGCCTTGCGCGCCGAGCTGGCCGAGGACGGTATTCAGGTTTCCGTGGTCGTGCCGGGCCCGATCCAGTCCAACATCACGGTAAATGCCCTGGATGGCGATGGGGGTGAATATGGCCGCATGGAGGACAACATCGCCGAAGGCATTCCCGCGGATGTTTGCGCCCGGGCCATCCTGGATGGTTTTGCCCGGGGAGAGGTCGAGATCCATGTGCTCACGCCCGGACCGCGAAAATAGTCGAGCTGAGAAGGACTGATCCGCTGGTTTTTTTCGAGAAGGTGAAATCAATGGGACCGCGCTAAGACGAGTCCAAAGATTCCCATTTGGTCTGGGCAGCCTTCAAATCCGGATGGCTGACCATCAGATGCCAGAGGACGGCGCTCAGACACTCCGTATGGGGCGTCCGATGATGGGCGTGGAGCGATGCCGGCACGATGATGCATTGATCGGCTTCTTTTGCCGTATGGCCCGCATCCGATCCCACGATACCCAGCACCTTGGCACCTATGGTCTTGGCGTAATCCACGGCACCCACCAGATTGGCTGAAATATTGCGCTCCCGGTCGCCGCCGCCAACGGAAAAAATCAACAATGCGTCTTCCCCGGTCAGGCGCGATCCCTTGAGCCAGCCGCTGAACACGGTCTCCCAGCCTTCGTCATTGGTGCGCGCCGTCAGCTCGCTCACATTATCCGTGGGCCCGTAGACTTCAATGGCGCAGAGTTTGCGGAAATCATTGACCGCATGGGAGGCATTGGCCGCCGATCCGCCCACCCCCAGAATAAACAGACGCCCATTGCGTTCACGGAGCTGGACCAATTCGGCGATCTACCCATCCACCGCATAGGCGTCGATGGCGCCCAGGATTTCGCTGGTCTCCTCCAGATATTGCCGGGTGAAGTCAGCCATGGGGGGCGCTCCTAGATTCCGCCGGGCTCCAGGCTGGTTGAATATTTGTCGAGATCGGCCGGCGGGATGGGGATGCGCAGATGGCGCTTGGCAAAGCCGAAGGGCAGGGAGGCGTCGATCCCCACCTTGGTGCGCACGCCGTTTTCCGATATGGGCACATATTCATGGCCACGCGATCCGGGCATCAGAATCATGCCATCCGATGCGTTCCAGCGGGTGGCCAGGGCCCATTCCATATCGTTCCAGTCGCGGATATCGATATCGTCATCGACGACGATGATGAGATCCAGATCCTTAAGCGCGGTGATGGCCGCATAGATGGCGTTGCGCTGCATGCCTTCGTCGGCCTCGTTGCGCTTTTTCACCGACATATGCAGATGAAACCGGTAAAGCCCGCCCGCCGTCAGGGCCACATCGGTGACGCAAGGCGCCGCCGCTCGCACCGCCTTAAGGATGGCGCCTTCCAACAGATGTTTGCGCAGGATGGGCGATTCCTTGGTCATGATCACATGCCAGATGGGGTCTTCGCGGTGATAAAGGCATTCGATCACGGTCAGGGGCGAAGGGCTGACGTCGGAATACATGCCGACGAATTCCATGAAGGGGCCTTCCTCCATTTCCTCATCGGGCGAGATATAGCCTTCCATGACCATTTCCGCGCTGGCCGGCACTTTGAGCGGCACGGTCTTGCAATCCACCAGTTCGATGGGCGCCCGGCAGATGCCAGAGGCTACATGATATTCATCCATGTCGGCGGGCAGTTGGGCCCCCATGATGCCGGCGGCATAAAGCGTTCCGATATCGGCGCCCAGTACGATGGCGATGGGTAGGCGTTCGCCCTTGGCCTTGGCCTGTTCCCACAAGGAGCGCAAATGACGCCCCAGATCCAACTGAACCAGCAGTTTGTTGGAGTCCACATGCTGGAAGCGATGATAAGATGCGTTAAAGACGCCGCTGTCCGGGTCCTTGGCAATCACCACGCCGCCCGAAATATAGCGCCCGCCATCATTGGGGGCGTAGCGGGGCAGGGGAAGATATTCCAGCAAATCTGGATTGTTCCTAAATACCGCCTGTACCGGCCCTTCATCCACATGGGTGGGGGGGATGGGATTGGACAAGCCGTCCGAGATGAACCCCCTTACCGCCTCCACATCTTTTTCATAGATGGCCAGCACATTTTCCTCTGACCCCATGAAATTGCCCACGACGCGGGTGTCATAACCGGCCACATTCTTGAACAGCATGGCCCGTTCGGGCTGCTTGAAGAGCACGCTGGTGAGTTCTAGGTCGGTATCCAC
>CAZBQG010000033.1:0-23309 GCA_964493945.1 uncultured Rhodospirillaceae bacterium
ATATGAATCACTTCAGGCGTTTATCCCGTTAAGTCGGGTACTGTGTATGAAGACACAGGGGTATCGTGCTTCACGGGCAACTATTTTGAAAAAGAAAAATTTTTCTTTCTGTTTTTGGCTCTGAATCCAACGAAAGACAAGCGCCCGACATCAAAACCGAACCAAAATTATCCACTGCCCAACCCGCCAAGTGAAGCGTCAACACTAACACCTAACTGATTGCAGCCATTTTCTCCGTCGACACAATCAATGAGATGGCTTTTGTGGAAAGGTGGAAACCCGATCAACCGGCCTGGAACTTAACCGTTTCATCATCTTTTTTGGTTGCTGTCACAGTTAGGTTCAGCTGCTCCGCCAAGCAGGCACAAAGATATATTGGAACATTGCGGGGGGTTAACTCATCAACCGGCACCTCGCCTTGCAGGATCTTGGTTAATTCCACGTCAAGGCGTGCCGCCGTTCCGGTGCATATGATCGATACAGCTGGGCTTTCCTGACCGGACCCAATGCTGAGACCGATGGAGCCGCCACGGGGCAAACTATCCACCGAGACCAGAATAAAATTCAAAAGAAACTTCCCGAAGCTCCACGTGACATGTGTCTCACCTTGGTTTTGGCTATCCGGCCAGTTCAAATCGCACCCGCCGTCGGCCATCAACCCCGCCGCCAAATCCCTCAATTCCGATAGTGCCATTTGCCGGCCGGGCGAACCTCCCGCCCCAAAGGCGATCCTGAAAAAAGCCAGCCGGGTCGAGGCCTGGCTGGCACTTTGGGCAATAAGTTTGGCGGCCTCCGCCATGTAATCGCCGCTTCCCTCCTGGAGAATTTCAATGCCATTGTTCAGCGCACCCACCGGGCTGATCAAATCATGGCAAATCCTCGAGCTGATAAGCTCGGCGAGTTTTAGTTCGTCATTCGCACCCACGGTGATCAATGCCCTTTAGTTCTATTTTCCAAATTGCCGGAGAATTCGTTTTCTTCCCTGGTATAAGAGTTTCATGGTGGAAAAATCTAGTGCATAATTTTATGCCAACCTACACCAGGAAGCTCAATAGCGATGCCCCCTGCCGATCCAGAGAAAATCGCGGCCAAACCGGTTGGAAAGCGGAACGCCCACCCCAAGGGCCGTCAGGCCGATCCAGACGCCATCCGGGAAGTCCGCTCGCTCCTGGGCCCGGGCGATTTGCTGAAAGACCTGCTGATCGAATATTTGCACCTTATCCAGGATGAATACGGCCATCTGAGCGCCCGCCATCTGGCAGCGTTGGCCAGGGAATGCGGACTGGCCCAGGCTGAAATTTTCGAGGTTGCCTCCTTTTATCATCATTTTGACATCGTTAAAGAAGGCGGGTCCCCACCGCCCGAAACAACCTTGCGGGTGTGCGGCGGAATTGCATGCGCCATGGCGGGCGCGGATCAATTGACCGGGGAACTCATGCAATCTTCCCTGCCCGGCCTGCGCATCCAAGCCGCGCCCTGCATGGGGGGATGCGACAAGGCCCCGGTGGCCACGCTGGGGAAAAACCAATTGACGCGGGCGACGGCCAAATCCATCGGGAAGGCGTTTGAAAATAACCTAATCCAGCCTTCCCTCTCCGAAACCACCGATTTTCAGACCTATGAGGCCCAGGGCGGATATGCCAGCTTACGCCAATGTCTGGCAGGCAGCCGCGGCCGGGAAAGCGTCGTGGAGGAAATCGAGACAGCCGGGCTTCGCGGTTTGGGCGGGGCCGGTTTTCCTACAGCCACCAAGTGGGGATTTGTGAAAGGCGCCGCCGAACCGGTTTTGGTCATCAATGCGGATGAAGGAGAGCCCGGGACCTTCAAGGACCGGTATTGTCTGGAAAATAACCCCCATAAGGTGCTGGAAGGCATGCTGATTGCCGCTTGGTGCATCGGCGCCAGGGAAATCTTTTTTTACCTGAGGGACGAATACGCCCATATCCGGGAATTGCTGATCCGTGAAATCAGTGAAATGCAAGAGGCCGGTTTGCTGGAGAATTTCCATCTGGATCTCCGCCGGGGCGCCGGCGCCTATGTGTGCGGCGAGGAAAGCGCTTTGCTGGAAAGCCTGGAAGGCAAGCGGGGCCTACCCAGGAACCGCCCCCCCTACCCGGCAGAGAGTGGGCTGTTCGGACGTCCGACCATCATCAACAATGTGGAAACCATGTTCTGGGTCCGGGGGATCATTAATGATGGTGCCCAAAAATACCTGGATCAGGGCCGGCCCAGATTCTATTCGGTCTCGGGTCCGGTCAAAAAGCCGGGTGTTATCCGGGCCCCCGCCGGCACCACCGCCCGCCAGCTCATAGACGAACATTGCGGCGGCATGACCTCGGGCCATGAGCTGAAAGCCTTCCTTCCAGGCGGCGCATCGGGTGGTATCCTGCCCTCCTCCATGGCTGATTTACCACTGGATTTCGGGAGCCTGGATGAACATGGCTGCTTCGTCGGATCGGCTGCCCTTATCGTTTTATCGGACCAGCAGGATTTGCATTCAGCCATCCGTAATCTAATCAGCTTTTTCGCAGACGAAAGCTGCGGGCAATGCACGCCCTGCCGCGCGGGTTGCGAAAAGATGCTGGAGCTGACCCGGCAACCGGTCTGGGATGAAGCACTCATAAAGGATTTGAGCGAAGTCATGCGCGATGCCTCCATCTGCGGTCTAGGGCAGGCCGCACCTAATGGGGTGGAAACGGCCTTGAATTTTTTCGGTGGTGAGCTGATATGACCGAAACCATAAAATTCAGCCTGGACGGAAAAGAAGCTGAGGCCGCCCCCGGCGAGACCATCTGGCAGGTGGCCAGGCGGCAGGGAACAGAAATTCCCCATTTATGTTACCGCGATGCGCCCGATTACCGGGGCGACGGTAATTGCCGGGCCTGCATGGTGGAAATTGACGGAGAGCCACGTTTAAGCGCCTCCTGCATCAGAATGCCCGAACCCGGAATGGCGGTCCAAAGCACCTCGCAGCGGGCGCAAAAAGCGAGGCGCATGGTCTTTGAGCTTTTGATCACGGATCAAAAGAGCCTGGAAGGTGATCTGAAAACCCAGGCCCATGCCCTGGGCGTCACCGAAAGCCGCTTTCCCGCCGGCCCGGTAGTTGACAAAGACAGCACCCATACCGCCATCAATGTCGATCTGGATAATTGCATCCAATGCGGTCTTTGTGTGCGGGCCTGCCGGGAAGTGCAGGGCAATGACGTGATCGGGCTTGCCTGGCGTGGTGCCAGGGCGCGCATCACATTTGATCAGGATGATCCCCTGGGGGACAGCAGTTGTGTCGCCTGCGGTGAATGTGTCCAGGTTTGCCCCACCGATGCCCTCACACCTTCCCACGGCACCGGTCAGGTGGTGGATAAGCAGGTAAACAGCCTTTGTCCCTATTGCGGTGTGGGTTGCCAGGTCACCCTTCATGTGGGAGAGGGGCGTATCCAGCGGGTCGAGGGCCGCAACGGCCCGGCCAACCGCAACCGGCTTTGCGTCAAGGGCCGCTTCGGCCTGGATTATGTGAACCACCCTCAGCGCTTGACCCAGCCCATGATCCGCAAGGAAGGCACAGAAAAGTCCTGGGAGTTGAGCATCGATCCCGACGATCCCCTTAAAGATTTCCGCCCCGCTAGCTGGGAAGAGGCTTTGGCCAAAGCCGCCGGCGGTTTGGTGGGTATCCGCGGCAAATCCGGGCCCGGCGCCCTGGCCGGGTTGGGATCGGCAAAGGGGTCCAACGAGGAAGCCTATCTTTTTCAAAAGCTGGTACGAACCGGTTTTCGCACCAACAATGTGGATCACTGCACAAGGCTTTGCCATGCCTCATCGGTGGCCGCATTGCTGGAATGCATCGGATCGGGCGCGGTGACCGCACCGGTCGTCGAATGTTTGAATTCGGAACTGATCATTGTGATTGGGGCCAATCCGGGCTCCAACCATCCGGTGGCCGCCAGCTTCATCCGGAATGCGGTAAACAAGGGCGCCGAGCTGGTGATCATGGATCCCAGGGATAACTATTTGAGTCCTTATGCGGCCCACCGCCTGAATTTCTATCCGGGAAGCGACGTTGCCCTGCTCAACGCCTTATTGCATGTGATCATCGGGGAAGGCCTGCACGATGAGCAATATATGATGGCCCATACGGAGGGTTTCGATGAACTGTCCCGCCATGTGAAAGCCTTCGATCCGGAAAAGATGGCACCTATTTGCGGCATCGATGCCGAGACCCTGCGCCTCATCGCCAGAAAATACGCCACGGCCAAATCCGCCATGATTTTCTGGGGCATGGGCGTGGCCCAGCATACCCATGGCACGGACAATGCCCGCTGCCTTATCGCCCTGGCATTAATTTGTGGCCAGATCGGGCGGGAGGGCGCCGGGCTGCATCCGCTGCGGGGGCAAAATAACGTTCAGGGGGCATCGGATGTGGGCCTCATCCCCATGATGTATCCCAATTACAAACTGGTGAACAATCCGGACGCACAGCGGGATTTCGAGAAATTCTGGGGATGTGATCTGGATCCGGACAAAGGCCTGACCGTGGTTGAAATCACCCATGCCATCCATGATGGCCAAATCCGGGGGATGTATATCATGGGGGAAAACCCGGCCATGTCGGACCCGGATACCAAATACACCCGCGAGGCATTCGCCAAGCTGGATCATCTGGTGGTTCAGGATATCTTCCCGACGGAGACGGTGGCATTCGCCGATGTGATCTTGCCGGCCACCTCCTGGCTAGAAAAAGACGGCACCGTGACCAATTCGGACCGCCGCGTGCAGATGGGCCGGCGCGCCCTGGATGCGCCTGGGGATGCCCGCCAGGATTTATGGATCATCCAGGAAATAGCCCGGGGCCTGGGTCTTGATTGGGATTATGACGGGCCCCGGGATGTCTATGAGGAGATGCGGGGCTGCATGGCCTCCATCGCCAATATCCCCTGGGACCGGTTGGAGCGGGAGGATGCCGTTACCCATCCCTGCGACGCGGAAGATGAGCCGGGCCGCGATATTATTTTCACCGACGGCTTCCCCACCCCAAGCGGGCGCGGCAAGCTGGTTCCGGCCGGTATCCTTCCACCCGATGAAACACCCGATGAGACTTTTCCCTTTATCCTGACCACAGGGCGCATTCTTGAACATTGGCACACGGGCGCCATGACCCGCCGGTCGGCAGCACTTGATGAGATCGAGCCCGAACCCAGCCTGCAAATATCGCCGGGGGATCTGAAAGGATTGGGGATCGAGCCGGGCGGCCTAGTCACCGTCACATCCAGGAGAGGCACACTGACCCTGGCCACAAGACCTTCCCAGGACATGCCTGCGGGCCTGGTATTCATGCCGTTCTGCTTTGCCGAGGCCGCGGCCAACATGTTGACCAACCCGGCCCTAGATCCGTTCGGCAAAATCCCCGAATTGAAATTCGCCGCCGTCAGCATCAAACCCGCTTAATCGCTCTTTACGTGCTCCGATAGATAAGTGGAAAATTCGGCCAATTCAGCTTCGACGCTTTTGACCGCCTTTGCCTCGATGTCACGGTAGCGGACAAGAACCTCCTGGCAGGTTTGGGTCAGCCGGGCCCCACCGCCGCCGCGCCCACCCGAACTTGTAACCACCAAGGGCTGTTTGAAGCTGGCATTGATCCCATCGACCAATTTCCAGGCGCGCCGATAGGACATGCCCATCTGGCGCGCCGCACCTGAAATGGAGCCGGTCTCACCGATGGCTTCCAATAAACCGGCCTTGCCCGGACCCAGGGCGGTCACCGCACCGAACAGGATGCGGGCTTCCTGGGAATGTTTTCTATCTCGTGCCATAACGCCCAATTTGCCGGTTGTGTTTGATGAGGAAACGGGCGATGAAGGGAAAATGTCAATGGTGTTTCAAGAAAGGGAGCCTGGAGAGCTTTACCTCGCCCTGGTGGAGCAGGTGGAGCCCCAAGCGATCACCCACATGGTGATCGGGCTCAATTGGACCCTTGTGGCCACCGATCAGGGCTGCGGCCTGGCCCATTCCCCGGCCCGTGACAGCGAAGGATGCAAGCCAGTCGAGGGCGCGGGGCAATTGGGCGAGAAATCCCTGGATCAGTTGGCGAGTCTGACAATGTCCGAAAATCCCGCCGAATTATCCATCGGCGTGGCGGCCATTAACGCCTATTTCAACCGCTTCGACCTGGCCAGAGAAGACGAGAACGGCCTGGACGTGTTTTCCGGCATCAAAGAGCCGGTGACTGTTTTGGGCCGGTTTCCGGGTCTGGATAAACGGCTGCGTGATCCCAGAATTATTGAGCGCGAACCCCGGGAAGGCGAATATTCAACATCGGAAATGGCTCATCATATAGGTGAAAGCGGCGCCGTAATTATCACCGCATCGACCCTGACCAATGGCAGCCTTCCGGGCGTGCTGGAGCATTGTGCAGGCAAACGGGTATCCCTGGTCGGTCCGGGAACGACCCTTGCACCCACATTATTTGAATTCGGGATCGAGATACTGGCCGGCACATTGGTTCATGATGTGGATGGCGCGGTGGGTGCGGTGGCCCAAGGCGGCGCCGTCCGGGCCCTCAGGCCCCATTGCCGGTTCGTTACCCTACGTCGCCCCCACGCTGCTGCAAAATAAGCTCGGCAGCTTCCAAATCCTCCCTCCGGTTCAGATTGAAAAAAGGGTCAACCGGGTCGGAGGAAAATTCCACGCTTGCCAGGGGATATTGGGCGGTCCACCGGTCGATTTTGCGGATGTCTTTTTCATAGATGCTGATGCGCAGATCATCGGCCAGTTCCACCCGCCAGAGACCGCAAACCGGATGGGTCCGCCCGCCCGACACCGCGCAGGCCAGGGGTGCCTTCATTTCTTCGGCCGCCGCCAAAAGCCTATCGATATAATCCATGGGAACAAAGGGCGCATCGGCGGCGAAACTAGCGACCCAGACACAACCCGGCAGGTTGGACTTGGCCCATTCCAAGCCGGTCAGAATGCCCGCCAGGGGCCCCGCATCCCCTTCGATCATATCCGGCACGACCCTGAGGCCGAAATCATCAAACCGGTGGGGATCACCATTGGCATTCAAGATGAGCTCGCCCGATTGGGGGCGGGCGCGCTCCACTACCCACTCCAGAATGGGGCGGCCACCCAGTGTGCGGAGGCATTTATCCCCGCCGCCCATGCGCCTGGACCTGCCTCCCGCGACGATGACGCCCAGCACATCCCCCATTAACCGGCCTCGCCCGCCAAATTGTCGTAAATAATCCGGTGCTGGCCGGCCAAGGCAAGAAACCTGGAGCCCTTGGCCCGGCCGATCAGGGTAAGGCCCGCTTCCCGGGCCAAATCCACTCCCCATACCGTGAAGCCGGAACGGGAAATCAAGATGGGGATGCCCATATGAACGGTCTTGATGATCATTTCGCTGGTCAGCCGTCCGGTCGTATAAAAAATCTTGTCCGACCCGTCCAAGCCGTGGGTGAACATATAGCCGGCGATCTTGTCCACCGCATTATGCCGGCCCACATCCTCCATGAAAATAAGCGGCTGATCCTTGTCGCAAAGCACACAGCCATGGATGGCACCCGCTTCCAGATAGAGGCTGGGGGTCGTGTTTATTTTTTTCAAAAGTGTGATCAGTTCAGAGGTTTTCAGACTGAACTCGTCGGAAAGCTTGATCCCTTCGAAATTTTCCATGAGATCGCCGAAAACCGTTCCCTGGGCGCAGCCCGATGTAAGGGTCTTTTTGCGCAGCTTATCTTCGAAGTTGGTTTCTACCGCCGTACGCACGACAACGGTTTCCAGGTCTTCGTCATAATCGACGGCGCTGACCTCATCGCCTTGTTTCAGCATATGCTGATTGAGCAGATAACCGACGGCCAGATATTCGGGATAATCACCGATGGTCATCATGGTGACGATTTCCTGGCCGTTCAGAAAAAGAGTCAAAGGCCTCTCCACCGTCACCGAGGTGAGGATTTCGTTGCCGTCCTGATCCAGACCTTCCACCCGGCTGGTAAGCCGCTCATCGCCTGGATCAGGCTTGACCAAAAAATTATCCGCCATTTGTACCGACCTTCAAATATTGCCCGCTGACGTTAACATTGTAGAAACCAATTGGGGATACCTTCTAAGTCCCATTACATGGCTTATGAGGTATGGCGTGTCTACAAACGACTGTATAAAAACCGCCCACAAGCAATGCGTCTTTATCGCACGTTTAATGGCGGAAGCCAGGAACAGTTCCGATCCGGAGCGCTCACAGCTCCTTTTCGGCATGGCTCGCGAGGAAACCGAGAATCTGTCCAAGTCCCTCAGACAATATTTGGCCCGCAAGCTGACCACCGAAGAGTTGAACGAAAAAGCCGTCGCTTAAGCGGAGGCCCAGCGGAGACCAAGGGGAGGCCAGGGAAGGTCAAAAACCCTTCAAAAATTGGGGATGACACTTGATCTGAATCAAGGTAGTTTGGCAGACCGTTATATATGACCGTGCCTAACGGTCTACAATGAGTTTGCCAGATAGGACGCATACGAAAATGTCAGCGCTGATCGATCCGTTTGGACGGCAAGTCAGTTATTTACGAATATCGGTGACGGACCGGTGCAATTACCGGTGCCGCTATTGCATGTCCGAAAATATGACCTTTTTGCCCAAATCCGACCTGTTAACGTTGGAAGAGCTGGACAGAATCTGCAACGCCTTCATCCGCCGGGGCGTGGATAAAATCCGCATCACAGGTGGTGAGCCCCTGGTCAGGCGCAATATCATCAGTCTTTTCCGCAATCTGGGCCATAATCTGGGCGATGGGGGATTGAAGGAACTGACCCTGACTACCAACGCCAGTCAGTTGTCCAAACATGCCCATGACCTTTATGACAGCGGCGTGCGGCGCATCAATGTATCCCTGGACACCCTGGATGCCGGGAAATTCGAGACCATCACGCGCTGGGGCAAGCTTTCAGATGTGATGGAAGGTGTGCGGGCGGCAAAGGATGCGGGGCTTAAGATAAAAATCAATACGGTCGCCCTGAAGGGTGTGAACGATGATGAGATGGATGATCTGATCCAATGGTGCGGAGATCAGGATTTTGACCTCACCTTCATTGAGACCATGCCCCTGGGAGAGGTGGAAGACCATCGGGAGGAACGCTACCTCCCTGTGACCAAGCTCCGTGAACAGATCATGGAAAACTGGACTTTGGATACCTCCCAACATGCCACGGGCGGGCCGGCAAGTTACGATCTGGTGTGCGAAACCGGCGGGAAATTGGGGTTTATTACCCCTCTCAGCCATAATTTCTGCGAAAGCTGCAACCGGGTCAGGCTGACCTGCGAGGGCACCCTTTACATGTGCCTGGGCCAGATGGATAAGGCCGATCTGCGCGAACCTTTGCGAATGAGCGAGGGCGATGATCTGTTGATGGAGGCCATCGATAAGGCCATCGGGCAAAAACCGAAGGGCCATGATTTCGCCATCCAGCAAGAAGGAAATGACGGCCAGGTCTCCAGGCATATGAGCGTCACGGGTGGCTGATGACCGCTTGGGCTGGTGCCCGGCGACCACTTCGTTATATTCTCGGAAAATGACATGAAGTAGGGTGGGTCGGGGTATTTTCCGGTAATTCAGATGGGCTTTCAGAAAATTTCATTGGTTGCCGACGGCTATGAGGGCGCGCGGGAGATTCTCGAGCGCCTGGAGAGCCGTTACGGCCATGTCCCTCCTGAAAGCGCGAATGTGATTGTGGCACTCGGCGGAGACGGGTTCATGTTGTCCGCCGTTCACCGCTATATGGATCTCAAACTACCCATATTCGGGATGAATATCGGCTCGGTCGGATTCCTGATGAACGAATACCGGGAAGGCGGCCTGGAGGAACGTCTGGAAAAGGCTGAATCCATTTCGCTTCATCCTTTGGAAATGACCGCCTATACGGCCAAGGGCGAGCCCGAAACGGCGCTTGCCATAAACGAGGTATCGCTCCTTCGCCAAACCAGACTGGCGGCCAAAATCAAGATTAGCCTGGATGGGGTCGAGCGGCTGGAGGAACTCAATTGCGACGGCGTTTTGATCTCCACGCCGGCCGGAAGCACGGCCTATAATTTATCGGTCCAGGGGCCCATCATTCCGCTGGGCGCGGGGCTGTTGGCCCTGACCCCCATCAGCGCCTTCCGGCCCCGCCGCTGGCGCGGCGCATTGCTGCCCCACAATACGGTGGTGACCTTCGAAATTCTAAACCCGGAACTGCGCCCGGTAAGCGCCGTCGCCGATTTCTCGGAAGTCCGCGATATTGTAAAAGTCGAGGTGCGTGAAGACGACACCAAATCATCGATCCTGCTGTTCGATGCGGAACATAATCTGGAAGAACGGATTCTGGGTGAACAGTTCGATAATTACTGAACCCGGCGGGCTATCTGTTTTCGGCACCAATTGCGTCCGACAGGGAAGAAAACCCTTCGGCCCGCAATATGTCGGCCAAGTCTATAATTATCTTTTGGACCAGTTGGGGCCCTCCAAAAATCATCCCCGTATATAATTGAACCAGGGACGCACCGGAGATTATTTTCTCATAGGCATCCCTGCCCGACGCCACGCCGCCGACACCAATCAGAGGTATTTTCCCGCCGGTCAGGCGGTAAAAATCCCTGAGGATGCCGGTTGACTTGCCCAACAAGGGCCGCCCGCTCAGCCCCCCGGTCTCTCCCTTGGCGGCACCCGTAAGCCCATCCGGGCGGTCGATGGTGGTGTTGGTGGCGATAATGCCGTCAATGCCCCATTGCAGAGCCAGCTCCGCGATGTCCTTTTTGCCTTCATCATCCAGATCGGGGGCGATTTTCAAAAGAAGGGGCGGCTTCTCTCCTTTCCGGGCGTTAACCGCCGCTTCCAGCAATTCACCCAACTGTTGGCGGCCCTGCAAATCACGCAGCCCGGGCGTATTTGGCGAGGAAATATTGATCACCAGGTAATCGGCCAACCCCTGGAAGGTGCCGATCCCGGTGACATAGTCCGCAATGGGATCATCCACCACCTTGTTCTTGCCCACATTGGCGCCCAACACCCCAACGCCAGACGGGCGCCTTTTTGCGAAATTCCGGTGAAAGACCTCTGCCCCCAGATTGTTGAACCCCAGCCGGTTGATGAGCGCGCCATCTTCGAGCAGCCGGAACATGCGGGGCCTGGGATTGCCGGGTTGGGGCTGGGGCGTGACCGTGCCGCATTCGACGAAGCCGAAACCCAGCTTGAAAAGCCCTTCATAGACTTGGGCGTTCTTGTCGAAGCCGGCCGCCAGACCGATGGGGTTGGGGAATTTCAGCCCCCAAAGGCTGCTTTCCAAGACTGCATCACTGATCGGCCCGGGCCCTGGCACAAAGCCTAATTTCAATGCCTTCAACGCCAAGCCATGGGCGGTCTCGGGGTTGAGACGCATCAGGATGGGTCCGGTTATGCTGCTATAGAAGGACAAGGTGAACAACCTCGTTAGAACTCACATCTAGCCCGGCAAAGCTTCTTTCAATGGTGTCAAATTCGGCTCGTAATTCTTCCAGCGGGCGAGGGAGCTTGTATAAATAGGTTGGCGCACCTGCCAAGAGCTGGCCGTCTTGACCGGGCGTTCCGTCGCATAGAATGCCAGGCAGGCTTCATCCCATTCAAGGCCACAGAAATCGATTATTTTTTTGCCCATGCTTTCGTGATCGGAAATCATGTCTTCATAACGCACATCCAGAACGGGCATGGGCATGGTTTTCTTCCAATGGGCCATGACCTTCTCGTAATCGCTGTAATATCTGCCTAAGTCTTTTAAATTCCTGGAGAAAGGCATGATCGCCGTGAAATGCTGGAAATAGCAGGACAGGCAGACATCCAGGGGTTCCCGGTGGCAATGGATGATTTTCGCCTTGGGAAGCAACAGGGAGATCAACCCCATATGCAGGAAGTTGCCGGGCATTTTGTCCGTAACCCGCTTGGCGCCACCGCTTTCCCGGTTCAGATATGAAATATATTCCTCGGCCGCCTTGCACGCCGTCGCCGCATCCAGTTCCGGCACACATTCCGGATATAAAAGGCTGCTGCCAGTCAATTTGGGCAATTGCCCCACGATCCGACCGATCTCGGACAATTCTCCGGCGCCGTGAACTTCCGGATGGCTGGCCAGAAGCTGCTCCACCAGTGTGGTTCCGGAGCGGGACATTCCCAACACGAATATGGGAAGTTCGGTTTCACTGCCCATGCCAAATTTGTTATCAAGAAAACCCTGATTGAAGATCGAAATCAGCCGGTTGACCACCAGACTGTGGCGGTCCGTATTATATTCCTCGCCCCGGTTATCCAGGTCATTGTCTTTTTCGAAATGGGGGAAGGCTTTGTCAAACTGGCCTTGATCGTCGTAAATCTTGCCCATATTTTTGAGGATGTTGCCCACATTATTGTGCACGGCGACGTTTTTCTCATCGCGCTCCAGCATGGCCTGATAGACGGAAAGGGCTTCTTCGCTCTCCCCCTTTTTTTCCAGCGCGCTGGCCAGACTCATCTGGGCTTCCGAATAGGCCGGGCGCATGGCCACCGCCTTGCGCAGAACCGGGATGGCATCCTCCAGGCGGTCTACCTCCATATAGGTGACGCCCAGATAATGATATGCCTCGGCGAAACTGTTATCGATGGCCAGGGCCAGGCGGAATTTTGAAATAGCTCCCTCGAACCTTTCCAGATCGCGCAGACAGTTGCCCAAGCCCAGATGGGCCTTGAGAAATTCGGGCTTGATCAAAATGGCGCGTTCGAATTTTTCCAACGCTTCGATGGGCCGCTTGGTCCGGCGCAGGGCCTCTCCCAGATTTGCAAAAAATTGAGGGTTGGAATTTTCGATCTCGATGGCGTGGGAAATCTGTTCGATGGCCTTGTCGTAATCGCGGCGCATATAGGCGACCAAGCCATGGACATGAAGGGCCTCTGGATTATGGGGTTGGGTCTCCAGAAGCTTCTGACAGATTTGCTCGGCCTGGTTCAACTGGCCCGTGCCGATATTCTGCATAGCCTGCAATATGGCTTGTTCGGTTGTCGTCATTATTTTCGGGGCCTTTGACCGCGTGAATCTTGGGAGCGGGAGTTTCCCCTTTTTTTGCGGGAACACAAAAGGATATTTTTTTAGTGCCCCGCCGGACCGCCTAAAATTGACTATTTTTTCTTTTCGCCTGCCCCGGAATCCTCGCCGGAAAATTGGGCCATGAAGGATTCCTGCATTTTCTCCCAGGCACTGACGCCGCTGGGCAGCCAGGTCTTCATCATGGCCTCCGGGTCCATGGAGGTGAAATGCTCGGTCATTTTTTCCTGAACCATCTGGGTCATGGATTGCTGCATTCCAGCAACGTCGGGAAGGCCCAAAAACGTCCTGGCCTCTTCTGGTGAACATTCGATATCGATGGATATTTTCATTTTCGTGAGCCCCCTTTTTGTTGTCCGTTCAGGACCTTACTTTTACATAACTCCCCGGTGCCGGTTCAATCTCGGCCAGGGCACCGTCACCAATATTTCTGGCTGGCACTTTCGCACCCGATTTCCGGCCAAGCCATTTGTGCCAATCGGGCCACCAGGAACCGGGTTTTTCCTCAGCATCCGTCAGCCATCCCGCAAGGTCCTCATAGGATTTCCGTTTTCCATTGACCCAATATTGATATTTGTTTTTGGCGGGCGAATTGACCACGCCGGCAATATGACCGGACCCCGCCAGCACGAACCGGTTCTGGCCGGAAAATATGTTCGTTCCCTTGAAGACGGATATGGCCGGCGCGATATGGTCTTCCTTGGTGGCGTGGATATAGGTAGGAATTTTGATTTTCCGAAGGTCCACACCCGTACCCAACAGCTCGAACCCGCCCGGCTGGGCCAGCAGATTGTGCTGATACATGGTGCGCAAATATTCCAAAAGCATGCGCGCCGGAAACCGCGTGGAATCCGCATTCCAATAAAGCAGGTCCATGGTGGGCGGTTCCTTGCCCAGCAGATAATTATTGATCATGAAATACCAGATCAGATCGTTGGCCCGGAGCGCATTGAAGGTGGCACCCAGGGCCTCGGCCTCCAAATATCCCTTTTCCTTAACCTGATTTTCCAGCAACGCCAGTTGGTTTTCATCGGTGAAGACCCGCAATTCTCCGGCATCCTCGAAATCGACCTGGGCCACCAAAAAAGTGGCCGCCGAAATGCGGTCATCATCCATTTCCGCCATATGGGCCAGCACGGCCGCCAGAATGGTCCCGCCGATGCAATAGCCGACCGCCGTTACCTGACGCTCGCCGGTGGCTTGTTCAATGGCGTCCAGGGCCTGGAAAATACCGCCCGCCGCATAATCGTCGAAGCTTTTCTCGGCGAAGCTTTCATCGGGATTGACCCAGGAGACGATGAACACCGTATAGCCCTGCCCGGCCAGCCAGCTAACCAATGAATTTTCTTCCTGCAAATCCAGGATATAAAATTTGTTGATCCAGGGTGGCACAATCAGTAATGGCTTTTTGTGCACTTTCTCCGTCCGGGGTGCATATTGGATAAGCTGCATGAAGGGGTTTTGATAGACCACCGAGCCCTTGGTGATGCCGATATTTTCACCCACCTGGAAGGCATCCATATCCGTATGGCGGGGGCGCAATCCGCCCCGCCCCTGACCCAGATCATCGGTCAGGTTCTTCATGCCCCGCATCAGGCTTTCGCCCTTGGTGGCGTTCATCTCACTCAAAACCGTGGGGTTGGTCAGGGCAAAATTGGTGGGCGAGAACATATCCACCAATTGGCGCCCGAAAAATTCAAGTTTTTGCCGCCCGTCCTTGTCCAGCCCTTCCACATCTTCCATGACCTTGAACAGCCATCTGGAATTGAGCAAATAGGACTGCTTTAAAAATTCGAAAACCGGATTTTCCGACCAGGCAGGGTCGTTGAAACGCCGGTCGCCCTTACCCGGCTCGATGACCGGAGCGGCTTCTTCCTTGGCGAAACGTTTGGCTGTGTTCAGCCACAGGGCCTGGGTGTCACGCATTAGCTCCAATTGAGCCTGCATGATCTTTTCGGGGTTGAAGTTCAGATTATCAACCGGGAAAGAGGGAGCGGCACTCTTTGGTGCCGTACTCCCCTGCCCGGCCATATCAGTCCAGGCCGACATCCATTTGGACATGGCGTCCTGCCACTGATTTTGGAAACCCTCAAGATTTTTGGCGAAATCATCGCCATCGGTCGTTACCATGGTTTGAGCCTTCAGCTCCAGGTCTTTAGTAGATTAGCGCGTCAAACCTCACAAAGTCGATTTTTTTTAATGGGGCAGCTCTTCCAGAACCTTCTTCGCCGTATCGGCGGCGATCTTGTTCACCTTCGCCGAATGGGCGGTGACCCGATTGATCGTGTTGGTCGCCTGAGCAAGTTGCAGTTCAGCAAATTCCTGAGGGGTCTTCACGGAAAGGCTTTTCTGAGCCAGGACCAGATTTTCAGCATAGGCATCGCTGACATAGCTGGTGGCCTGGGCGCGGAAGGCTTCCATGCCGGTCCAAGCAGCTTCCGAGACCGCGAAAAATGTATCCAAGCCCTGCTTCGCGGCCTGGGTCAGATTTCCCGTATTGGCCGAAGCCTGGGCGGCGCCATAGATTTCCTGGGCCGTTTCCATGCTGCCCTGGGCGGCGGAAGCCATTTGGTTGGCCAACTCGCTGGTCTGCTCAAGGAATTTTTCGGCGGATTCAGTCGCTTTCGTATTCTGTTTCGTTGTCATTTCAAGGCGCTCCTTCTAAACTTTAATAGGGTTACTTTTGCAGTGCAGAATGCTAAGATACATCAATTGAGCCAAATGTCAACAATTTTTTTGCATTGCAAAATATTTTGCAGTACAAAATACCGAATTTGAGGGAACGGGCACCATGGCAGAGGGTAAAACGCCGCCTGACGGGCCGGCACTGATAAAAAAATACGCCAACCGAAGGCTTTACAATACGGCGACGGCGTCGTTCGTCACCCTGGATGACCTTCATGAGATGGTCAAACGGGGAGAGGAATTCACAGTACAAGATGCCAAGACCGGGAAAGACCTGACCAATTCCATATTGGCCCAGATCATCGCCGAAGAGGAAAGCAGGGGATCCAACCTGTTTTCCAGCAACTATCTGCGCCAGATTCTGAAGCTCTACAGTGATGGGGCCAGCGGGGAATTATCCAGCTTTATGGAACGCAGCATGGAAAGCTTCGCCAGCAGCCATAATGAAATGCTGGAACGCATGCAGGATAGTCTGGGAGCCGGCGATGCCCTGGAAAAGCTGACCGAGATGGGGCGGCAAAACTTTGAACTTTTTCAAAAATCCATGCAGAACTTCGCCCCCGCGGCATCCGAAAAAGCATCTGGGGACTCCCGGACGGAAGAAATCGATAAATTGACCCAGGAACTTGCGGAAATGCAAAAGCGCCTGGACGCGCTCTCCAAAGATAAATGAAGGACCAGAATAATGAATAACCAGCCAAAAAAGTTTTTTGGTGATGTCACTGAGAATATGAGCGGCGAGATTTCCAAGGTGATCAGTGACGAAGACGTCCGGTCTTTCGCGGTGGCCACCACCGATACCAACCCCCTGCATCTGGATGATGAGTATGCCAAGACCTCTGTCTTCGGCCAAAGGATCAGCCATGGCATACTGGTCTCTGGCTTGATATCGGCGGTCTTTGGCCGGGAATTTCCAGGGCCAGGCTGGATTTACGTGAAACAGACCCTCAACTTCAAGGCGCCGGTTTATATCGATGATGAGGTCACGGCCAGGGTCCGGGTAACCAAACTGATCCCCAAAAAGAAATTCGTGGAATTCAAAACCGAATGTCTGGTGGGCGAAAAGGTTGTGCTGGAGGGCGAGGCTACATTGATGTCGCCCCGGCGGCAAAAAGCGGATTAGGGGGTAAATTTTCCGTCTTTGTCCAGGGTGCCGGTCTGGCCGGTGCGGAACCACCCATCATCGGTGAAAGCCTGTTCAGTGGCGGCGGGATCATTCAGATAGCCGGGAAACAGGGAACAGCCCCTGATCTCGGCCTCCCCTTCGACGTTCACCCGCACCTCATGGCCGCCCCCGACGCCCACGAATTCGGCCCTTCCCCAGAGAGGGTGCTGTAGGCAGTCTTGAGAATTTTTTTCCGGCTGCGAGCTATCCAGAAATGCCATACTGGGTTTCTCAGGCCCATCCCCGATCAGCACTGCGCCCCCGGCACCCAAAGCCATATGGAAGGTAAACAGACTGATGGGATGGCCCAGGGGCTCCGGGCAAGCGAGCCTGTCGGCGGGCTGGATATTGAACTCCTTTCCCCCGTGGCGAGCTGCGCTCAGTATATTCTGGTAAGTCAGGGGCACACCCTTCGGGTTATCGCCGGGCGTCGAGAGCAGCAACACAGGATCGGCGCCGACCGGTGGATTTGGCGTAACCAGCGGCTCGTCTGATATGAGATCTTCGAATTTCACCGACCCTGCCGGTGCCTCATCACCGACAATGATCACATGTTCAAAATTCGCCAGATCATGATCCCGGGATTGGCAAACGAAGGCCCTGGCTTTTCCGGACTGGGCCATTTCCGGCAGCATGACCCCGCCAAAACTTGCGATCGCCAGATAGGCGGCGAGAAACTGGGCGCCACCCGGCAGATCGACGCTGATCACATCGCCCTTCATCAAACTGAGCCTCATAAGCCCAACCGCCAGACCTTCCGCCCGGGCTTTCAGTTCCCCATAACTGATCACATCGCCACCCTCGATGATGGCGGGCGCCTCGGGCGTTTGGTCCGCCGCCCGGGCCAGCCAACCGCCAAGGGTTTCGTTGGTCCAATCGCCCCGCTCCAGATAGTGCGCAACCCGGCCCGGCGGAAAGGCCAGGGCTTCGCGCAATTCCATGGCGGCCTCGTTGAATTTCAGCCGCTCCTCCGGATGCTCATAATCGTCTTTGTTCCAACGCCGCCCGCCACCGAGCGCAAAAATGCGGCGGTGCTGATCAATCCGGTGATATTTCCGTTCCATGAAGATGCGGACCACACCCACCTGTTCGCTGAGCAATCCGATGCGCTCACCGATCTCGGTGTCGGTCAATCCGGTTCCGTCGCGCTTGGCCCGGATGGCATCGAAATCCAATTGGCGAACGGCATCGCCCGTCCGGCGCTGCTTGTTGAGGCTTAATTTGAAAACGGTCTCGCCGTAAGCCTCGATCATCCGGTCGGTTACGCCATAAGCCAATTTATTTGCCTCGCCTGAGGGCTTGGCTGCGCTTCAGGGAATTCGCCCCGGGCGCGGTCTGGGTGATCGGGCAGACCCGCATGCATTCATAACAAAGCGACAGCAATTCACCGGCGCCGATGGATAATTTATACCAGATGACCTGGTTCTCCGGCCCGTGCAGGGCCATGCCCCTCTCCATCTTGTCTTTGGCATCCAGGGTGTCCAGCAAGATACTGGGGATGGCTTCGTATTGTTGGGTCATGGTGGCGCAGGCATGGGCGTCATATTCCATTTCGGCAACCTTGCCGTCCTCGCCGATGCTGCCCCGCAGACATTCCACCGGACAAAAGCGCATGCAGGGCGTCTGGCCCGATTGCCGGTAGAGCTTGACGCAGGACGGATGAGGGCAGGGATTTTCCGCCAAGGGCTTGTCGGCCGGAAGCTCCATTTCGGTAAAGACCGAAGCGATATACATGAGCCCGAATTCCGGATGCAGCAAAATATCGCCGGCCATGGAACGCGCCCCAAGCCCAGCCAGTTCGGCGTGCAGCTTCAAGCTTTGCAAAGGGACCCGCGCCCCTTTTTCCGGATCCATATCGGGCGGGCAGAAAATGGAGCGGTAGCCGAATTTGTTTTCGATATAAAAGGCCAGGCCGTAGGCGGTGCGATAGGCCATGGTCTCAGTATCGCCGATATAGGCCAGGGTTTTGGCATTGGCCGCCCAGGCGCCGGCCGTGCCGCCGCCGACGCCCAGGCTGATGACGGATTTCACGCGGGGAAACATGTCGCGGGGCCCGTATCCAGGCGGCGCGACTTTCTCCACGGCATCCAGATCGGCGACGCCGAACACTAGAGCACCTTTTTTCTTGCAGTACGCTTCCAGCGCCGCTTTCGCTTCCTCGGGATCAAAGCTCTCCGGCATTCCTGGCCTATTCCAAGGGCTTATGATTCAGGGCTTCGGCCCGTTCCACATTGATGACGACGGCATATCCTTTTTTATCCGGGTCCCGGTCCCGTTCCGGCTGCACCATGTCGGTCCAGATTTTTTCCCGCATATCGCCATCTTTGTGCACCACCGCCGTTCCGTAAAAGCGAGCGATACCGCCCATGGGCAAAAGACCGTCCTTGCGGGTTTCGGGATCGTGGAAAAAGACCGTAACCTTGGTGCCGTCTTCCACATTTTCGTGGGTCGTGCCACCGCCCCGGTTCCAATATCCCATGGTATCGCCGTCCAGAATAACGATGGAGCCGCGCGGGCTCGCCTGGGCATAACCGTCGGGCTGGTTGGTGCAGACAAGGCACACATTGTTCGGATAGGCCTTGTTGATGAAGTCCCAAAGTTTTTCAGGAATTTTTGCCAATGCTTCCTCCTGCTTTTCTATCTAGGTGAGGGTAAGCATCCCCCATCTCCGATAGGGCCGCCCATGTCAAGCGGACTTTAAATGGGGGTGGGTATCCGAAAAGCGCGCACCTTCATAAAAGGTCTCTTTAAAGGATGCCCGTGCCTGAAACCGGCTCAGCCAGTCGGTGACCAGAGGGAAATCATCCTGCCAGATATGTGCCATGCCCAGATCCTCCATGCGGTCAATAGAGCGGACGACGCATATATCGGCCAGGGTAAACTGCTCGCCCATCAGCCAGGGCACGCCCTTGGCCAGGGCCTCTTCCATGCGCGCCACGGTGTCGGCGATGTCATTGATGGCCTTTTCTATTTCCCTTTCCGTAAACCCGTCCAGGCCCATCTGACGGTAAAAATGTTTGCGCAGGGGCCGGGCCGTGGCGGCAGCTTCTAATTCGCTTTCGCTGAGATTCTTAAAGCCCGCCAGGAGCACCATGTTGAAGGACGGATAGCGCACCGCCGGCGTCGGGACCTCTTCGAAATAGCGCAGCCATTTGCGCATATGGGCGCGAGCCACCGGATCGGCGGGCGTCAGGCTAACTTCGGGGAAGACTTCGTCCAGATATTCGCAGATCACGGAAGAATCCATAATCACCGCGCCGTCATGGATCAGGGTAGGCACCACGCCGTTGGGGTTGAGCTTCAGATATTCCGGCGATATATGCTCGCCATTGGCTGAATTGAACCTTGTATCGGTCCATTCCAGCCCCTTTTCCGCGAGACAAATCCTGACCTTCTGACTGCAGGTGGAGGGTGAAAAATTATAAAGTTCGAGCATGGAAGCTAGATCCGTATCTCACCCAGATTGACGCTGACGCCCAATTCCACATCCAGGCTTTTGCTGGTGCCACCGAACTCGATCTCGACCCGGTGGGCGCCGCTATTCTCATCCAGATGATCGAAGGTGAAATCCCCGTAATTATCGGACGTGGTTTCCGCCACCTTGTCGCTTCCCTTATAGAGGATGACTTTGGCGCCTTCGATACAATCCACGGCCCCATCTTTTTCCTCCTCCAGGCTGCCGCCGATAAAGCATTTTTCAAAGCGGTGCAGATTCTTATACCAGACCCGGGGCTTGGTGCCGTGTTCGGGATGGAGGTTTTCCAAACCTTGATCCTGAGCTATTTCTTGCATTGTTCCATCGTCGGTTTTTAGGGCGGTAATGGCAGCGGTGGCACAGACCTGGGCGGCGCGCGGTTCCTTCCAGCCGTCATCCAGCAGATGGGCGTCGAAAATCCAGTGCTGGGGCAATTCCAACTCCTCGTTCCACCAGATGGCATCATAGGGACAGCTTTCCACCAGTTGCTTCTGGCCCTTCGTCTTTTGGGGATCGATGATAACGATCCCGTCATCGCGTTTGGTGACCGCGCCATCCTTAGCCGCCTCGATGCAGGGCGCTTCGTCGCAATGCTGGCACATGACCGGCAGGAAGGCGACGTCGACCAAGGGCACACTGCCTCTTTCTTTTCGGCGGATCTGTATCCACTGGTGGCCGTGTTTGGGCATTTCCGCCGCATAGCCGGGGAAATCGTTGCCTACATATTCGTCGTGGCAGGCCAATGTACACATGTTACAGGCGGTACATTTGGCGACATCGACGATCAGGTTCCATTTTTCCATGGGATTATTTCCTCTCGAAATCTATCGCTTAGCTGGCCGGCACGGCTTCTGAAGCCGGCTGGGTTGTTTCTCCGGGTGCCGGACGGCGCTCAAAATCGGTCTTTCCGTCCCATAATTCGATTTCCACCATGCACACGCCGGCGGCCATGGAATGACCCTGCTTGAGCTGGCTGCGCCCAGGCGTCAGCAGGTTCATCACCCCGCCCCGGTCAACCGATTTCCCCGGCTCGCCCATGGGGTCATAATCCGCACAGGATTCGAAACTGTGGGCGGTGCCGGGTATAAGGCGCTGGGTCACCTTGGCGGCGCAGATGACGGCGCCCCGGTGGTTGTGAACCTTGACCAGATCGTGCTGCTTGATACCGCGGCTGGCGGCGTCCTCTTCGTTCAGCCTGACGACCCAATAGCGGTAGCCATCCACCAGCACCCGGTGTTCGTCGATGCTGTTGATGAAGCTGTCCTTTTTGTCGCCTTGGGTATGGAAGCTGAAGCGTGGATGAGGGGTCAAAAGTTGCAGCGGAAATTGGGCGGCAAGTTCGGTCGCCGCCGGCCCTTCCCAACTTGGTGTGTATTTGGGCAGGGGCAGCCGTTCCGGATCGCCGGGATCAAACCGTTTCAGGCTTTGTGCCTCAAACTCGATTTTGCCCGATTGGGTCTGCAAGCCTTCCAGATATTCCTCGGTATAATCGGACGGCAGCGGCATGGGTTCGGGCACATCTTTTTTGCGTCCCTCATAGAACCAGCGCCAGGAACAGGGATGGCGCAGTTTCTCTTTGGTCTCCGGCGCTGGGACGGCATAACCTTTGCGGATAAAATCCTTCCAGGCGAATCTTTGCGGCATGTCGGAACTTTCGTAAAGGCGCCGCACCCAATCGATCTCGTTCATGCCTTCCGAGAAATAGGCGGACAGGCCCAGACGTTTGCAGATATCCAGGAAGATCTGATAGTCGGACCGGGATTCCCCAAGCGGCTCGATGACTTTGTGCTGGAAGATGATTACCCGGTGATTGAGCTGGGTGTAGCCGTGATAGGCATAACCGCCGAGCCCCGCCCATTCGGAAATATCGACGCGCTCGAAATTGGTGCAGGCCGGCAAGATGACATCGGCGAATTTTGCCTCACCCTCCATCCAGATGGATTGGTTGGTGACGAATTCCAGGTTCTCCGATTGGTACATTTCCACGTGGCGATGGGAATCAGGCATGGTGCCGATGATCGAGCCGCCGATTTTGTAGAGCATCTTGACCGGCGAGTAGCCCTTCTTGGGATAGGTGATTTTGTTGAACTGGGCTTCGATGCTGCGCCCGTCCCAGGCATAACCTTCGGCCTTGCCATGGGTGATGGCATCGGAAATATGAAGCCTGGGAATAACTTGTTCCACCGTATTGACGCTGGGCAGCTGGGGCATCCGTTGATAAAGCTCCACGGACATGGCCGTGTGGTGCAAATCGCCCGACATGCCGCCATCGGCATAACCGGGGAAGAAGAAATTCACATCCACCGGCGTTCCCCACTGCATGTGGCCCATATTGACGCCTTCCCTGCCGATACCCTGCATGGCAATCAGGCAAACCAGCATACGGGCCCATTGGCCGCCGGTGGCGTTGCGACAGGCGCCGCCATGGCCGTTGCCCCAACCGCCGGCGCCCAGATAGGTCTTCTTCGTGCCCCATTCGCGGGCCAGCGCGCGGACGGTCTTGGCCGGAACGCCGGTTTCCGCCTCCTGCCATTCCGGTGTCTTGGGGGTGCCGTCTTCCTTGCCCAGAATGTAATCGCTCCACTTATCGAATCCGGTGGTTTTGGTGGCAACAAACTCTCTGTCATAAAGGTCTTCGGTGATCCACACATGGGCGATGGCCAGCGCCAAGGCCGGTGAAGTGGACGGCTTGGGCGCGATCCATTTGCCCCCCAAAAGCTGGGCGGACTCGTTAAAGTATGGATCGATATGGACCACCTTGATGCCCAATTCCTTGAGCCAAAGGCGCCGGGTAGTGCCTTCGAGGGCACCGTAGGAACCGCTCGTGGCTTCCGGATTGGCCGACCAGAAAACCACCATCTCGGAATTTTGCATCAGGTCCTCGACGCCGCCATAGGTTTCCGACTGGCCGACCCGCATGCTCTG
>CAZBQG010000034.1:0-23154 GCA_964493945.1 uncultured Rhodospirillaceae bacterium
CCCTTGCCGTCATGGGTATACCAGGCCCATTCGGGCATCTCGCAAATACCGGTGATGTCGATATCCAGGAAATAAGACAACGACTTGATATGTTTGGCCATCTCTTCCGGATCATCGGTGCCGGGCGCCTTGTCGGGCGCCGTCTCGCCGTCCTGCAGGGGGATGACGGCGGCCATGATTTCCCCAATGGCCTCGCCCAATGGATATTTGGCCATGAAACGGAGGCGTTCATTTTTCGCCCGCTCACCCAGATCGCCGAAAAAAGGCCGGGTGAAGAAGGCACCCCGGAGCGGCACTCGTTTTATCTTGTCCGCATCGATACGCGTCGTCGGCTTATCGACACGGCGTACGGTTTCCATGGGGAATTTGCCCAAATGAGGTGCGCGGAATTTATATTTGAAAAAGCTCATTTTTCTCTCCATTTTCTGGCCACCGGGCTGGATAGAATAGCCATTGACGGGGCGTTAGGAAACCGGCCATTAACGCTGGCCTGCAACGGAGATTGGCGCTAACCTTGCCCATGGCGACAAAGTTTATTGACCGGGTCCGCGCGGCCTCCCTCACGGTAACCGGCACCGCCGTCTGGCCTTATCTGGTCCTTACTCTTTCCATGGCTATTTTTGGCTCCAACCACGTAATGGCCCGTGGCGTTGAGGGGCTGGTGCCGCCGGTGGGCCTGTCCTTCTGGCGGTGGCTGGTAGCCACCATCCTGCTTTTGCCCTTCACCTATTCCAAGCTCATCGAATACAGGGTGCAGATATTGGGGGCGTGGAAAGCCTATGCGCTGATTACCTTTTGCGTGGTCATTATCGGCAATACGGTGATCTATATCGCGCTCAATTTCACCACGGCGATCAATGGCGGCATCGTCACCTCGGCCCAGCCGGCCATGACCTTTTTGCTTTCCTTTCTGTTTTTTCGCGAACAGACCGGACGCGGCCAGTTTTTCGGGCTGCTTTTGGCCGTTTTTGGGGTGATGACCGTGATTACGCGGGGTGATCTGGCAATTCTAACCACGCTCCGGCCCAATCTGGGCGATCTTTTGATGCTTATTTCCATAACCGGATTCGCCGCCTATGCCGTGTTCTTACGTCTCGTCCCCAACGAAATCCCCACCCTGGCCAGCCTGAATGTGGTTCAGTTTCTGGGGTTTATTTTTCTCGCACCTTTTTATCTGTGGGAAAGCATTTTCTACATGCCCATGGGCACGGATTTGGTGACCGTGGCTTCGGTCTTGTGGACGGGCGGCGGGGTGGCCCTGGCGGCCATGGCCCTATGGAATATCGGGATCGCCCATATCGGCGCCAACCGGGCCAGCGGCTTCGTCTATGTCAGGCTGTTTTTTGCAACCCTGTTTTCCATATTGTTTTTGGGCGAGGAGCTGCGGATTTACCATTTCATCGCCTTCGCCTTCATCGTTTCAGGCATTTTTCTTATTTCGCGGGCAAAAAAAGCCGCCGGCTGAGATAGCGCCCTACAGGCCTTCGGGCCGTGGCCCTCCCGTCGCCCAATCCAGAAGCTCCACCCAATGCACTACGGGCAGGTCCGTGCCCTCACTGATCTGCATGAGGCAGCCGATATTTCCGGTGGCCAGGGCAGCACCTTCCATTTCGTTTATCTGGGCGCATAATCCATCCCGGAGCGCCTGGGACAGATCGGGCTGCAAAAGGCTGTAACTGCCGGACGAGCCGCAGCAGGGGCTGTCGGTGGGCAAGAGTGTCAGGCCAAAGCCGGCTTCGGCCAAAAGTGCCTCGGGCGCCCCTTCCATCACCTGTCCGTGACGGAGCGAACAAGGCGCGTGATAAATCAAATCCGGCGGGCTCTCCAGCGTGACCGGCATGAGGCTGAGGCGGGTCATCACTTCGCTCACATCCCGGGCAAGCTCCGCCACCTGCCCAGCCTGAGGATGGGCTTCAGCTATATCCAGCCCATATCTTTTGACATGGGCACCGCAACCCGTCGCGTTGGAGATGATCCCGTCCAACCCCTCGCCTTCCACTTCCTTCATCCAGGCAACCATATTGGCCGCCGCCCATTTCCGGGATTCCTGGGTGCGGCCCAGATGATGATCCAGGGCGCCACAGCAGCCCGCATCTTCCGGCACCACCACCTCGCAGCCATGGCGGGTGAGCAGGCGGATGGCCGCATCATTGATGGAGGGGCGCAGCACTTTCTGCACACAGCCCTTCAGCACCGCTACCCGCATACGCCGCTCACCCTGGGCAGGATAGACCCGCTGTTCAGCGAATGTGCTCGTGGCCGGCGCATGATCAGTGCCGGCAAACAACATATGCCGCAGCCGGCGGCCCAGCAGAGGTGCCACGGGGAGGGCCAGACGGGAGACGGCCAAACCCAGACGGAACAGTCCGGGCCGGGGCATGATCCAGGCCAGAAAGGCCCGCATCAGGCGGTCCGCCCAGCTTCGGTTCAGTTTTTCATGGATGTAGGCACGCCCGTCATCGATCAGTTGCTGGTAGTCCACACCCGATGGGCAGGTGGTCTGGCACGACAGGCATGACAGGCAGCGGTCCAGATGAAACACGGTCTGGGCCGCCGGAGCCTGGTCCCGTTCCAGCATTTCCTTGATCAGATAAATGCGTCCCCTGGGGCTGTCCCTTTCATCTCCCAGAAGGGCATAGGTGGGACAGGCGGACAGGCAAAATCCGCAATGGACGCATTTTCGCAAGATATCATTGGCCTCGCGGATGCGGCGTAAGGTCTTTTGTTGGGTGGAAAATTCCGTTCGCATGAGCCCACTGCCCCTCAAATATCTTCGAACATGCGGCCAGGATTGAGAATGGCCCGGGGATCGAAATTTTCTTTCACGCGCCGGCTGAGGTCATGAAGCGGGGCCGGCTGGGGCTGGAAGACAGGTATGCGGGCACGGGTTTCCGCCGATGCCCGGATCAGCGTGCCATGGCCGCCACAACCCTCGATGGCCCGGCGGATTTGGCCTTGGGCGGCGTCTTCACAGGCCTCGGTCTGAAGCCAGACCAGACCACCACCCCAATCCAGAAAATATTTTCCGTCCAATTCTCTGAGAATATTTTCGGCCACTCGGGCGCCTTCCGCCGGCGGTACAGACAGGCGCCATAATTGGGTATCCAGTTGATCGGCGAAAGACTCAACATCGCGCAATCCCCGCCAAAAACTTTGGGTTTCGTCCCGGTCCAATTGGCCGATCCGCCCATCAGTTTTGAACAATTCCTCCAAGTCTTTGCAGCGCGATTGAACGGAAGGCACGGGACCTTCGATGCGGAGCACGGTCAGGGCCTCTCCGCCGGGCGCCACTGCCGCCGGCAGATGAGCCGCGCCGCTGGGGTCATATGGGCTGCCCAGGGCACGGGTCAGAAGTTTATTCCCCTCATCACCCTCCGGGCCCAAAACGGTGATGGTGCGGGCCTCTTCCGGCGCCGGAACCGCCTTCAGGGTAACGGAGGTTAGAGCGGCCAGGGTTCCGAAGGAGCCAGCCAGCAATTTAGCCAGATCGAAACCGGTGACATTCTTGACCACCCGGCCGCCACCCTTGAATTTTTCGGCCCGGCCACTGATCGCTTCGAACCCCAGGAAATGATCCCGCGCGGCACCCAATTGGATGCGCCTGGGGCCCGACAGGTTGCAGGCCAGGACGCCGCCCAGCGTTGCCCTGCCCGCTTCATCCCCCAGAACCTGTCCGTAATCGGCGGGCTCGAAGCCTAATTGCTGGAGGTGTCCGGCAAGTGCTGCCTCGATTTCCACCATGGGCGTGCCGGCGGCGGCCGAGATGACCAGCTCTTCGGGCTCATAGAGCGAAATACCGCTTATTCCCGACATATCCAAAAGAGCGGATGAGGAAGATGGCCGGCCCCAGTCCCGTTTGCTGCCGGCGCCCTGAATTTCGAGGGGAATTTCCCCGCTCAAGGCGCCCGCAACCACTTCGAGGGCCTGTTCCGGTGTTTGGGGCTTGTAGGTTTCCACCCGCCTAGAACCTGGGAATGTCCGGAAAGCGCAATTTGCCATCATGGACATGCAGCCGGCCAAGCTCGACACAACGGTGAAGCGTTGGATAGACCTTACCCGGGTTGAGCAGCCCCCCCGCATCGAAGGCGCATTTGACCCGTTGTTGCTGGTTCATATCCGTTTCCGTGAACATATGACCCATCAGGTCGCGCTTTTCCACGCCCACGCCATGTTCACCGGTCAGCACACCGCCCACCTCGACACAAAGCTTGAGAATTTCGGCGCCGAAATCCTCCGCCTTCTCCAGATCACCATCGATATTGGCGTCATACATGATCAATGGGTGCAGATTTCCGTCACCGGCGTGAAAGACATTGGCCACCCGCAGGCCGAATTTCTCCGACATCTCCGTCATGCGCTCCAGAACTTCAGGCAGGCGGGAGCGGGGAATGGTGCCGTCCATGCAGAAATAATCGGGCGAAATCCTGCCGATGGCGGGGAAAGCCGATTTCCGCCCGGCCCAGAATTTCTCCCGCTCCTCTTCGTCCTGGCTGACCCGGATAGTCTGGGCTTCCAGCTTCTCGGCGATTTCACGCACCCGGGAAATCAGATGGGTGACCTCCACCTCGGGGCCATCCAGCTCGACAATCAACAGAGCTTCGGCCTCTGTGGGATAGCCCGCCCCGATAAATTCCTCGGCAGCCCGCAAGGCCGGCCCATCCATCATTTCCATGCCGCCTGGAATAATGCCGGCTCCGATGATGCGGGCAACGCAAGTACTGGCCGCAGTGACAGATGCGAAGCCAATCAACAACGCCCGCGCGCCTTCGGGTTTGCGGAGAATACGCACGGTTACTTCGGTAACGATGCCCAGCAATCCTTCCGATCCGGTGATGACACCCAAAAGATCATAACCTCCGGCGTCCCAGTGCTTGCCGCCCAGGCGGATAACCTGACCATCGATCAGGACCATCTCCACCCCCAACAGATTGTTGGTGGTCAGGCCGTATTTCAGGCAATGCACGCCGCCCGAATTTTCCGCCACATTGCCACCGATGGAACAAACCATCTGGCTGGACGGGTCCGGCGCATAATAGAAGCCCTCCCCCTCCACCGCCTTGGAAATACCCAGGTTGGAAACGCCCGGTTGGGCCACCACGGCCCGGTTGTCATAATCCACTTCCAGTATCTTGTTGAATTTGCCCATCCCCAAAGTGACCGCATCGGCCAGCGGCAGGGCCCCGCCTGACAGGGATGTGCCCGCACCCCGGGGCACCACTTTTATTTGGTTTTCGTGGCAATAGGCCAAAACCTTGGATACCTGTTCGACGGTTTCGGGCAAGACGACCAGCAAGGGAAGTTGGCGATAAGCCGTCAGGCCGTCGCTCTCATAAACGCGTAAGGCATCCGGGTCTGTTATGACGCCATCGCCAAGGGGTCTGGCGGGCACCAATTGGCGCATCCTGGCGATGATCTCGTCCCGCCGGCCCAGAATTCCGGTGTCGGGTTCGGGCGAGAAACGTTGCCCCCCCTTGCGCTTGTTGGTCTTGTTCTGAGATTGACTGCTCATGATGGCGCTATCGCCTGTCCACTAGCCGGTGCCGGCTATGGAAATTCGGTTGATGATATAATCGCCACCCTGATTGACCAGCAAAAACCCGTCAAACTTTTCCTCCGGCCAGCGGTCGGCAACGCGCAGGATTTCCAGGCCATCAATGCTGACGGCCATTTCGCCGGCGGCATTCCGGGTCCATTTCAGCTTATGGGGCCGTTTGTCTTCCAGGGATTGTTTTAAATTGCGGGCAACGAGCTGGCTTCTCCTTCCGGCTGATGCCGAAAGCAACGAGAGTTTGGGGCTTTGCCCCGACTGGTAAAGCAAACGGTAACCACCAACCTGACCCCGCACCCGGTAAAGCCCGAGTTCCAATTTTCCTTCAGCCTTCCAGGACGAGATATTTATCTCAAGGGCGAACCCGTTGGTGATCTGTTTGGCCAGCCGGATGACCGCCCGCCCGGCTGCCGGATCGGGTGGCGGCGTTGCGGGTTGCTGGGTCTGACCCTGCCCGCCACCCAATGCTTGATTGAGCAGCGCACCCAACAACTGACCGGCAACATCGCCGCGCTGTTTGCTTGATTGGCGCTCCGAACGCTGCTTGGGATGGAAGGTGCCCCTGAGCCCGAAACCCCGCTCGATCCAAAAACGGCCTTCGCTAACCGTCCATGCGGGATTTTTGGTGGAATCCCCATCCGCGAAGTCATCGCTCACCAAAGCCACCCGCCAGGGATTTTCATGACGCCGGGCAAGATTTTCCAGGTCCCTGAGGAAGCGGGGATCAGTCGCCTTGGATTTTTTCGCCTCAAGGATCAGCTTTTTCAACTCATCGATTAATTTGAGATTATTTTCTTCTTTCTTCTTTTGCAGATTGGGGTCCGTCCAGGGCGAATATTTTTGCTGGGCATGGGTCTGACCCGGAGATGAGGCCATCACAAGCACCATCAGGCAGGCCAATGCTACTGCCGTCTTGAGGCGCTCCGATCCTGGAATTTTCCGTTCTGCCCTGGACCGCCGCCCATTAATGCCGGACGTTTTTTTCATGGTCCCAAGAATAATGTAATCCCCATAAGATTCCGAGTCCCCTTAGGTTTTTTTGGAGCAAGTTTTGCTCCTAATTAGAAATAGGCTATGCTTCGGAGATTGCTAGCAAAATTTTGTGTGGGGCAAGATCGCGATGGTGGATCTTTCGGGATCAATGATGGATGGGGGTGCCGGGAACGGTGGCGAGGTGGAATTAAAGCCGCGCCTGACCGTGATCGGCGCGGGCGGCGCGGGCTGCAACGCTGTCAACAATATGATCCATTCCCAACTGGAAGGGGTCGATTTCGTGGTGGTCAACACCGATGCCCAATCCCTCAAGGCTTCCATCGCCGATAAGCGCATCCAGATGGGTGTGTTGGCAACCCATGGTTTGGGAACCGGAGGGCGGGTTGAACTGGGGCGTATAGCGGCCGAGGAATCGATCCGTGAGATCACCGAAATGCTGGACGGCTCCTCCATGGTCTTCGTGGCCGCCGGATTGGGCGGCGGCACGGGAACGGGAAGTGCGCCGGTCATCGCCCAGGCGGCCCGTGAAAAAGGTATTTTGACCGTCGGCGTGGTCAGCCTGCCCTTCGAGTTCGAAGGCGGGCGCCGTCGGCGCATCGCCGAAGACGGGTTGGATGAGTTGGAACAAGTCGTCGACACCATGATCGTCATCCCCAACCAAAATCTGTTCAAAATCGCCGATGAAAACACATCTTTCATGGAGGCCTTCAAATTGGCCGATGATGTTTTGTATTCGGCGGTCAGGGGCATCACCGATCTGATTGTCCTGCCCGGGCTGGTCAATCTGGATTTCGCCGATATTCAGGCGGTCATGCGCGAAACCGGCAAGGCGGTGATCGCCACCGGCGAGGCCGAAGGTGGGCGCCGCGCCATCGAAGCGGCCGAGAAAGCCATCGCCAATCCGTTGCTGGACAGCCCCTCCATATGGGGCGCCAAAGGTCTGCTGATCAACATCACCGGGGGCAACGACATGACCCTGTTTGAGGTGGATGTGGCAGCCAACCGGGTACGGGCCGAGGTGGATGACAGGTGCTTTACGATTTTCGGCAGCGCCATGGATGAGACGCTGGAGGAAAGGATCAGGGTCAGCGTGGTGGCCAGCGGCATCGGCGCAAAGGAGGCCGCATCCCAACCCATGGCCGAAATTCCGGGCGTTGTTCCGGATGAGCCTCCGATGGAACCAATGAACGAAGTTTCAGGCGAAGAGGAGGAAGTGAATCTGCCCTTGCCGTTCATTGAAGGCATTGAGCAAGAAGCAATATCCGCCGAGGAAGGGCTCGATCAATTGTCCCACCCCCCCCCCGCCAACGATTCCCAGCCACCCGATGATCAGATGGGCGAGAAAATAGATCCTTTCCTGGCCGCGGTCCGGGCTGGCGTAAGGGCGGCAAAGGGATTGCTGGGCCGCGTATCGCGCCTGTTCAGGGGCTGAGGCCAGGACGGCATGGAGAGCCGTTCCACTGATCCGCCGGAAGAATATTCACGCCCGGATTACCAAATCTCTCTCGACCTGGATGATTTGGCCGCTGCCCATGAAACCTCCCGGGCAGCACTTGATGCAGGTGATTATTACATCGCATCGCGCATGGCTGCCCTGGAAAATGATCCCGGAACCCTGGGTGCCGCCCTGATCATGTGCGGATCGGTCGATCACGGCCTTGAAGTTCTGGCCGGTCTGGAGGCCAAAAATGGCAGCGTGGATTTGTACCATGCTTTCGGTCTTTGGTGCCGGGACAAGCGGGTAGAGGCTGGGAAAATTCTTTCCCAAACCCCGCCCGGCCCCGATGCGGAGCGGGCCAAAAAGCTGGCGGCATTCATCGGCAAGCCCGATACGCACATTCTCATTGTCCATGGACCGCACACGGCGAGGGGCGCCATTAAGGATATCGGTGACGGTTTTCAGATTGAAGCCATCTCCGTTGGGCGGGCGGAAAAACCTGTGTCCCTGTCCGCTTTGGCAGAACGCGGCTTCGTGCCCGATGCTGTGGTGGTTCTGGATATCTACGGCAACCGCCTGCCCCAGGACCTGTTCACAGCCGGCCACCCGGTTATTTTCTGGAGCTACGACAATTTCTATCATCTGGCCCGCCAAAATGCCGATCTGATCAGGGCCGATGCGGTCATCGTCAACAGTGCGTTTGAACACAGCGTGTTGCGCCGGCTTTGCCCGGGCCGGGTGGCGGCCTTCGCCGGGCATGACGTCTACAAGGATCATGGCGGGCTCGCCGACCCCGGTACCGTCAAGGATATCGATATTCTCCATACCGGGCTTTCCTTCACACCCTTGATGCTGGACAAGGCCCAGTTCCTGTACCGCCTGGCCACCCTGGATGGGGCGGATTTGGAGATTCAGATCCATCATGGATTTCTGGAAGAGGCCCAATACCGCGATGTGGTGACGCGAGCCAAAATGGTGCCGAATATTCTCAACCGGTTTCACGGCGGCTGCCCGTCCCGCAGCCTGGATGCCCTGCGCGCCGGATCCCGGGTCATTCATCCCGGGAATTTTTTCGCGGACGACCTTTTGGGCCGGGCAGGCCGGCTGGTGGCCCATGTGGAGCCCGCCACATTGGAGCAAGACCTGATACGCTATTTGTCGGCAGAGACTGATTATGATGACTTCCAGGGCGCCAGGGTGGATATGGAACAGACCTTCTGGCAGTCACCCGTCCGCGAATCCCGCTTCTTGAAATATTGCCTGTTCCAGACCGTACTGGGTGAGGAACGGAGGCCGGGCATCCCGGTGGCCGGGGCCCAGACGGCGGCCAGTGCGCGTTGCCTGAGCCTTTTTGAAATGCTTCTGGACACGCCCCTGGATGAAAGCCTGCGAAACAAAGTGGGGGGAATTTTCAAGACCTCCATCCAGGACTTTCCGGATTCGCTCTTGCTTCAGTTCAATCATGGCCGCCTGCTTTGGCTGCTGGAGGACCGCCCGGCGGCGAGAGAGGCATTTACCCAGGTGCTCCGCCTGGCGGAAGGGGGCTCGTTCGATCCAACCCAGGAAGATATCCGCCTGCAACTTTACAAGCCGGCCCAGGAAATGACCCCGTACCAGGATTATTATGCCGCCTTGGCCAAGGATGTCAGGCTAGGCCGGGCCGATGAGGCACCAACCGCGCGCCGGGTAATTGCCGCCACGGCCCATTGTTATTTGGGGCTGGATAATCTGCAATCCGACCAATTGGAGGGCGGTATCGAACATCTGTGCCAGGCCATGAAACTCTGTGCCCGGCATTTCCCGGCGGCCCGGCTCCTGGTCAAGGCCCTGCATGTGGCGGGGGGTGAACCTAAAGAAGTGGCGGCGGCCTTTCACGACGCGGTCAATCTCTACCCTCCGAACATATCTGAATTGCTGCCCATCGGGATTCAGGCCAGCGAAGACGCCCACGGCAGCGAAGCAACCCTCGGTCTGGTCCGTGACTGGGCCTATTTCATCACCCGGGTTCATTGGGAAAAGCCGGGAGACCACCCCATCGGGGAGCAGACCTGGCAGGCGGCAGAGGCCTATTTCGACCGCCTGCCCCAGCCCTTGGCCGGGCGCATCCGATCCCGCTATGATCAACGGCTGGCAAAGACAGGCTAGAGGGCGGCGTGCAGGGAACATTTCTGATCACTTCGGGGGCCTATGCGGGGGCGGAATTCGTTTCCATCTTCGGCCGCTTGCCGCCCGCCTTCCTGCCCGTCGGGAACCGCCGGCTTTATGAACATCAAGCGCGCGCCATAGAAGCTTTCAAGGGACGCAAATTGCTCTCCCTGCCCGATGATTTCACCATGGGCGAGGCCGACAGAGAAACCATCAGTGCGCTTGGGTTCGAAGTCGTGCTGGTCCTCGAAGGACTTTCCCTTGGCGCATCCGTGCGCCATGTGCTGGATGCGGCGGGGGCCGGAGAGGGCGAATTGCGCATTCTGCACGGTGATACATTGATCGAGGGGCCGCCCCTGGATGGGACCGACATGGTGTCCGAAGGTTATACGGACGAATATTATTCCTGGGCGGAATGGCGATTGGGCAAAGCCGGCGCGGTGGAGTTTTTCGAAGGGCTCCCCGCCGGCACCGAGCCCCGGTGCGTCCTCACCGGATATTTCAGCTTTTCCGATGCGGCACTTCTGGCCCGGTCGCTGGAAGAGGCGGAGAACGGGTTCATTGCCGGATTAAGCCTTTATGCCCAAACCCGGCGTCTGGCCCCGGTGCCGACGGGCCGCTGGCTTGATTTCGGACATCTCGAAACCTATTACAAATCCAGGGCCCATATGACCACCGAGCGGGCCTTCAACAAACTCAGCATCACCCGCCATGTGGTCGCCAAATCCAGTGCCGACAAAGCCAAGATGGAGGCTGAGGAATTCTGGTATGCCAATATTCCGCCCAAGGTCAAAGTCTTCACCCCCCAATTCCTGGGTGGCTACAGCGAGGGCGATACCCATGGCTATGAGATCGAACATCTGTATCTTTCCACCCTGAGCGATCTTTACGTTTTCGGACGCCTGCCCAGCTATGTCTGGCAACGCATCTTCCGGGCCTGTGATAATTTTCTGACCGAATGCGGCAAGTTTCCGGCTGAGTCCGAAGAGGCAGCGGATGCTGCCCGGGATGCGGCAAAACTTTATTTGCCCAAGACATTGGATCGGCTGGAGGAATTCGCCAAGACGTCCGGCACCGATCTGGACAAAGGCTGGAGCTTCGCCGGGCGCGATGTTTTCGGCCTGGGGGAGATCGCCGAATTGACCGCCGCCCGCATTGCACCGGTGGCCCCTGAGGATTTGCGCATCCTGCATGGGGATTTTTGCTTTTCAAATATTCTTTATGATTTCCGGGCGAACGCTATTCGCCTGGTGGATCCCCGCGGCGGCTCGGTGGCGGGGCGCCCGGCCATTCACGGGGACCCTCGCTATGACATCGCCAAGCTCTATCATTCGGCCGTTGGCGGCTATGATTTGATCATGGCCGGCCGTTATGGATTGGAAGATGATGGTGCCTATGCACTCTCCCTCGATCTGTATGCGGAGGCCGGCTGGGAGGAACGCCAGGCCGCCTTTCTTGATCATTCATTTGCCGGGCTGAACGTGGAAGCGGCCCAGGCGCCGGCCATTTCGGTCCTTTTGTTTTTGTCCATGCTTCCCCTGCATGGCGATGCGCCGGAGCGCCAGAGGGCGCTTTTGGCCAATGCGCTTCGCCTGTTTCTCATGCTTGGTGGGGGCCAGGGCGGGTGATTGTCTTTCCCATGGCCGGGCTCAGCCAGCGGTTCTCCGAGGCAGGTTATTCGCCGCCTAAATACATGTTGGAAGCGGGCGGCAAGTCCCTGTTCCGCCATGCCGTCGAAGGGTTTTCATATTATTTCGGAAACCTGCCTTTTCTTTTCGTCCTGCGCGATGTTCAGGACAGCCTGGGTTTCGTCCGGGAGGAATGCGCCAAATTGGGGCTGGATCGCCCGCTCATCACCGTGCTTTCCGAGCCGACGCGGGGACAGGCGGAAACGGTGATGCTGGGGTTAGAGGATCAGTCGGTGGGAGCAGACGACCCGCTTTCCATTTTCAATATCGATACCTTCCGCCCGGGCTTCCGCTTTCCTAAGATGGCGGAGGAGCCCTGGGTGGACGGTTATCTGGAGGTGTTCCGGGGCAGCGGCGCCAACTGGTCTTATGTAGGCCCGGCGGAGGATGATCCGGGCCGGGTAGCCAAAACGGCGGAGAAAAATGAAATTTCTGATCTCTGCTGCACCGGGCTTTATCATTTCGCCAAGGCCGGTTTCTTCACGGACGCCTTCCGCCAGGCAGCCCTGCCCGCATCAACGGATGAGTTTTACATCGCACCCCTTTATAATTTCCTGATCGGGGCGGGGTCCCATATCCGCTTTGATCTGATCGGCCGGGGTGAAGTCATTTTTTGCGGCGTGCCTGAGGAATATGAAATGTTTAGGGAAAAGTGCGGCGATGGCCGGGTCTGACAAGAAACTGTCCGTCGTGGTCACGGGCCAGGTCCGGGACCCCGATGTGTTTGTGCGCTCCCTTGAAGCCTTTAAGGACAATCCGGCGGTGGGGCGGGTGGTCCTGGCCACCTGGGAGGATGAGGCCGAGGCACATGCCCAGTTCCTCAATAAGATGACTTATGACTATGATCTGAGCGTGGTAACCGCCACCGAGCCACCCCAATGGAGCGGCAATCTATTGAGCCAGATGGTGGCCCTTTATATGGGGCTGGGTTCGGTGGACGCGGACGGTTATGTACTGAGAACCCGTACGGATGTATTCATCGAGCCCGCCCGGCTGGATCACGCGCTGTCCCAGGATTTGAGCCTCAGCCCGCCAGAGGGTTTTGCCGGATTTCCCAATATCTTAGAGGAAAAAATATACGCCTGGGGGATCGAGACGACCTCACCTTTTTATATCCATGATCTGTTTTTTATGGGCCGCCACGCAGACATGACCAAGCTAGTCAATATGGATATCCGTTATGATCTGCTCTATCACATGACCAAGGAGAAGGTTCATATCAGGCGTTTCCTCCACCCATTTTTGCACCATTTTCCGGTCTTTGAGAAATTCCTCCATGCCTCCCATCTGCTGGGCCTGACTGATGAATTCCCTGGCCCCTATCGGCGTTTCGTTTTGGGCAGGCTGCTGGAGAACCAGATCTATGTGAAAATTCTGGCCCTTTATTATGTGATCATCGCCACCTGTTTCACCTGCGATTGGGGGCCTGGGAAAATCTTTCAATGGCGCGAAGACCTGCCCCTTAAATCCTTCGAGCCAGGAAGCGCTCTGGGCGATTACTTTTTGCAAGGTGCGGGCGAAAAGGCCCTGATGTCCGACGGGAATGCCCTGTTCGAAAGCGTCACCGCAGGCGATTTTGCTTCCTGCAAGGTGGGCGAGCGGTTTACCCAGGCCATGGAATATCTCCGGGGTCTGGATGATTTGGGCCAGGCCTGCATGGAAGAGGATTTCGGCGCGTTCCTGGACGCTGCGCTGAATATAGGTGAGGAAGCCAGCGCCATGCTCCGCGCCGAAGCGGAAAAATAACGGGAATTCAGTCGTCAAACCCATAAAGCGCATGGGGATTATCGGCCAGCACCTTTTGGCGCATGACCGCATCCGGGGTGTAATCAAACAGCAAATCCAGAAGGTCGCCGTCATTGGGCATGGGGCCATGCTCATATTTGGGATGGGGCCAATCCGTTCCCCAGATGGTTCGATCAGGCAGGGCTTCAATGGCGGCCTGGCCGAAGGGGATGGTGTCCGCGTAAGGCAGGCCGTCGACCGAGATGCGGTCCCCATTGCCGATCTTGAACCACCAACCCAGATCCTTGGCCATCCGGAGCATGAGTTGAAAGGAAGGGGAATCCAACCCATCCGCCACTTCGAAATGGCTCCAATATTCCATCAGGATGGGCGCCTTCAAAGATTCAAACAGCACCTTGTGATCGGTCAAATCCTCCGCACTGGCATGGATATCGATATGCCAGCCCAATTCATTGACCCGGTCCACCACCCGGGAAAAGACGCCAAGATCGGGCGGGCCACCCAGGAACCGCACGAAATTGAACCGGGCACCCCGGACGCCTGCCTGATGCATGGCTTCCAACTCATCATCCGTGTGCCCATCATCCACCATGGCGACGCCCCGATAGCGCCCTTTTGAACGCGCCAGGGCATCGAGCATGGCCGTGTTGTCCCGCCCATGGACGCTGACCTGGACGGCGACGCCCCGCTCGATCCCCAGTAGTTCATGCATATGCCAGATATCTTCCAGAGGGACCTCGGGCGGCTCATAAGTGCGCTTTGGCGAAAAGGGGAATTTTGCCGCCGGGCCGATCACATGGAAATGGCAATCGGCTGATTTGGGTGGGGGAGCTTCTTTTGGTTTTTTCGTATTATATTCGGGCGGTGAGGCCAATTCCATTTTGGGCGCTCCTCCAATTATGGGCGCTTTGATTCTTACCTTTTTGAGCTGCCCATAACAAATGATATGATCTGCCGCTTAAGGAGCCAGGCTGCCAGTAACGAAAAAAGGATTACCTTCCATGACCCAGGATGAGCTTCCGGGCGCAAGCATCATCTCCGCCATCAAGATTAGCGGCGTCGAGTTCGTCTTTTCCGTCCCCGATATCACGACAAGCGAAGCCCTGCTGCGCCCCCTGGCCAAGGACCAGGATATGCGGCTGGTGCGGGTCTGCAAGGAAGACGAAGCCATCGGCGCCAGCGCCGGCTTGTCTTATTGCAACAAGCGCGCCTTGCTGCTTATCCAGCAAACAGGATTGTTCGATTCGATAAACGCCATGCGCGGCGTTGCTGTCGAATTCAGCCTGCCCATCTGCCTGATGGTGGGGTTGCTAAATGCAGAGCCGGGCGTCCCGCCGGCGGAGCAGAAATCCTATGGCATCCGGATCGTCGAGCCCATCCTGGATGCCATGGGGATCAAGCATGAACTGATCGATACGGAAGAGGATGTGGCCAAAATAGGCCCGGCCATCGAACAGGCCTATGAGGTATCCGAGCCGGTCGTCATGCTTATCGGAAGGAGCCCCAGCCCATGACTATGAAAAGGGATGAGTGCCTGCGGGCGCTGGCCCGGCACCTAAACGAAGACGCCATCGTGGTCCCCGTCTATACAACCGCCTGCGACTGGATCGGCATCCGCCCCAATGCGCTCAATTATACGGCCCACGGGGCGATGGGTCTGGCATCGTCACACGCGCTGGGACTGGCCCTGGGGCGGCCCGACCGCAAGGTGATCATATTGGACGGCGATGGCAGTCTTTTGATGAATCTGGGTTCCCTGGTGAGCATCTCAGAGGTGGCGCCGCCCAATCTTATTCATATGGTTTTCGAGAACGGCTCCTACGAAGCCAATGGCGGCCATCCCATCCCCAATCAGGGCAATGTGGATTTCGCTGGATTTGCCAGATCGGCGGGGTACAGAAAAGTCTATGAAATCAACAAGTTGGGTGATTTCAAAAGCCGAATCAGTGAAATCTTGTCCGTACAGGGTCCGGTATTCGCCGATTTAAAAATCGTGCCCGGTGAAAAGCTTCCACAAAATTACGGCGCACTTTTGGCGAAAGAGGGGCGCGAGGCGTTCCGTCAGGCCTTGGCCGGTCTGGACATAAATCAAGGCTGAGCGAGCGGCGTATCCAGATCCAGCAGCTTCTGAATCATCTCAAGCCCGGGCGCCAGATCCAGCGTCCGGTATGAGGCCGCGATCATGGTCGAAGGCGTGCCCGAATGGAGCCGGTCATACATTTGCTGGCGGGCACCATATTGATCACCGGTCAAATCCCAGGCCAGTTTGCACAGCTTGAAGCGGTCTTCCGGCGTCGATTGGCGCCCTCGCCAATAGCGGTCGATATGCTTCTTGATTTCCGGATTGTCAAAATCCTTCGCATTGGGCAGAAAAATCACCGAACTGGTGGCGATATGTTCCACCAACTGGACGAAGCGTTCCGATATCTTGGCGATCAGGCCGCGCCGTTCCGGCGACAGGCCGGGCCGGGCCAGGCCGCTGTCGGACATGCGGATATTATATTCCGCCGCCGCCACACTGGCCCGCAAAAGATGCAGATACATGCTGAGCTCGCCCAGCGCATCCACCACTTCGGGCCGTTCATGGATGCCCGATGTCACGGCCAGAAGATGCCCGATGGTGATCAGCAGCTCGTGACGGGTCAGGGACAGGGACGATCCGCACTGGCCGGCCCAAACCATGACATGGCGGAACATTGCCGAAGCCGTTTCCGGCTCCCTGTAAAGGAACACCCGCTCCCACGGAATGAACACATCGTCGAAGATGACCACCGTATCGATTTCATCGAAGCGCGACGATACAGGGTGATCGCGCTGGTCGCGCCCGGAAAAGATTTCCCGGCAAATCTGAGTCAGCCCCGGCGTATCCACCGGAACAACGAACCAAAGGGCGAATTCCTCTTCCCCCTTGACCAGCGGATAGGTAGGCGCGATCAGGATTTCGTTGGAAAAGGGCCCGAAAGTATTGAATCGGGCGCCGCGCACCACAATGCCGTCATCGCGTTCTCGGACGACGCGCAGGCAGCGGTCCGGATCATCCTTGGGACGCAGCGACTTATCCATGAAGGGGTCGTGCAGCGCATGGGAAATGCAAATATCATTGTCCCGCGCATAGGCGTAATATTTCCGCGCATTTTCCGCCAGTTCAGGATTGAGATCGGAAAGCTGAGGGTAAAGATCGTAAAAGCCGATGGTCATGGCCGCACAGAAATCGGGCAGCCGGCCGCACATGCCAAACACTTCGCGGGCCCAAAGTTCTGAATTTTCCCTCTTGATAGCCAGATCGGCTGAGGATTTAGGTAGCATATAGGAAAGGGATGCCCGTATCCCGTCCTCGGTCACATAGGTCAGGGTATCCTGGGTATGGGGATCATGCTGCATGTCATAGATGCGCGCCATTTCATCGGCCATATTCTTGGTCAGCGGATGGGTCGTGACGTCACCCAAATTCTCACCCTTATAGTAATTAAGGCGCCCGTCCTTCAGGCTTTCCAGCCAACGGCGGCCCGTATAGGCACCCTTTCCTTCGGCCATGGGATGGGCCGATTCGATGGGCGAGACATATTTGCTCATAATCCACTCTCCTGAACTCGCGCCCTCTGGGGGACCCCAGGAGGCCCCCCGAGGGCGTTTCGTCTATTCGATGTTAGGTCTCCCCACTAAGTCCATGTGCCGAATGTGTTGGCATTACCGGTCCCCGCATCGGAGCGATAGCAGGGAACGAAATCCTGAACCTTGAATTTAAGACCGGAATCCTTGACCGCACCCTGGGTCGCGATCCAGTTCTTGATCTCCGACGTGCCTGATTGATAGGAATATTCGGGCTCATTGATGATGGTCGCCTCGTCTCCCGCTTCCATGGCATTGAGGATGCGCCAATCCAGCTCTTCGTCGATGACGAAATGGCTGAACCCGCCGGAAGCGGCGATACCGATTCTTTTGTTGGAATCCCAGGCCCGGATCGCATCACCGATGACCTTGCCGAAGGCTAGAACCCGCTTCGCCGTCGGCTGGTTGGGCGGGAAGAAATCATTGATGAAAATGGGTAGGGTGGACATCCCGTTGCAGCCCTTAAGGTCATCCAGAATGCGGTGATAGAAAAACCCGTACGCATGGGGAATACCGTTTTCACCATATCGGCCGGAAGGCATTTTTTCGGTAACGGAAATATCGAACTCGGCAGCGGTCAGCATGGCGGCCATATGGTTGGCAAGATCCGGCTCGCCGGGATGTACGATGTCATTATCGGTCGGCACATTGGTCCAGGCGGCGACGGCGATACCCGGCGGCATATCGTCCAGGCGCTGCTGGCTGAGAACTTTGTTGAGCACCGTTTCGCCGTTATAGATGGCGAAAGCCGGCGATTGATCGGGCATGAAACATTCGCGCTGATCATCGCCGATGACCACCAGCACATCCAGATTGGCATCGCGGATCTTTTTGCCCAGCAGGTCCAGATTATCCTGGTTCTTTTTATGCCTTTCCTTGCGCAGTTCCATGGTGTGTTGGGCGGCAAGGTTCTCGTCTTTGCGCAACTCGACCAGCTCATCGAAAGTATAAACGCCGTCGCGAAACGGATGGGCGGGATTTTGCCTGTCCGCGTCGGCGCGCTGATCCCAATCTTCGGGTTCGGTGCCAAGCATGGGTGAGTGGGATGATCCTACGCCAAATACGATTTCAGCCATTGTCTGTCTCCTATTTTTTGTCTTCAAAATTCCTGATTTTCAGATCGGCATTTCCCCATCTGACCGCCATTTCCCGGTCAGACCGGCATTTCTAAGTCGCAAAGTTCCTTCACCATCTGCAAACCATCACTCAAGTCGGTCGTTCGGTAGGCCGCTTCGATCATGCCCATGGGGCTGCCTGAATGAAGCCGGTCATACATCTGCTGGCGGCCGCCATATCCGTCCCCGGTCAAATCCCAGGCCAGCTTGCAAAGGCGGAAACGGTCCGTGGGCGATGAATTGCGCCCGCGCCAATAGGTGTCGATATATTTCTTGATGTCCGGATTATCGAAATCTTCCGCATTGGGCAGGAAGATTACCGAACTGGTGGCGATATGTTCGACCAATTCGATAAAGCGTTCCGAGGTCATGGCGATAAGGCCCCGGCGTTCGGGCGACAATCCGGGGCGGATCATGCCACTGACGCTGGGCCTTGTATCAATCTCGGAGGCGCGCACGCTGGCGTTCAGAAGCTGCAAATAGGTGCACATCTCGCCCAGGGCCTGAACCACCTCCTGGCGTTTTTGAATGCCTGAGGTTTCGGCCAGCAAATGACCGACGGCGATGAGCAATTCGATACGCTTCAGCGACAGGGATGTGCCGCATTGGCCGGCCCAGACCATGACGCCGGAGCGGAACAGTTCGCGGGCGGCCTTGGGCTCGCGGTAAAGAAAGACCCGCTCCCACGGAATGAACACATCGTCGAAGATGACCACCGTATCCACTTCATCGAAGCGCGATGACACCGGGTGATCGCGCCGGTCGCGCCCGGAAAAGATTTCGCGGCAAATCTGGCTGAGCCCCGGCGCATCCACCGGAACGCAGAACCACAGCGCGAATTCCTCTTCGTCATCCTGCATGGGATGGGTTGGCGCGATGAGAATATCGTTGGAAAAGGGCCCGAAGGTATTGAACCGGGCGCCGCGCACGATGATGCCGTCGTCGCGCTCCTTGATCACCCGCAGGCAACGGTCGGGGTCTTCCTTGGGCCGCAAGGATTTGTCCATGCAGGGGTCATGCAGGGCATGGGAAATGCAGATATCGTTATCGCGAGCATAAGCGAAATATTTCTTGGCGTTCTCCGCCAGACCCTGGTTGAGCTTGGCCAGTTCCGGATAAAGATCATAAAAACCCAAAACCATATTGGCGCAGAAATCGGGCAGGCGGCCGCACATGCCATAGACCTTGCGCGCCCAAAGCTCTGAATTAATACGTCGGTCCACCAGATCTTCCGGCGTCATGGGCAGTTGATACGAGCGCGACACCCGACGGCCTTCATCGGTGACGAACGTCAATTGATCACGGTATTCCGGATCGTGCTGCATGTCGTAGATGCCGGCCATTTCCTCGGCCATCTGGCGGGTCAGGAGATGCTTGGTGACGTCGCCGAGATTTTCGCCCCGGTACCAGTTGATGCGCCCGTCCCGCAGACTTTCCAGCCAGCGTTGGCCATCATAGGCCCCCTTCCCTTCGGCCATGGGATGGGCCGATTCGATGGGGGAAACATACGCTTGCGTCGCTGCATCACTCATAACTGACCGCTCCTGCGTTTCTGTCCAGGAATCCGGCCGCAGTTTAACGCCTGTGAGAGGTGACTTGGACCGCTTACCGCCCCCCAGTTTCAGCGTCGTCGGGCCTTCCCCTGTTTTTTTCAACCGGTTCATTTGTCCCGATCCGTCAGTCACGAAATCTTTCACGGGACCTGCCGCCTGAATATCTAAACATCATATAGATATAACATTTAGATATTTGTACTATTCCGTAATTCGTTTTTCCTGTCAATCCAAAAATGGAGATTATGTAACTGATTGATTTTTAATGATATTTATTTCACTTTTCCAAAATATAAGCTACGCCTGACCCTTCCGCCGTGTTGCGGATTTCCATGGCCAACCGGTCCGAGATGGGAATTCCATCTTTTTGCCGCTTGGCGAAAGCCTCATTTTCCGGATCACCCGCAACCAGGACGGACTGGTCCTGATCCAGCGGGGGCGTGGCGTGGAGCGTATCAATCAGTTCATCCATCTCAAGTTCGAACTCCCCCCCCGGGCGCAGGGCGCGAGGATCAAGGGCCAGAAAAAAATGACCAATATTCGAAGTATCCGACTTCCGCCCAAAATGCTCCTCCACCGAGGGGATGGCGGCCCCCGAAAGCGTGGAACAAAGAATATCCACCATGGCGCTCAGCCCATATCCTTTATGGCTACCCATCTCCCGGTTGCCGCCCAGCGGGCTGAGCCGGCGCGCTTCCCGGGCAATGGCGGCATCCGTCGTCGGCCGGCCGTTCTCGTCCAGGGCCCAACCGGCCGGAATGGGCAGGCCCAGCCGCTGAGCAATAGTGAGCTTGCCAAGGGCCACCGTACTGGTGGCCATATCCAGTAAAAAGGGCGGGTTGCGCCTTGCCGGTGCGGCGAATGCGATGGGATTGGTCCCCAGCATGGGTTTGGTGCCGAAGGTGGGAACCACGGCCCCGTTTGGGGTCCCGGTCATGGAGATGCCGATCAATCCCTTTTCTGCAGCCATCAGCGCGTAGTAACCGGCCGCCCCGTAATGGTTTGAATGGCGCACCGTGACCGCGCCGACACCCGTATTCCGGGCCTTATCGATGGCCAAATTCATGGCGAAAACGCCGGCCGGGTGGCCCGGCCCATGCCCGCCATCGACCAAGGCCATGCTGGCCAGATCGGTGATGATGGTGACCTTGGCCGCGGGGATCAGCAGGCCATTTTGGAAGCGCTGGTAATAAGACGCCAACATGCCGGCACCATGGGAATCGATCCCCCGCAAATCCGTATCGACCATGACCCGAACCATGATGCCCAGGGCATCGGGCGGCATGTCCCAGGCCGCCAGGATTGAGGCAAGCTGATCACTCAGGCGATCAGCCGGGACTGCAATCATCGGCCCGGACGGGCGATGACATTGACCAGGGCGGAACGCCCGGCGCGGACGGCTTCCAGCCCCCGGCGCAGGGCAGCCTCCAGATCGGCCGGATCCTCCACCTTCTCGCCCTGCCCGCCACAGGCTTCCATAATCTGATGAAATTCGGGCGAAGGCGACAGATCGGCCATGGCCAGCCGGTTGCTTTTTGCCGTCCGTCCGTCGGGATACATGCCAATGGTCGATGCCCTGACCGCGTTCCACATGGCATTGTTGTTGACGATGGTCAGAACCGGCAATCCTTCGGCCCGGGCGACAAAATGTGCCGGCGTGGGATTGGCGAACATGTAACTGCCATCCCCCATGATAGCGATGACGTCGCGCTTCGGCGCCGCCAGTTTGGCGCCCAAGGATGCTCCCAAACCGAAACCCAGCCCCGCCGCCGGTGAATTGGACATTAGCGTACCGGGCAGGCTCAGATCCATAATGTCAGGCTGTACGCCCAACTCGTTGATCAGGATTGTGTCGTCTTTCTTGACCTGGTTCAGGCAATGGCAAAGCCAGGCATTGTGGATGGGCTGCATGCTGCGGGCCTGTTCCAAGGTCTCGGCCCGCCTGGCATTGAGGGCGGCACGCTGGGCCCCGGCGGTTTTGCGCCTGGTATTGATCAGCGCCTTCTTTCCCTTGCAGGCCTTGCTCAATGCGTCATGGAGCGTGGGCAGGGCGTGGATGGAACTGCCGGCAATGGCCAGATCAACCCGGTGACCGCGCAAGGGCAGATCAGTGAAAAAAGGATCGCTGGATATATGAATGATTTTGGCGTCGGGCGGCGGCGCGCCATGTTTGGGGATCCAGGGCACCTCGCAATCCACCACAATGACCAGATCGGCATCGCGCACATAGGCGTGCGGCAGGGAGCCCAGATTCATGGGATGATCACTGGGCAGGTTGAGGTCCCGGGCCATATGGGTGACCACCCGGATGGCGAAATCATCGGCCAATCTGGCCAATTGGTTAACGCTGTCCGGATGGCGCCCGGAAGTGGAGGTAACCAGCAAGGGGTTGGCCGCATTGGCGATGAGGTTGGCGGCTTCCTCCACGGCGCCCGGATCGGGCAATGCCGGCACGGCGCCCAAGGCTCTCTCCGGTACAAAGGCGGTCCCACTGCCTGCTTCATCGGCCAGGACTTCCCGGGGCAAAGTCAGATAGACCGGCCCCCGGGGCTCGCTCATGGCTATATCCAGGGCGCGCCCGATTACCGTTTCAGCCGGCTGGCCGGCGCGCAATTCATAATCCCATTTGACGAATTCCCGCAGCATGCCGCCTTGGTCAAAATTTTCCTGGCCCCAATGAATGCCACCCGATCGGGACGCTATATGGCCAATTTCCGTATTGGGCGTACGCCCGGCCGCCAGCAACAGGGGGATATTATCGCGCGCCGCATTCATCATGCCGCAAACCGTATTGGCCGTGCCAACCGAAACATGAACCATGACCGCGGCGATTTTGCCGCTGATGCGGTAGTAGCCCTGGGCCATGGAGATGGCCACATTTTCATGAGGAACCGTAATGAATTTGGGCACCTTGATGCCCTGCTCCTGGGCCTCCAGCAGGGCTTCGATGATCGGTGGGAAATCGGTCCCCGCATTGACGAAAATATATTCGATGCCGCGCCCGATCAGACCTGTCAGGAATGCCTGGGCGGTTGAAACGGAAGTTTCGGACTTGCTCATTTTGTTCCCCACCGGATGATTATGGGTGGGATTATTCTTTACCTGGGGCGCCACGTCAAAAAAATTAGGTGCCAGGGATCACTCAGGTGTCTCGGCGGCCACCCTTTTGCAGGCGTCCAGCATCTCCTGAATTTTGGCCAGGACATCCGGGGATAGGGCCCCACCGGACTGCACCACTTCGTCGCAATATTCTTCAAGCTCCCTCGCCTGATCGTCAATGATCTGCCGCTGGCCAAGCACCTTCTGGCGGATCGCGGCT
>CAZBQG010000035.1:0-22915 GCA_964493945.1 uncultured Rhodospirillaceae bacterium
CGGCTGTGCACTCAAATCAGCCAAAATTTACCGGTTGATGGGGGTGTCCAGGTTTCTGAGATGTTTCTGAGGAAAAGTTTTTTTGACCGCGCCGACCGTCCGCAGAAATGGAATCCAGTCGCGGAGCAGAGATTTCGGTCAGGTGATCACCTGGAGCTACCCGTTCAGCCGCCCGCCCAGTCCCCCATGGCGGGATGGGCGCGGGCGTATTTTTTGGGCGCCGGAGCTTTATGGCCGAGCTCGACGGCCGCGTGCCAGGGCCAGCGGGGATTGAACAGCATGGCGCGTCCCAGGGCCACCATATCCGCCTGACCCGAACGGATGATCTGATCGGCCTGGGCGGGTTCGTTGATGAGGCCGACGCTGATCACGGTAATATTGGTCTGGCGCCTGATTTCGGCCGCGAATTCAACCTGATAGCCCGGACCCACCTGGATCACCTGGGACGGATCGAGCCCGCCCGTCGAAGCATCAATAAAATCACAGCCGCGTTTTTCCAATTCCTTAGCCAAAGCCAATGTGCCTTCCAGGTCCCAGCCGCCCTCGATCCAATCGGTGGCCGAGAGGCGGATGCCCAGGGGTTTGGAGGCCGGCCAGGCGGTACGCATGGTCTCGAACAATTCAAGGGGAAAGCGCATCCGGTTTTCGAGCGATCCGCCATAGCCATCGTCGCGCTGATTGGTCAGGGGCGAGAGGAATTCATGGACCAGATAGCCGTGCGCCCCCTGAATTTCGATCAGGTCGAAACCGGCGGTGTCGGCGCGAATGGCTGCCTGGGCGAATGTCTCCTTGATTTCCGCCATGCCCGCCTCGTCGAGGGCGCGGGGAAGAACAGCTTGGTTGTCCCAGGCGATTGCCGATGGGGCCACCACGTCCCATTCTGGGCCGCTTGCCATCAGCTTTTCGCGGAGCTCCTGGGGCATACCGACCATCTTCTTGCGCCCCGAATGGCCCATTTGGATGCCCATGGCCGCATCGCCGGCGGTCTTGCAAAAACTGACCACCCGGCCCAGCGCCGCTTGGTTATCGTCCGAATACAACCCCATGGAGCCCGGACCCCCGCGCGCCTGTTTGGAGACCGAGGTGCCTTCGACCATGACCAGGGCGGCACCCGAGACGGCGAATTGGCCGAGATGCATCAGGTGCCAGTCCTGGGCGTTGCCGTCGACGGAACTTTGCTGGGCCATGGGCGAAACCACAATGCGGTTGGCCAGCTCCAGGCCCCCCAGCCGGATAGGTGAAAACAGATGATCGGTCATGATTACATATTCCCATAGGTGCTGTTGCGCAGCATCTCATAGCCCTTGATCAGTTCCCCGATGCCGCTTTCCAGCCCATGGGCGGTGGCGAAGCCGGTGGCCTCTATCTTTTCGTTGGAAACGATATAGTCGCGCTTGTCCGGGTCCTCGCCGATGGGGGCCTCAAGGAAGACGAAATTGGGCACCTGTTCGCGGATTTTTTCGCAAAGCTCCCATTTGGACAGGTTGGCCTCGGAAAGGCCCACATTATAGGCCTCGCCTTTCATGATATCGAAATTATCCATGGCATGGATGAAAGCGCGGGCCACGTCCCGGATATGGATGTAGTTGCGTTTGAAATGGCTTTCGAACAGGACGATGGCCCGGTCATTGACCGCCCGGTAGACGAAATCATTGACCAAAAGGTCGATGCGCATGCGGGGCGCCATACCGAAGACGGTGGCCAGGCGCAGGCTGATGCCCGAAGGGTGTGCCAGCACCATCTCCTCAGCCTCAACTTTTGTTTTGCCATAAAGGGAGACGGGCCGCATGGGGGTTTCCTCGGTGCAGAACTTGCCGGGCTCGCCGATGCCATAGCCCGAATTGCTGATGGGCGTGATCACCCGCTGATCGGGGCTGGTGAGGCCCAACAATGTGCCGATGGCGTCCCGGTTGGTGCTGGTGGCCGCAATCTGGTCTTCGTCACAGATGGGCGCGCCCACCAGGGCGGCCAGGGGGATGATGATATCGGCCTTGGCCACCAGGGACTTGAGCAGGGATTCGTTTCGTGCATCGCCCTGCACCACCTGAAAATTGTCATCGGCGCAAAGCTGGGACAGGCTGTTCTGGAGGAACATGAAATTATCAAAAACGGTGACCCGGTGGCCCAGTTCGAGGAGCGCAGGGACGGCGATGGAGCCCAGATACCCGGCCCCGCCGGTGACCAATATGGAATATGTTTCGGCCATTATGGGGTTCCTTTAATCACAGACCTTGTCCAGCACCTTATAGAGCCCGTCGATCTGGCGGCTCAGATCATAGGGATGATTGCCGACGAAAAAGCCATGGTCATGGGCCAGATCAGCGTTGTGCATCTCACCCACCAGGGAGCTGTCGAAATGTTGGATCACCTCGTGGCGGGGGAAACATCCGCCGGTGATGATGCGGGCGCCGATTTCGGCTTCGCGCAATGCCTCGATCACGGCAGGTCTGCCGGTCCCGCGTGAGGGATCGAGGATGATGGTAAAGCAGAAACTGGAGGATTTGCCACATTCGCGCTGGATGGTGAAACGTTCGTCTTCGCCGAAGACCTCCTGGAAATGAGCCATATTTTTCCGTCTGACCCGAGTCATTTCGGGCAATTTCCCCAATTGCACCAGGCCCACGGCGGCGTTGATTTCCTGGGGGCGCAGATTGTAGCCGGGCAGGATGAAGCGGTAGGCCTCATAAAAATCCTCGTCCCGGGGCTCGAACAGCGGAGAGCCGTCTTCCAGCCCCCGCGTCCAGCCATGGGCTCGGATGGAGCGGGCCAGGTCGCCCAGCTCCCGGTCATCGGTCAGCATCATGCCGCCCTCGACGGTGGAGATATGATGGGAATAAAAGGAGCTGAAGGTGCCTAAATCGCCAAAGGTTCCGGTCTTTTGCCCGTCCAGCTCCGCATCCATGCTTTCGCAGTTATCCTCGAAAAAGATCAAGTCATGTTCGTCGGCGAAGGCCCGGATGATATCCAGCCGGGCGGGGTTGCCCAGCACGCTGACTCCGATGATGGCCCTGGTCGCCGGGGTGAGGGCGTCCTGCAACTGGCTGGTATCCATATTCAACGTGTCCAGCTCCACATCCACGAAGCGCAATTTCAGCCCATATTGCTGCAAGGGCGCGAAGGTGGTGCTCCAGGCGATGGCCGGCACGATCACCTCATCTCCGCGCTTCAGGGGCGCCTTGGCCTTGTAACTAAGCGCCGCGACGGCGGCCAGATTGGCCGACGAGCCCGAATTGGTCATCACCGCATAGCGGTGCCCGAAATAGGCGGCGAAGGCAATCTCGAATTTGGCCACCCGCTCTCCCATGGTCAGGTAACCAGAAGAGATCACCTCCATGGCCACTTCTTTTTCTTCCGGGCCCCAGCTATCGGCCGCCAGATCGTAAAACATTTGCCCGCCTATTCTTCCGAATTGACCTGGGGTTCATCATCATGGAGTTCGCGGAACACATGTTCGATGCATTCCAAAAGCCCCTGGCCGAACTCGACGCTGGGATTATTGACCAGCTTGACGCCCACCGAGGGGGCGAAGGAATAGGGCGTCAGGGTGTAATGGCCCTTGTAATCCTGTTCCAGCATTTCAATATCCACCCGGTCGTCCATCATCTCCTTGAGAAGCTCGAGAAGGTCCTTGTAACGGTATCGTTCCAGACCGGTGAGAATGACGTTCTGATTGCGAAAGCCATCATCGAGAATATCGACGCTGAGCTTGGCCGCATCCCGGCCGTGGACATATTCCCGTTCCTCCGACCCGTCGCCGGGGAAGGTGATTTTGCCTTCCTCCAGGGCCTGGCGGATGATCCGGTAGATGCGGTTGGAGGAATCGGCCCGCTCGCCATAGACCGACCCGTAGCGGATGATCGTGTAATCCAGATCATATTGCTGGGCATATTGTTCGATGATCAGCTCGGAGCATTTTTTGGATGTGCCGTAAAAGGCGCCTTTCCTGGAAAAGACATAGACCGAACTGGCATAGACGAAACGCCGGATGCCGTGTGTGCGGCAGGCTTCCAGCACATTGAGATTGCCCATGATGTTGAGGTTCATGGTCTCCAGGGGGCGGTCGATGGAATCATTGAGATCGGCCAGCCCGGCGAAATTATAGATCACGTCCTGGCCTTCCACGGCCCGGTTTACGGCCTTGGCGTCCATGACGTTACCCTGCTGATAGGTGACGGCCTCGTTGGGGAAGCGCGGTGCCGCCTGATCGAAGACGCTCACCTGATAGCCGCGCCCGGTCAGCTCGTCCACCACATAGCTTCCGAGGAAACCTGCGCCGCCCAGGATCAAAACCTTCATCGACTTTCCTTCCTGCATGAGAAAATCGCTATTATCCTTTGAAAAATTTACATAAATGGTAAATCGAACTGCGTCCCATGGCAAGCATGGACTGGGCCGAAGAGCCGCCGATATGGGGCGTCGGCCAGAGGTTTGCCAGACCCAGAAGTTCCTGATCGGGGCAGGGCTCAAGCTCGAACACGTCTAGGGCCGCGCCGGCGATGCGGCCTTCAATGAGCGCCTGTTTCAAGTCCTCTTGATTGACGATACCACCCCGGGCCGCGTTGATCAGATAGGCGTCGGGCTTCATCCCGTCCAGCACCGCTGCATCCACCATGCCCCGGGTCAGATCGGTCAGCGGCGTGTGAACGGTGATCACATCGGCGCCGGTGTAGATATCTTCCTTGCTTGCTTCCTTCAGCCCATGGGCTTGGTAATACTCCGCCTGATCGATGATATCATTGACCAGGATTTGGCAGCCGAGCGGTTCCAGGAGCATGGCCACTTCCTTGCCCACAAACCCCACGCCGATAATGCCGACGGTGCAGCTTGAAAGATCGCGGCCGCCATCCTTCAGCCACGCACCCCGGCGGAGATCGAGCGACGAGCCGTAAAGGTTGCGGTTGAGGCCGATCATGAAGCTCAAAGTCATTTCGGCCACGCCCCGCCGGTTGAGGCCGCCGCTCCAGCCCAGCGTCACGCCGGCCTCTTCCATGGCCGTCAGGTCCAGATTGTCCAGCCCCACGCCATATTTGGAGATCATGCGCAACTCCGGCAGGCGAGCCAGAAAATCGCTATCCACCGGCTCCAGGCTGATGACCGCGCCGGGGACGCCGGCCAGAAATGAAATCAGCTCGTCGCCCGCCAATCCACCGCCGCTATCGTTGAATTCGGCTGCGGGGAATTCCGCAAGCATTTCCTGGCGCAATGTGGTGTTTTGGGAAAAGCTGCTCGAGACTATTTTGATGGGAATTTGGGTCAATTTCCTAGCCTTTTACCAACCGAATACCCGCTTCCACGATATGGGGGGTGTCGATCTTGTAAAAATCGTGCAATTCGTCCCGGTCGCCATTGACCACCTCGAAGCCGTCCATCAGTCCCAGCCGCTTGCAGGCCGGCATGGCGCCCGCATCGATCAGGGCCTCGGCCAGGGCGCTGCCCATGCCGCCTTCCAAAAGCTGTTCTTCAACCGTCAGCAGGGCATCATAGCCATCCAAAGCGGCGGTCAGGGCCCGGCCATCCAGGGGTTTGAGGCGGAAGAGATCGATGACACCGGCATTGATCCCTTGTTCTTTAAGCAAATTGGCCGCCTTCATGGCCTTGTGGGTCATATAGCCGCAGGCGGCGATGGCCAGATCGCTGCCTTGGGCCAAATGTCCGAAACCCTGGCCCATGACCTGATCGAAGGCACCTCCGTAAAGATCGGGCTGGGGCATGCGTTCCAGGCGAATATAGCTGAAAGTGGGGGTCTCCAGAATGTCCCGGGTCATGCAAACGGCGGCCTCGGCATCGGCCGGGCTCAGGACCCGGATGCCGTTGAGTGCGCGCATGCAGGCGATATCTTCGGGCGTGAAATGGGTCAAGGCCGCATGGTCATAGCCAAGCCCGACGCCGACGGCCAGTATGGTGACCGGCAGGCCCATGGATGAAATAACGCATTTCACCTGTTCATAGCAGCGCGCCGTGATGAAGGGCGCCATGGCATAGAGAAAGACCTTCTTGCCGCTTTGCGCCAGGCCCGAAGTCACATCCACCATATTCTGCTCGGCGATGCCCAGATGCAGGAATTGATCGGGTAGGTCTTCACGGAAGATATCAAGCGCCGCGGCGCCCAGATCGGCGCTCAGGAAATAAATATCGCGGTCTTTGCGGGCGGCTTCGGTGATGGTTTCGATCACCGCGTCGCGCATAAGTGTGGGCTTTTGGGCCATGTTATGCACCACCTTTCGGGCCCAGGTCCAAATCAGCTCTTGCTTTGGCCATATGGGCCTCGTCCGGCATGCGGTTATGCCACTCTGACCGCCCTTCCATATAGGAGATACCCTTGCCCTTGACCGTATTGGCGATGATCGCCAGGGGTTTACCGTCGGTTTTGCTGATCAGACCGAAGGCTTTGTTCAGATCGTCGAAGGAATGGCCATCGATGCTGATGGCGTACCAGCCGAAGCTGCGCCATTTATCTTCCAGATCACCAAGTTCAAGAAGCTCCTCCGTGCGTCCCAGGATGCAAAGGGAATTGCGGTCGACAATGCCGATCAGTTTGTCCAGATTATGATGGGCTGCGAACATGGCCGATTCCCAGACGCTGCCCTCGTAACATTCTCCGTCGCCCAGAACGACGAAGCTGCGGTTTTCCTTGCCGTCCCGTCTGGCGGCAAGGGCCATGCCGGCTCCCATGCCCAATCCGTGGCCTAAGGAGCCAGATATGCCCTCGATGCCCGGCACCCGCCAATCCGCATACATGCCCAGAATGCTGCCGGGCAGGGTGAAGCGTTCCAACTCATCTTTTGGGAAGAAGCCCAGGTCGGCCAGGATGGGATAAAGGGCCATGGCCGCGTGGCCCTTGGAGATGATCACCCGGTCGCGGTCCGGAGATGCTGGATTTTTGGCATCGTAATTGGCGATGCCGTTGTAATAAAGGCTGATCAATATTTCGGTGCAGGAATAGCAGGACGGCAAATGGCCCTTGCGCGGGCGCATGGCCATTTCGAACAATTCGCGGCGCAACCAGGCCGCCTTTTCCTTGAGGTCGTTAATCTTCATGAAGAAGCCGGCTCCTTTTCATCCAGCAATTTGCGGCCAAGGAGGATGGCCACCATGCGTCCAATATGATCGACTACCTGGACCCCGAATTTCTTCTCGACCATGGCCAGATAGGCGGGACCGGTGAAATATTCCTGGAAGGCGGCATCGCGGAATCTCAGGATTTCGCCTGCCTCGCAATGTTTGTTGGCCAGCGGCAGGGCGTCATAGCCATGCTGGGAGAAATCCTTCCATGTGGCTGGCAGCGGCGTGCCGTCCACCAGCGCCGCGTCATACAGCTTCGATCCCGGATAGGCCATGGCCGAATAGAAATTGGCGAATTCGCAGTTCAGATCGAGCGCCAAATCCAGGGTCTGGCGCATACGTTCCATATTGTCGTCGGGCAGGCCGAAGATGTAATTGCCAATAATGTTAATGCCCGCGCCTTGGATGCGCCGCGTCACATCCAGGATATCATCGTTGCCATAGATTTTTTTGGCCCCATCGCGCACATGGTCCGAGGCACTTTCGATGCCCAGACAAAGCCAGTTGATGCCGGCCGCCTTGAGGGCGTCCAGAAACTCATCGGCCACCGAATCGACCCTGGCATAGGCCCAGATATTGACGCTGTAATCGCGGCTTTTGAGCAACTCGCAGATGCCCAGCACATGATTGCGGTTGAGTACGAACATCTCGTCGGCGAATTTGATGTTTCTGACGCCATGGGTTTCCACCAGGAAATCGATTTCCTTGATGACCAGTTCCGGGCTCCAGAGGCGGTAAGATGATTTGCCGAAGGGCGCATTGATACAGCAGAAACTGCATTTGTACGGACAGCCCAGGCTGGTATGGATGGCGGCATAGGGGGCCCGGTCCTCGATATGGGCGAAGCTGTGCCAGTTATGGGACCGGTACAGGCTCATATCCATCAAATCCCAGGCGATGCCCGGCATTTCGTTATCCAGATCCATCAAAAGCGGCTCGGCCTTGCTGGGCGCCACAATGGTATTATCTTGCCGCCACCAAAGGGACGGAATCGAGGAAAAGTCCGCCTCGCCCGCCTTGATCGCCTGGAGCGTCTTGAGGATGGTCACCGGCCCTTCCAGGTCGCAAACGAAATCCACCGCTTCGTCTTCCATGGTGCGCCGGGGCAGGGCGGCGGGGTGGGTGCCGGTCATCATCAGTTTTGCATCCGTACCCAAATCCCGGATGCCCCGGGCGATGGCGCCCGCCGCCGTCATGTTCTGGGTCGAGGCCGAAGGCTGCAGCCCATAGACCACGATAGCCACCAATTGGGCGTTGAAATCCTCAACTGCCGCCCGCGCCGTCTCCGCTGCGCTGGCTTGCAGGGCGGGCGCGTCATAGATGGCTGCCGAACAGCCCTGGCGGCGGACATAGGTGGCGAACAATCCGGCGAAGACGGGCGGCTCAATCCCAGAGAATTCATCGCCCAGATCTTGATAAATCTGCTTGCGGTCGCCTGGATTGATAAACAGGATGTCGACGGCTTCCGCCATTGGGACCTCTTTGCCGGGGCTGGAAAATTGCGCGCTGGAGCTTATCATGGCCGGAAATTATTAAAAAAAGGATACCATGTCCCAAAACAAACTGCCCCTTTTTGTCGATTCCAGCGGCCTTTGGTGCCAATCCATGACCGGCGAGTCCCCAGCAGGGGCGCCCCGGCCCGCCTTGTTCCTGGACCGGGACGGCGTGGTGGTCGAGGAGGTCAATTATCTGCACCGGGTGGAGGATGTAAAGCTGATCCCCGGTGCGGCGCCGACCATTCATTGGGCCAACGGGCGGGGCGTACCCGTGGTGATCGTCACCAACCAGTCGGGTATCGGGCGGCGCTATTACGACTGGGATCAGTTCGCCCAGGTTCAGGAGCGGATGATCTCGCTCCTGGAGCGGGTAGGCGCCCATATAGACGGGGTTTTCGCTTGCCCCTTCCATGCCGACGGGCGCCCGCCCTATGTCCATGAGGATCACCCCGCCCGCAAGCCCAATCCGGGCATGCTGGAAGAAGCAGCAAGGAGTCTTAATCTGGATCTGGCCAAATCCTGGATCGTCGGGGACCGGGCCATCGATCTCAGGGCCGGGCGCAACGGGGGATGCGCCGGCGGGTTGCAGGTGGGAACCGGGCATGGTGCCCGGGATGATGAAAAATCCGCCGCCCTGGCCCTGGCAGAAGGCGGGTTTCAGGTCTTTACCGGTGAAAATCTGGCCGATGCCCTGACCACTATTCCCCTGCTGGCCGATCCCCCCCTGCCTTCGGACCAAGTGCCCTAAAGCTTCATAATTTCCTTGATGCGTTCGGCCAATGTCATGGGGTCGAAGGGTTTGGGGATGACCCCGGCCGCGCCCATGGCCGTATATTCGGCAACCTCGTTCTGCATCACCTTGGCGGTCATGAAAATCACCGGGATTTGGGCATAACCTTCCAATTAGCGGAGCGCCTTCAAGGTGGTCGGGCCGTCCATACCGGGCATCATCACATCCAGCAAGATCAAATAAGGCGCCAATCCGGGGGCGGCGGCAAGGGCCTCTTTGCCGGATGCGCAAGCCGTGACATCGAACCCACCGACATCCCCAAGGGCCATGCAGGCGATCATGGATATATCCTCATCATCCTCCACGAAAAGGATTTTTTCCAATTGGCCGTTCATGAATTTACTCCCTCAACCGCCGCCGGGGCTTTTTCGCTGGGCGTGTCCGCGTTCAACCAGGGCAGACTGATCCGGAAACTGGTGCCTTTGCCAGTTTCGTTTTTGAAGGTCAAATCACCCCCCATATGCTGGGCCAGGGCCAGCTGATGGACAGACCCAGCCCGGTTCCGCCCTGTGAACGTGTATCCGATCCGTCGGCCTGGGTGAATTTCTCGAAAATACGGGACTGGAATTCTTCTGGAATTCCCGTCCCAAAGTCCGTGACGCTGACCAGGAGATTTTCATCCGCCCGGGCCAGCCCGACTTTCACCTTGGCGCCGTCCGGGGAAAATTTGATGGCGTTGGACAAAAGATTGGCCATGATCTGGGCGAAGCGGTCGGGATCGACCACTGCCTGTCCGCCGGCCAGGGGTTGGACAAGGCGCACATCTATTTGGCGCTCGGCGGCCAGGGAGGCAACGCTCTCCACCTCCTGGGTTACCATATCGCATATTTCATGGGGGCAGTTTCAAAATTCATCTTGCCCGCCGCGATCTTTTCCATGTCCAGAATATCATTGATCAGGCGGACCAGGGTGAGAGCAGCGACCGAGAAATAGACCTTGGTTTCACTGAGCGCCCATCTTTGCGGGTCCCGTTGTTCCAGGCGCCAAGCCAGCCAGCTCAGGAACAGAAGGACTGACAGGAACCAGCGCGACGCCACCCAACTCCAGGGGATGAGCGACGGCAGGCCCGAGGGAAAGTTCTCGGCGAAAAAGCTGGACGTGACCACGGCGTGATAGCCATCCAGGAAGGTGGTTCCCAGGAACCCCGCTCCAATCAGCAAGAGTGTGTTGTTTTTGGCGGTGTAAAAGCGCACCAGGGCCATGACCCCGACAGCAGGGTGGCCATGGCTTCCATGATGGTGTGAAGCGCGCCGCTGCCTGTCCATTGGATTTTGCGAAGCCCGAAGAAAGCTACAACCAATAGTACCGTGAGCCCGATATAGGCGGCTTTGCGCTGGTCGGCCCCGTCACTTTCGCCGGAACCGGCTAAAATCGGATCACCTCCCAGGGACGTATCCCAAGGTGCGTTCACGAAAGCGTCTCTCCAATGCGCCTCATCTTTTCCCACAGCGTCGGGATCCCTCCCTTTCAGGACAAAAAGACATATACAGAATAGATAGGTTGGGCCCCTAAGCCTACAAGTAAGATTAGGAAAAGTCAGGTGGCGCCGGCGGCCATCTCGTTGATATCTTGCATGGTGAAGCGGTTGAGCTTGAGACCCTCCAGAAGATTGATCTCAATCGAGGTCCTCTCACCCAGTTCCCGGCTGATTATGGATTTGACGAATTCGATGACTTCGTTGGTCTGACCCGGATAGGCCAGGATATTGCTCAGCAGTTCGCGGCGCACCAGTGGGGGATAGCGCAGGATTTCCAAAACCAGAAGCTGTTTGACCTCTTCCGGGATGCGCAGATTGCGGAAAATGTGATCGACGCAAAAGCTGTAGATGCCGAAATCAAGCTTGCCCGCCACCACCCGCGTGAAATCGCGGAATTCTTCCAAGAATGGCTCGCCATCGATTTTGCCGTCGATCATCTTTTTGACCACGCCCAGGAAGGCCCGGTAGCGCACCCTGGCCGGGCTCAGCTTGTCGCGGAGCTGGCTGTCCAGGGCACGGATTTCTGCTTCGCGGAAGCGGGCTTCCACCAGGGCCTTGGCCGATCCGCGCACCGTGTCACAAAGGGATTCCTCGGCAATCAGGTCGAACAGGCGTTCATATTTGTCCCGCGTCGCCGTCGGCATTTTGTCCATGCGCCCACCCAGGGGCAGCAAGGCAGCCTCGGCCACCAGGTAATCCTTGGAATAAATGGCGGCGACGGCGGCGGCTTCGTGCAGCATTTTTTCCGAACGCAGATCATCGGTAATCACGAAGCGCGATCCATCGGCCACGGTCAGGTAGCGGCCCAGTTTGGAACAGACGAGAAAATGATCCGCTAGGTCATATCTTTTTTTGGGCTGTTGAAACGCGGCTGGCTGGTCATCCATGGGAATACCTGTCCGTCCTTTTAGGGCTGTAACACGATAAACCGAGTGCATCCTGGTGGGTAATGAAAATTAGCAAACAGACGTAAAATTATGGTTAAGCGGCGGTGGATTTTCCCTTAGCTCTTGGTCTCGCTCGGTTTTCCGGAGCGCACCCAAATTCCCATTTGGTTTCCGGCCCGCCCGATCCTCACCAGATTGGGCCAGGAGGGCCGAATCGCCCGCTCTTGCCAAGACCGCCTCCTTTCTCCAAACTTTCCGGCAGGGCTTATCAGGGCGGGAAATGCTCGAACTTTATCATTCGGGATTGAGTGCCAATTCCCTTAAGGTCAGGCTGTGTCTGGCCGAAAAGGGGGTGAGCTATCAGGGGCACTTCATCGATCTGCACACATTCGAACAGCATGGGGATGAATATCTGGCGATCAACCCCGATGGCCAGATAGCAAGCCTGATTCATGACGGGCAGGTCATTACCAAAAGCACAGTGATCAACGAAAATTTGGAAGATCAGTTCCCCGGCCCGCCCTTGCGCCCGAAAGACGTATTTTCCCGGGCTCGTATGCGCCAATGGTCAAAGCTGGTAGATGAAAGCCTGTTCCCCGCCGCTTCCATGATCGGGTGGCAGCGCCGGGTGCGGATCATCGTGCAGGCGCTGGGCGAGGATGAATTGGGCCAAATGCTGGCCCGCGTGCCACATCGGGAAAAGCGCGACAAATGGGCCGCCGCGGCCCACCCGGACGGCTTTTCCGATGAGGAATTAGCCGGGTCCAGGCAACGGATCGGGGGTTTCGCTGCCCGCATGGAAACGGGTCTGAAGGAAGCCGGGCCCTGGCTGGCCGGGGCGGATTATTCCCTGACCGATATCAACACGCTGCCATGGCTGCATCTGTTGGTCCCGGGTATTCTGGATGAGGCCACTACGCCCCACCTGTTGGACTGGCTGTCCCGCATCCAGGCACGGGGGACAGTGCAAAAGACCTATGCCGTTTCCGATGAGGCGCCCGCGCATAAGCATGAGACTGTTGTGCGGGCCCGCCTGGGCGGCTAAATACATCGACATGAATAAATCTCTCGCCAGCCGATATGATCTGCGCGTTCCCCGCTATACCAGCTATCCGACGGCGCCCCATTTTTCAGACGAGATTGGTGCCACCGACTATGGCGCCTGGTTGGGTGAATTGGCCGCCGATCAGCATTTGTCCCTTTATTTCCATATTCCCTTTTGCGATTCCATGTGCTGGTTCTGTGGCTGCTATACGAAAATCGTCAAACGTTACCAGCCGGTGGCCGATTATCTATCCTCGCTCAATCAGGAAATGGAGCTGGTGGCGGGTGCGCTGGGCGGGCGTTTCAAGGCGGGGCATCTCCATTGGGGCGGCGGCAGCCCGACCATGCTTACCCCTGAGGATTGGCGCAAAACCATCGATCATATTTCTTCCTTGTTTGATCTGACCGCGGATGCGGAAATCGCCGTCGAGCTTGATCCCCGCGATGCCAAGGAAGATTACGTCAAGGCCCTGGCCGGGGCCGGGGTCAACCGGGCCAGTATTGGCCAGCAGGATTTCCATCCCGAGGTGCAAATGGCGATCAACCGGGACCAGCCGGCGAAAGTTACGGGACAAGTCGTGGGCTGGTTGCGCAAATATGGCATCGAGGCCCTGAACATGGATCTCATGTATGGCCTGCCATACCAGACCGTGGACCGCGTCCGGGACATGGTCGATCAGGCGGTGAGCTTCACGCCCCACCGGGTGACCCTGTTCGGCTACGCCCATGTGCCCTGGATGAAGGAACATCAAAAGCTGATCGACGAGAAGGCCCTGCCGGGCCCGGAGGAGCGCTGGGATCAGGCTGGGGCCGCCGCCGAACGGCTGGCCAGGCACGGCTATCGGCGTATCGGTCTGGATCATTTCGCCCGCCCCGGAGACAGTCTGGCCAAGGCCATGGATGAACAGACGCTTAGACGCAATTTCCAAGGCTATACGGTGGATGAGGCGCCTGTCCTGTTGGGCATGGGGGCGTCGGCCATTTCACAACTGGGCCAGGGCTATGTGCAGAATGTTTCACCGCTCAAGACCTACAGTGATGCGGTCGGGGCCGGCCAACTGCCGACGGCCAGGGGCAAGGCCATGAGCGCCGAGGACAAACTGCGCGCCGAAGTGATCAGCCGCCTGATGTGTTATCTGAGCGTCGATCTGGATGAAATGATCTGCATTCATGGCGTGGGTGCCGGTCATTTCGACGAAGAGCTTTCCGAACTGGCCCCCCTGGCAGCGGATGGCATCTGTTCCATTAAGGGTGGGATTGTGAGTATCGCGGAAGAAAACCGCGCTCTGGTCCGTCTGGTGGCCGCCGTTTTCGATGCCTATCTTGACCGGGATGCCGCGCGCCATTCACCTGCCGTTTAAATGATCCCCATCCTGAAAAAGCTGGTGGAGGTGCGGCCCGGGGAAGTCCGCGCACTCCTTTGGGCCTTCGCCTATTTCTTTTTCCTGCTGGCGGCCTATTTCATCCTCCGCCCCTTGCGCGACGAGATGGGCATCGCGGGCGGGGTGCGGGCACTGACCTGGCTTTTTACCGGAACTTTTCTGGTCATGCTTTGCGCCGTGCCTTTGTTTGGCCTCGTTGTGGCGCGCTATCCGAGGCGCCGGTTTATCCCTTATGTCTATTGGTTCTTCATCCTCAACATTCTGGGGTTTTGGATATTGCTGGGCTTCGTTCCGGGCAAAATCATCTGGGCCAGGGCCTTTTTCATCTGGACCAGCGTCTTCAACCTGTTCGTGGTTTCCGTCTTCTGAAGTTTCATGGCCGATATTTTTGGCAATGAACGGGGGCGGCGCCTGTTTGGCTTCATCGCCGCCGGCGGCACCTGGGGACCATCGCCGGCCCGGCCGTGACATTCTGGCTGGCCGTGCCCCTGGGTGGCATCAATCTGTTGCTTATATCGGCCATGTTTCTGGGGGCGGCGCTTTTTTGTATGACCCGCCTAAGTGCAGATGCCCCCGCAGATGAGGTGCGCGCGCGGGAGCCCGAAATCATCGGTGGCGGTGTGTTCGCCGGATTTACCCTGGTGGCTCGCTCGCCATATTTGCTGGGCATCAGCCTGTTTATCGCGCTGTTCACGGCCACATCCACATTTCTTTATTTTCAGCAGGCCAACCTGATCGCCGGCCTGTTTGAGGACAGCGCGGAGCGGACCCGCATTTTCGCCTTTATCGATCTGTCCGTATCGGTTCTCACGGTCGTCACCCAATTGACCCTGACCGGGCGTTTTATAAAGTTTTTTGGTCTGGCCCCGACGGTCGCTTTTCTACCCCTGGTGACCATGATCGGCTTCGTCATTTTCGCAACCTCCCCAACCCTCGCCATGCTGGTCGTTTTCCAGATCGTGCGTCGGGCGTCCAATTTCGCCATCACCCGGCCCGGCCGGGAAATGCTTTTCACCGTCATCGGGCGGGAAGAAAAATACAAATCGAAGAATTTCATCGATACGGTGGTCTACCGGGGCGGTGATGCTGTATCGGGCTGGGCGTTTGCCGGCCTGACCCGGGGGCTGGGATTTGATCTGGTGGCGGTGGCCGCCATTTGCGTGCCCCTGGCGGGCCTTTGGGCCATTCTGGCTTGGATGCTGGGCACCCATCAGGGTAGGCTGGCCACAAAACAAAGGGAGCTTCAGCCATGAGTGATGGATTTCGCAACATAACGCGCAAGCAGTTTCTGCAAATGTCGCTGGGCGCGGCAGGCGCCGGGGCGGCAATGAGTTTCGGATTTCCGGGGATGGCGGCGGCCCAAAGCGCGCAACGCACCCGCCCCATTCCCAAAAGTGGTGAGGCTTTGCCCACGGTCGGGCTGGGGACGGCGCAATCTTTCGGCTATGCCGGTACGGAAGCGGAGTTTCAAGCACGCGTTGCCGTCATCCGCACTCTGATCGAGGGGGGTGGGAAAGTGATCGATACCTCGCCCACCTATGGCTCGGCCGAAGCCGTGGTCGGGCGGGCGCTGGCCCAGCTCGGTATGCGCAAGCAAAGTTTTATCGCGACCAAGATCAGCACCTTCGGCGAACAGGACGGTATCGATCAGCACCGGGGTTCGGTGCGTGACCTGCGTACACCAAATTTCGACCTGCTTCAGGTCCATAACCTGAAAGATACCGATCTGCATTTGAAAACCATCAGGCGCCTGCGTGAACAAGGCTGGGTGCGTTATGTGGGCATTACCCATTTCCGTGACGGGGCCTTCGACCGGCTGGCCAAGGTCATGCGTAGCGAGCCTCTTGATTTCGTGCAGCTCAACTATTCCATAATATCGCGCAAGGCGGAAGAACTGCTCTTGCCCCTGGCCCGGGATAAGGGGACCGCCACCATTATCAATGTTCCATTTGCCAGGGGCCGACTTTTTGACTCGGTGCGGGGCAGGGCACTGCCGCCTTGGGCCGTCGAATTCGACGCCAAAAGTTGGGGTCAGTTTTTTTTGAAATATCTTCTTGCCCATCCCGGCGTGACAGTGGTCATTCCGGGCACTTCCAAAGCACGTCATATGCGCGATAATCTGGGGGCCGGGCGGGGTGCCCTGCCCAATGCAGGTCATTTGAAGCGTATGCGCCAACTGGTGGAGGGATTATGACCAAGAGCCTGGGAGCTGCGGTGAGAGGCATTACTCTTGGATTGATCCTGTTGGCTGGTCTGTCCGGACCGGCCTGGGCAGGTATGAACGAGGGCATCAAGGCTTACCGCAAGGGTGATTTCAAAGGCGCCTACCGGGAATGGGGTGCCCTGGCCGAAAAAGGACATGGCGGCGCCCAGTATCTTCTGGGGACGCTTTACGAAAAAGACAAAGGCGTGAAAAAAGACAAAGCCAAGGCCCTGGTCTGGTATAGCAAGGCAGCCAAGGGCGGGCTGGCCAGCGCCCAATACCGGATGGGCCAGTTCAACCGGCTGGGGCGTCTGGTCAAGCGCGATTACGCCAAGGCCATGACCTGGTATGATGGCTGCCAAGCAGAATTACAATAAGGCCCTCTCGGCCATCGCCAGTCTCCATGAACGGGGCTATGGGGTGCCCAAGGATTTGGCCAAGGCAGTGCATTTTTACGGGCGGGCTCAGGCCGAGGGCAATAAATTCGCCCGCAAAATGCTGGCCAATCTGAAACGCAAACACCCGGAGCTGGCCGCCAAGGTGGCCGCGGCATTCAAAATGCAAAAGGGCAAGGCAGCGCCGGTCCGGGTGCGCAGTCTGGACAAGACTTATAACGGGATCAATCTGTCGGTCCTTCTAGCCGAGCCCGGCACAAAATTCAGCACTTCGGTGGTGGAACCGCCGGCCGTCTTCAAAAAGATCACCGATGCCCTGGCCCTGATCCGGGCAAAATCCCCGGCCAATGCCAAAATCATCGACACACTAAAAAAGGCCGGTCAGATCACCATTTCCTATGATCCCATGGTGCCTGATAAAAAACTGGATATGGCCACTTTCCGGGTGGCTCATTTCCTGCCCATCTATCATCCTTATCTGAGATCGGGGCGCTTTTCAGATAGGGGAGACGCAGGTGATACCAAGCTGTTTCCCGTAGTGGTCAGCCGGCACGGTATCAAATGGCCGACAGCCGAACTGGCCGCCGTATTGGTTCATGAGCTCATCGGCCATGGACAGCAATATCTGGAAGGCCGCATCGAGGCCTTGCCCCGGCGCGAAATCGAATGCGAGGCGCGTCTTCATCAGGAAGGGGCCCATCAGGAATTCGGGTTGGACAAAGAAGACGAGAAGATGATTGCCTTCCGCAAGGCCCTGCTTGGCACATCAACGGGCGATGGCGAATGCAGTGGCTTCAAGCGCTATTTGGCCAAACACCAGCCCGATCAGATGAAGCACCTGGAAAAGCGCAACCCCGATGTTCCAATCCTGCTTCCCCTGTTCAGGAAGTATATAAAATTCCTTGAAAATGATGGCGTGATACAGCGGACCATGGCGGCCAAGGTCAAGTTCCGGGAAGAGAAATCCCAAAAGATATTCAAACAAGGCAAGCCCGAGGAAATTTACTGGCGCGGTCTGGCGATCCGAGACGGGGTGGGCATGCCACCGGATGGGCCAAAGCGCTCAAATTCTTTCGAAGGACGGCTGAAGCGGGAAGCGCCTAGGCGCAAATCCAAATGGGCCTGATCCATGAAGAAGGGCGCGGTATGACCAAAGATCCTGCCCAGGCGGTCAAATATTACCGGGCCGCCGCCGATCAGGGAAGCAGTGCGGCCCAATTGCGCATGGGGATTTCGCGCCTGAACGGAACGGGCCTCGCCAAGGATGGGCAGCGCGCCTATTTCTGGTTCAGCCTGGCCGGGGCCGGCAGCAAGGGAAAGCTGAAGGCTCTTGCTCAAAATTCCAAAAGAACCTGTCCATGTCTCTGGCCCAGGCGGAAATTTCAAAGGCCCGGACGGCGGCAAAATCCTGGCGGCCCAAAGCGGGTGCCAAACCCTGATCTCACATCCCCCCGGTTGAGGGCGGGGCTGGTTTCGTGCTACATTATCCGGCGATGATAAGGGGCCGATTTCTCATCAGAACCGCCTTTCTCGGGCTCGTCTAAGCCTGTCTGCCTTGGCCGCCACCGACGCGGAGCCGCCCGTGGGGACGCTTCTGGACCGGGATTTGCCGGCCTTTGACCAGCCCGCGGTTGAGCCCGAAACCAAGGCCGAATCCGTGCAGCGCGTTAAACGGTTGGCCCGCATGCTGGCCAAATGGCGGCGCTGGGTTAAGACGGAACGAGGTAAAAATGATAGCGGGCCGCCCCTGGGCGATGCAAAGTCCGAGCGGCTGATCCTGAATATCCCCAAAGGCTGGCAGCTTATTGCCTCGGCCGTCCTGGGTGACGGGGTTTTGGGCAGCGAAGCGGACCGCTTGCACCTCAACCGCGAATTGATGGTTTATCTGCCAGGCGGCGAGGTGGGCAAGAATTGGACCCAGGCCATTCTGGTAGAGAAATTGCGCAAAGTGATGTCTCTCGCCCCCGGCGTTCTATATGGCCAGCCCCTGTCCAAGGCCAAGACGTCCTGTGCCACCGGTGTGGGCACCAAGCCCGGCGCCTATCGCCAATGGGGGCATTTGACCCTGACCGGCTTCTTCGCCTGCCCCCGCAGCCGGGCCGGAAATTTCGGTGGGCTGATCATGGTCAAGGTCATTGAGGGGCGCAAAAGCTTCTATCGGGTCAGGCGGATTTGGCGGGGCCGGCCTTTCACGGCGGAGGGAATTCCATCGACGGTCGCTCTGTTCGAGGATTGGCGCCCCTGGGCCGGACGGGTGGGGGCGCGCGGCCGGCTGGCTGCCGATAAGCTTGAAAAGGCCGGTTGGGGAACGGGCTTCGTGATCGGTCCGGCCAATCAGGTGCTGACCAATCTGCATGTGGTGGACCGCTGCCTGGAAATCAGGGTGGCGGGGCTGGGTCTGCTGCGGCGGGTGGCGGTGGATAAGAGAATCGAGCTGGCATTGCTGAAAGGGCCCGGTGGCGATATCCGCCGCGCCATCAGCTTCAGCCGGCGGCCCGGTGTCAGCCTTGGCGAGTCGGTAATGACCGCCGGATTTCCCAGAAAGAATTTGAAACGTCATCCGGATACCCCAAAACTTAATCTGGCCAGCGGCAATGTGCGTTCGTTGACCGGCGCCCACCGGGATAAAAACACCCTGCAAGTGGCCAGCCGCCAACGCTCGGGCAATGGGGGCGGACCCTTGATGGATGGCTGGGGAAATGTGGTGGGCGTCATGGTTCCCAAATTGCAGAACTTGAGCGGCGGGCGCAGCGTCGATCTGGTGGTTAAGGGCAATGTGGCCAAACGATTCCTTAAGCGCAACGGAGTCAAATACAGGACCGCCTCGGCCCGGGAAAAAATTGATGTGGCGGAAATTGCCGAGCGGGCCAGAAAATCAACCTTGCTTTTGGAATGCTGGCAGTAGCTCAAAGGCTAACTTTTTCCGTATTGCGGTCCAGATAGGCGATAACGTAACGGGTCAGACTATCGAAATATTCCGCCAGGGCGGTCAATCTGGCCATGCGTTCAGTTTCGTCTCCGCCGTCCTGCTGGGCGCGGAGGCGGAGGGCGGCATAATTGCCCCAGGCGAAATCGTCGCCGAAATTGGTTTCGCCCCCGCTCATCAATGTGACGCAGAGGCTGGTGAATTCATCACTGAACATGAAAAAACTGTCATCCCTGGACACTTCATGATCCGCATGTCTGGCGATGGGGGCGGCGGGTTTGCGCATGGCGTGTCCGGCCAATAGGGGCATCAGCGGAAACCAATGATCCCAGAAAGGCATGCCCAGACAAAAGTGGCTTTCCGGCCAGACCCGGTTCATATCCGGAGGAAAAAAGAAATAATCAAAGCCGTAGGGGTCTGGCCGGCTAACCGTTGCGTCCAGCGAGGCCACATCAAGGCGGGCACCATAAAAGAAACCCTCCGCCGCCTGTTGCCGGACGAATCCCTCGAGGTCCGGGTTCTGGTCGAAAATGATATCCGAATTGATGATGCCCGATATGGGCAGGGTGGTGGATTTGAAATAACCGATCATGTCGGAAATGTAGGGCACGGGACGGTTGGCCAGGAGCATGGCGGTGCGCTCCAGCGGAATGAATTCCAGATCGGGAAAATCCCTGTTGAATTCATCGAGCCGGGCGATTTCGCCCCGATGATTAAAGGAGACCACCTTGAAGCCAAGGGACAGCCAGCTTTCGACGGCGGCCCGTTGCACGTCAAGCCGTTGGCCGGGGACGATGCTGGTGCCGATTAAAATCTTGTCCGTGGCTTGATTCATTTTGCCAAAATATACGGTCATGCCAAAAATATGGTGATTAATTTTTTTAAGGGATATTCTTTGGGCGGCATGACGAACAGGGTGGCTAAGGCATGACAATTCTGGTGACAGGCGGGGCGGGTTTCATCGGCTCGGCCATGGTCCGCTTTCTTATCCACGAAACCGATGCCAGGGTGGTCAATCTGGACGCGCTGACTTATGCGGCCTCGCCTGAAAATTTGAGTTCGGTGGAGGGCCATGAGCGCTATTGCTTTGAGCAGGCGGATATCCGGGACGCTGCGGCGTTGGGCGAAATTTTCCGCCGCCACCGGCCCAGTGCGGTCATCCATATGGCGGCGGAAACCCATGTGGACCGGTCCATCGATGCCCCCGAGACCTTTATCGATACCAATGTGATGGGTACATTCCGACTGTTGCAGGCGGCCCGGATTTATTTGGACGAGGCTGGGGGCGGGACTGGGGGCGGAGATGATTTCCGCTTCCTCCATATTTCCACCGATGAGGTTTTCGGCTCTCTGGGCCCCGGCGGTCCGTTCGATGAACAATCACCTTACCGGCCCAATTCGCCCTATGCGGCGTCCAAGGCGGCGGCGGATCATCTGGTGCGGGCCATGTCCGGAACCTATGGACTATCCACCCTGATCGGCAATTGTTCCAACAATTACGGGCCCCATCAGTTTCCCGAAAAAATGATCCCCATGATGATTATTTCCGCCCTGGAAGGGCGCCCCTTGCCCGTCTATGGGGATGGGGGGAATGTGCGGGACTGGTTGTTCGTCGAAGACCATGTGCGCGCCCTATGGAGCATCCTGCAAGATGGAAGGCCGGGGGAAAGCTATTGCATCGGTGGCGGCGCCCAGCTCAGGAACATCGATCTGGTGCGTAAAATCTGTGGAATTCTGGACGATGTTCAGCCCCGCGGGGATGGCAAATCCCATGAGGAGGGCATCAGTTTCGTTCAGGACCGGCCCAATCATGACCTGCGCTACGCTATCGATCATAAGAAAATAACTGATGAGATGGGATGGCGCCCGGCTGTTTCATTTGATGAAGGCTTGCGCAAAACGATCACCTGGTACTTGGAAAATAGCCAATGGTGGAAACCTTTGGCGGAAGGCCGGAGGGGGCTTGGTTAGGGTATTAGCTGTAGAATTCCCGGTACCAATCGACAAAATGTTTGACCCCCGTTTCGACTGATGTGGTGGGGTAGTAATCAATCGCCTGGGCCAAATCTTCTACGTCGGCCCATGAATCCAGCACTTCGCCCGGTTGATATGGGATCAATTTCTTTTTGGCTTCCCGGCCCAGGCACTCTTCAAGGACTTCGATATAACGGAGGAGCGAGTGCCGCTCTTTGTTACCAATATTATATATCCTGTAGGGTGCGACACCGCTGGAAGCCGGACCGGGTTGTGCCTGCCATTCCGGATCACGTTCTGGGATCAGGCCAAGCACCCGGAGGACGCCTTCCACGATGTCATCAATATAGGTAAAGCTGCGCGACATCCTGCCTTCGTTATGCACATTGATGACTTTATCCTCAAGCATGGCCCGCATGAAGGTGAACAGCGCCATGTCAGGCCGCCCCCATGGGCCATAAACGGTAAAAAACCGTAACCCAGTCACCGGAATATCGAAGAGATGGCTGTAACTGTGGGCCATCAATTCGTTGGCCTTCTTGGTTGCCGCATACAGGCTTTTTGGATGATCGGCCGAATGATGTTCCGAGGCTGGAAAGGCTTCATTCGCCCCATAGACGGAGCTTGATGAAGCGAAAACCAAATGCTCCACCGGATTGTTGCGGCAGACTTCCAGCAGTTTCATGAAGCCGTCAAGATTCGATGACACATAGCTTTCCGGTGCCTCCAGAGAGTAGCGGACACCGGCCTGAGCGGCGAGATGAACAACGCGATCAGGCTTATGGCGGGCGAATATTTGCCCCATCCCATCGCCGTCGCACAGATCAACCCGGTAATCCGTATACGCCGGATGGGACAGCAAACGTTCAAGGCGGGCGGTCTTTAAATTGACGTCGTAATAGGGGCTGAGATTATCGATCCCCAAGACTTCGTCTCCCCGCTCCAGCAGACGCAAGGCGACAAAATTCCCGATAAAACCAGCGCTGCCTGTGACAACAACCCTCATGACGAAGATCCCGAGATTAGCGGGTAAAGTGACGTTTTTTTCAAACAAAACATATGTCCATAGTCATCATACTGAAATTTCGTCTGGGCAGTAATGATTTTCCCAATGCATTCGATATTTAGAAATGAGCTAGACCGCCAATAATTACGTTTTTCAGCTTCAGCCATCCCGGATTAGATAGGCGGCGTTGCGGATCAGGCCTTATGCACATTGGGAATAAGGAACTCATCCATCAGAGTCTCAACCCGTCCCATTTAATGGAACTTCGTCTCC
>CAZBQG010000036.1:0-22762 GCA_964493945.1 uncultured Rhodospirillaceae bacterium
ATCAGATCACGAATCAACCCTTCGCCTATATATTTGTTGATTTATTAATTATTTAATAGCAATTGGCAAAATATAGCGGCTTTATGCCGCCAAAGACTGATTTGGGAGGGTTAATAAATTCAATCTCTTAGCTGGGTAAATCCAATGCCCGTTTGGCGACGATGTTGCGCATAATCTCAGAAGTCCCACCGCGAATGCTTTCGTGGCGGCATTGCAGTAAAAGCTCGCGCACATCCACCTCGCCCTCGGGCGTGGAGATTTTTTTGTCGGCGGCGCCCAGACCGCCCGCCGCTTCCAACAGCATGTCGGCGGCGTTTTGCAAGGTCTCCTTGCCAACGATTTTCATGATCGAGGCGGAAGGGCCCGGCGGGCGTTCGGCCTTGGTCAGTTCGACAGCGTGATCGAACAAGGCATTGAAGGCAATCATATCGATTTCTAGCCCGGCCAGGCGGTCGCGGAAGCCGGCATCTTCCATGGCGCCGGTGGCCGCACCCACCTTTTTGGCCCGCTCGATGGCCGAAAAACCGTAACGGGGCTGGCCCGCATTGAAGCGTTCGTGACTGAGCACCGCATTGGCGATGCGCCAGCCATTGGTCGGATCGCCCACCATGTTAACCTTCGGCACCCGCACATCTTTGAAAAACACTTCGGCGAATTCATCATCGCCGGCGATGGTGGTGATGGGCCGGACCGTGATCCCCGGCAGGGACAGATCGAACAACAGAAACCCGATGCCCGCCTGTTTGCGGGGCGCGTCCGGATCGGTCCTGACAAGAGCGAAAATCCAGTCCGAATAATGGCCGAACGTCGTCCATATCTTTGAGCCATTGACCACATATTCATCGCCCACCAGCTCTGCCCGCGTCCGCAGGCTGGCCAGGTCCGAGCCCGAATTGGGCTCCGAATAGCCTTCCGCCCAGATCACGTCACCCCTGAGAATGGGTGGCAGATAGGTCTGGCGCTGCTCTTCCGTGCCGAATTCAATGAGGATGGGACCCAGATGGTTGAGCCCATGGACCGTGCAAAGGGGTGGCGCGTTCGCCCGGCCCAGTTCCTCGACCATGATGATCTGCTGGCTGAAACTGGCCCCCATGCCGCCATGTTCCTTCGGCCAATGGGGCGCGATCCAGCCTTTTTCATAGAGCTTGCGGTGCCAGGGGATGAGCTTTTCAGGGGGTGCCCGGAGCGTATAGCCGGCCAGATCATCATCCAGATTTTCCTCGAGCCAGGCGCGTACCTCGGCCCGGAACGCAGCATCTCCCTCGCTGTCTTGACGGAACATGGCTTTTTCTCCCCCTCCTGCCTGGAACCTGCCAACAGGTTAACTCAATTTGGTCGGCTGTTGATTAATTTTTTGACTTATTTCGGCGCCATCCGCCCGAATTTGAGCCCGTAATCCACCGACAGAACTTCACCGGTCATAAGATCCGTGCCGTCGATGAACCAGACCAGAATGTCGGCGATCTCCTCGGCCGTCGCGGCCTTGCGCACGGGCGTGGTGGCGGCCATATCCTCCACCCGCGCCTCATAGGCTTCATCGCCCAGAATGCCGCGCATCCAGCGGGACTGGATGAAGCCGGGGCAGACCGCATTGACCCTGATCTGGGGCGCCAACTGGCGGGCCAGGGACATGGTGAGGGTATTGAGTGCCCCCTTGGAGGCGGCATAGGCCATGGAACTTCCGCCCCCGTCCAGGGCGCCGTGGGCCGACATATTGACCACCGAGCCATTGTCCTGGGCCTTCATATGGGGCGCCACGGCCCGCACCATCTGATAGGTGCCGATGAGATTGACCGCGTAGATATCTTGAAAATCCTGGGCATTCAAAGCATCCAGATCGCCGGGCGGGGCCGGCTTGGTGCGCCCCGCATTATTGATCAGCGCATCGACGCGGCCCCATTTGTCCATGGCCTGGGCCACCATGGATTTGCAGTCTTCGTCTTTCGATACATCGGCCTGCACCAACAGCGCTTCAACGCCCAGCGCTTCACAGGCGGCTAGGGTCTCCTTGGCTTCCGCCTCGCTTTTTGTGTAATTGATGACCACGTTGCAGCCCTTTGAAGCCAGCAGCCTGGCCGCCGCCGCGCCGACGCCGGTGGCCGATCCGGTGACGATGGTAACCCCACCATTTATATCCATATCAGGTTCCTCCTCGGTTCAATTTTTTCAGGCGAAAGGCGGCTCCTTGCCGGGCGGGAGCTACATGTCGAAGGCCGCCAGCAAAAGCGCCGTCGCGCCATACTGGCCCACCAGGGTAATCAGATCGACCAGCTTGCGGGCACCGAACGGGGCCAATGCGCGGGTATAATTTTCGGAACTCAGGCTCTTTTCCCGGAACAATTGGCGGCCACAATCGATGATCACCGCCTCGCTTCCTCCAGGCCCTCCGTACTGCCGCCATTCTTCACCCGATCGATAATTTCAGGCGCCAAGCCTTCATCCAAAGCATAGACCTCATGGGCGATCCATTCGAACTGGCTGTCCATTTCACGGGCCGCCACCAGGATGGCCAGTTCCCGGTGCGTGCCGCTGAATCCCGCATCCCAACGCAGGTAATAATTCATCCCCTGGCTGTGGGCGATCAGGCTGGGGCTGTGCATGCGGATGCCGGACGGGCCCATCAGGCCGATCTTGGTGCGCGCGGTGGGGCCGGTAATGTAGTCGAACGCCTCCTGGGTCTCGGCGTCCAGATCTTCGCGGCGCACCAAAGGCAGCCGGCAGCGCGACTGCGGGTCCACATCTTCCGGCATATCTTCATTGCTCATGCGCCTTTCTCCCTTCACCATGTGAATTCAGTCTGGGGAAGCTCAGTCTGGCACGCTTTTTTCGATTAAAGCTTTGCCAAAATGTTCCGGGCCCTCTCCCAGGAATGGGCGGCGGCATCCGCGTTATAGGCCTCCGTGCTGCCCGGCGACATATAGCCATGCTGGACACCCGGATAGACATGCAATTCCGCATTATCCATGGCGGCGACGGCGGGGCGGAATTGTTCGATCAGTTCCGGGGGTGCCGCGAAATCATTATCGCCCCAATGGATGGCCAGGGGGCATTTGATATTATTCAGATCATCGAACCATATGTTGAGCGCCGTGCCATGAAAGGAAATGCCCGCGTCAAACCCCAGCCGGGAAGGCCCCAACAAGGCATAAGCCCCGCCGAAACAAAATCCGATGACCGCCACCTTGCCATTGCATTCGGGTCTGGCTTTCAGATCGGCCATGCAGCCGGCCAGATCCTTGAGGCCGTTTTCGATGATTTCCTGGCGGGGTTGGGTGCGTTTTTTCGCCCGCACCTGCCCTTCTTCATCCCCGGTCAAGGGACCGCCGTCGGTGCGCCAGAACATGTCCGGCACCGAGGCCACATAGCCGAGAGCCGCCAGATCATCAGCCATCTTTTCCTGATCCTTGCCCACCCCGAAGGCGCCGCAGATCATGACGATGCCGGTGCCCGGTTCCTGGCCCGCACTCATGCTCAAATAAGTATCGAACTCGCCGCCCCCGCTGCTGGGAATGAGAATATGCGATCCCGTCATGTCAGCCTCCATAGGTATCCTTGAATTCCTGGGCCACTTCCATCTGGGCCAGTTCGCTGGCCACATTGTCCCAATCGGGCAGATAGATAAAGGCCAGCCATTTCGCCGGCTTATCTTCGTGATTGTAATGCACATGTTCGATGCCGTCGGGATGGAGCGGCAACAGGATGCAATCGCCCTCTTCCCATTCGATCAATTCACCATTGACCTCGGTGACGCCCTTGCCCTCGATGACGAACAGAACCAAGCCGCCCTGGTGGCGGTGCTTACCGGTCTGTTTTTTTATGTCATGGACGAAGACATACCAATATTGCAGGGCCGTATCGGGATAGACATCGCCCAACAGATAGAATTTCAGATGGCCCTGGCGCGATACCGACCATTCCCGGTCCGATTCCTTGATCAGGATATCGCCCTTCATGCCGCGTGCGATGAATTCCTCGCGCCGGGAATAGAGGCTTTCGTAATCACCGCCGGGGATCGGTTCCCTTTCGCGGTCGCGGACCATTTCCTGATCAGCCATGTTTCATCTCCTCTTGTTGGTAAGGGTTTATGTCTCTGGGTTCTTTTCCATGGCGTTGGCCTTGGCCACCTGTTCGATGGAAAAGAGGAAATCTTCACGGATGAGGGGCTCCATGCGTTCGTAGGCGCCCCGCTTGAGGGCGCTCATCTTGGCCTGGACGCAGACCGAATGGATATCGGCACCGGAAAAGTTCTCACAGCGCCCGGCCAGACGTTCCAGGCTTGCCTGACCCAGCTCGGTATCCCGAAGCTCGATGGTGAAGATATTCAGCCTGTCGGCTTCCGTCGGCATGGGGATATGGATATGCACCCCGAAGCGCCCCGGGCGCAAAACCGAATGATCTACCAGATCGATCCGGTTGGTGGCGGCCAGGACCATGATTTCGCCGGACAGGCCGCGCATGCCGTCAAGTTCGGCCAAAAGCTGATTGACGACGCGCTCGGTGGTGCGGGAGCCGGATTCATGACCACGGGCCGGGGCCAGCGCGTCCAATTGATCGAAGAAGATGATGGAGGGCGCCAATTGCCGCGCGACGCGGAAGATATGGCGGATGGCTTCTTCCGATTCGCCTAACCATTTGGTGAAGATTTCGGGCCCGTCCAGGGTCAGGAAATTAACCCCGCATTCCTGGGCGATGGCCTTGGCCAGCAGGGATTTTCCGGTCCCCGACAGCCCATGCATCAAGACCCCGCCCGGCTGATCGATGCCCACCCGGCGGAAGCTTTCGGCCTGTTTGAGGGGCCGTTCCACGTTATTTTTCAATTGCTCCTTCACATCTTCCAGCCCGCCGATATCGTCCCAGCCCACATCGGGAATGGTGACGAAGGCCTCGCGGATGGCGGACGGGCGGACCAGGCCCAGGGCCTTGTCGAAATCCTCCGCATCCGTTTCAAGCAAATTACCGTCGATCTTGAAGGCCGACAGATGATCCAGCAGATCGGCTGAGGACCGCCGCAGCGCATTAAGCCCGGCCTCGCGGCAGAGCTCCATGATATCGGCGCCAACAAAACCATGGGTGACCGCCGCCACATGTTCCAGATGATCCTGGGCGGCATCGGTCAGGGGCATTTCGCGGGTATGGATGCGCAAAATATCGAGCCGGCCCGAAGCACTGGGGGGAGCAAAGAAAATCTCGCGGTCGAAGCGGCCCGGGCGGCGCAGCGCCACATCAATGGCATCGACCCGGTTGGTGGTGCCGATGACCACCACCCCGTCCACCTTGAGCAACCCGTCCAGCAGGGCCAGAAGCTGGGTAACCATGCGCACATCGGATTGCGCGCCGGCCCTGTCGCGGTGGGGCGCGATGGAATCCAGCTCGTCGATGAGCACGATGGAAGGCGCATGATGGGCGGCTTCGGCGAACATCTTGCGCAGATTGGCCTCGGTCTCGCCATGCAGGGTGCCGACCACGTCCGGGCCATTTATGTAATAAAATCCGGCATGGACTTCGTTGGCCACAGCGCGGGCGAGATAGGATTTGCCGCTGCCGGGGGGGCCGTAAAAGATCACGCCCCGGGGCGGCAGGATGCCCAATTGACGGTACACTTGCGGGAATTGCAGGGGAAGCTGAACCAATTCCCTAAGCAGGCGGATCTCGGTCATCATGCCGCCGATATCCTCGAAGGACAGCCCGTCATCGGCGCGCATACCGGTCTTGGGCACTTCCACCATGATCTTGGTGTCGGGCCCGACCACGCCGAATTCGGGATCGGTCTTGACCACCTTGTAGGTGGTGCCCGCCGATGATCCGTGGAATGTGGCATAGATAACCGAACCGATGGCCAGGGGCGGCGCTTCATCCGTCAGGGTCATCCTCAGATGATCGTTCAGATGATGGGCGGTGGATACGTCCAAAGGCGGCAACAGGCTGACCATTTCCAGCATGGGAAGATCATCCACCAGCTTGATTTCCACCTCTTCGTTCATCTTGGCCTTGGTGGATGTACGCAAAAACCGGTCTAGCCGAATGATCCCGGCACCCTTGTCGAAATCGAAAGGTTCACCGATGCGGGCCGGGATTGGCGTGCGGCTGATGGCCGTGCTGATCTTGATCACGTCGCCGGTTTTCAGCCTGTTTTCAGCCATGACATCGGGATCGATATGGACCAGACTGCGGCTGGCCATATTGCTGAATTCGGATTTAAGCCGGTCGACGGTAAGGCTGATGATCATGGTCTGTACTCAGGAGCCTCCTCCAATTGCTCGAAGCCGCTTCCCCTATCAACGGTGAGCGAGTGGGCGCTGTTGGGTTCGCAGTAGACGAAGCGGGCCTTTTCGTCCTCGCCCGAATTATAATGCTGGATGACCACGCCTTTGGTGCGCAGCGGCAATTGCAACACATCGTTCTTGGCCCAATGATATTTCTGCCCATCAATCAATGTGTAGCCCTGCCCTTCCAGAACATAGAGCACGCCGTTGCCTTGATGAAGCAGGCGGCCCGAGCGGCTGCCGGGCGGGATTTCCTGAACATAAATCTGCAAATTGAACATGCAAGTGGACTGAACCAGGGGGTGGAGATACCAGCGCATCTTGCCCTGGCGGTTTGATTCCCAGGGCAAATCCTTGCCCTTGATCAGCCAGACCGATTTGTCCTTTTCCTTGCGCTGTTTGTCGCGGAGCTCAATCAGCTCATCCCAAAGATTGCGTCCTTCGCGCTCCTTGAGCAGCCGCTCCATACGCTCGGTACCGGTGTGGCTTTCCGTATCCGACATGTCTTTATTCCCCCGCCAAGAATGATGAGCCGCAATTTTTGCCCGCCCGCCCCGGTGATGCAAGCGCCATCGATTGCGCACCCGGCTTGAACCTGCGGCCTCTCCGTGCCTAACATAAGTTTGATGTCATTTTCCCGGGGAAGATATCCGATGACAGATAACAGCCGCATAAACTGGTTGGGCGGGCGCATGGCGGAAGAGGGCGCCGAAATCCTTCTGGTGCTCTCCCAGGCCTTTCACAACTTTCAGGAAATCAACCCGGTCATGGTGCTGAGCGGGTTCAAAAACCTGGGCAATGCCGCAGCCCTTCTGGGTGCAGACGGAAGCCTGACGGTCATGGTCTCACCGGCCTGGGATGGGGACCGGGCCAGGGAACGCGCCCCCGGCGCCAAGGTCCTGGCGAGCGATGATCTGGCGGGGACGGTTATTAAGGAACTTAAGAAGGCCAAAGGGAAAATTGGTGTGGCCGGGATCAATTCCATGCCAGCCCGCATCGCCGGGCCCATCCGGGACCGGTTGGGAGATAGGGCGCTGAACATGGACCAGATCATGGTATTGGCCGGTGCGTGCAAGACCGAGGCCGAAATAGCCCGCGCCCGGACCATGGCCGAGGTGGCGGAAAAATGTTTTGACCGCATGCTGGAATTCACCCATCCCGGCCGTTTCGAATTCGAACTGGCGGCGGAACTTTACCGCTACTCAAAAGAGCTGGGGGCGGATGATAATTTTCTTTTGATCACCGCGTCCCAATCCAACAAGGCGCCCCGCGCGGCGGGCCGCCGGGTCCTGGAAGAGGGCGACTTGATCCTGGGCGAAATCACGCCGGGCGCCGACGGCCAGTTCGTGCAGATTTGCCGGAGCGCCGTGGTCGGTCCCATCAGCCCCATCCAGCAGGCCGATTACGACCTGCTTTGGAAGAGCATGGAGCGGGGCATGGAAACGGCCCTGCCCGGGCGCACCGTCGCCGAAGTCACCCGTGCCATGGATCAGGTGATCATTGATGGCGGATATGGGGAATATTGCCGCCCGCCCTATATGCGGGTGCGGGGCCATGGGCTTGGCAGTATTTCCCACCTGCCCGGCGATATCGGCACGGATAATCACATGGAGCTGGAAGAAGGCATGATCTTTGTCATGCATCCCAACCAGTATCTGCTGGGTTCGGGCTATCTGCTCTGCGGCGAGCCGGTGCTGATCACGGAAAAAGGCGCCGAGCCTCTGACACGGCGTTATTCCCAACTGGCCAGCATTCCGGTCACTCACACCGTGGGGGGAGGAGCTTAAAATGGCAAGCATGCATCCCGTCGTCGTTCTCGGCTCCTACATGTTGGACGCCGAACGTATGCCGCCCGATGAGTTCGAGATGCGCCTGGGCGCCGTGCAGGCATTGATGAAGGAACAGGGCTGGGCTGGACTGATTGCCCATGGCAATGGGGAAAACAGCGCCTTCGTCACCTATGCCACCAATTATTCTCCCCGCACCCGCCAGTGTCTGGCCCTGGTCCCGGCCAGCGGCACACCCCGGCTGTTGGTCTGGACCACGCCCCGCGATCTTAAGGATCACGCGGCCCTGGCTTCTATCGATGATGTGCGGATCATCGGTGATGTGGGCGAAAGCGTCGGAACCTGGTTGGCGGATACGGGCACGGAACAGGGAAATGTGGCATTGGTCGATGCGGGCAATATGCGCCTTCCGGTCCTGGATGCCATCGGGACGGCCCTTACCGGGCGTGACCTGCAATCCGCTTCGGGGGACGAGCCGATCGGCACATTAATGAGCGCCAAGCGCCCGCGCGAGATGGTCATGGCCCGCCATTCGGCAAAAATTCTAGGCCAATCCCTGGGTGCCCTGCACCAGGCCTGGAAATCCGGATCATCGGCAACCGATGCCGTATTGGCCGCCGAAGGTGAGGCCTTCGCCAATCAGGCCCAGGATGCCCGCACATTGTTCAGCCTGGATGGAGGCCGCACGCTGCGCCCCTTCGACAAGCCCCTGCCCGACCGGCCTGAGCGCATGGCCGCCTATGTGGCAGTGCGCTATCAGGCCTATTGGGCCGATGGCTTTGTCACGCTGTCGGCGCGCTGCAACAAGGTTCAAAAAGCGGCCCATGAGGCGCTGGACAAGATCATCGCCGCCGCCCGCCCGGGCATGACGGGGGCTGATCTGGCCCAGGCCGCAGGCTTGCCGGGCCCGTTCAAGCCACATGCCATTATCGGCGAAAGTCTCGGTAACGGGATCGGGCTTTCCCTGGGCGAAGCCCCCAATCTGACAACGGACAACCCGGCCGCCATGGTCGAAGACGGCACTTATTCTCTGCGCGTCGGCCTCAGCCAGGGGCGGAGCACCCACGCGTTGGTTTCGGCCATGGTGGGTATGGGCGCCGGCGGGGCGGAAATCCTGTGGAAGGCACCGTGATGGAAGATATTGCCAAACCCGTGGAACATCCCGCCGCCTGGAGCGGTCCTGAGATCGCCAAGGAAACCTATTGGATGCGCCATTTTACACCCGCTTATCTGGATGAGATTGACCAGGCGCTTTGGGAAATGCACGGGCGCGGCATCGGCATTGGGCGGGACCGCGAACTTGAATCCTGCACCATGGAGGATTTCCCTCTGCCCGAATTCGGCAAGGATCTGGCCGAAACCCGCATCCAGTTGCAGGAAGGCCCCGGCTTTCAGATGTATCGGGGCTTCCCGCTTGAAAAATATAGCGAAGATGAATTGCGCGAAATCTTCTGGGGCATCGGCATCCATGTGGGGGTGCCTTTGTCGCAAAGCAAATATGGCGACAAGATGGGCGACGTGCGGGTCGTCAATGACATCATCCATCTGTCGGGACGGGGCTATACCAGCGACCGGGAGCTTACCTTCCACAGCGATGGTTGCGATGTGACGGCGCTGTTTTGCCTGACCGCTGCCAAATCAGGTGGCATCAGCCGGCTTTGCAGCGCCGTTGCCGCCCGTAACGAATTGGCCAGGCGCCGGCCCGACCTGCTTGAAGTTCTTTATCAACCGGTTATGTGGAGCCGGCGCGGCAACCAGATGCCGGGCACGCCAAGCTTTTACCAACAAGCCGTCTATGGCCAGGAACAAGGCGTGTTCGTCAGCCGCTTTCTGCGCGAACAAATCAAGCGCGGCTTCGAGGAAAGCGGCGTCACCATATCGCCCGAACAGACCGAAGCGCTGGACCTTTTGGACGAGATCACCCAGGACTCACAATTTCATTTCGACAAAAGCTTCCAGTTGGGCGATATGCAGTTAATGAACAATCTGCGCACCTATTACGCACGCACCGCCTTCGAGGATGACGAAGACCCTGCGAAGCGGCGCCATCTATTGCGTCTTTGGCTATCGCCCCCCAACAGCCCGGCCCTGCCCGAAACCTTCGGGAATTTTTTCGCGGACCGTTCGGCCGGTGCGGTGCGTGGCGGCAATCCGCCCCATGATGAGGTTCTGTTCGAAACGCCCAAAAACGATTAGGAAAAAAATTACATGAGTGTGCTCGAAAGCTTTACCGAATTTTCCGCTGCCGTCCGGCTTGATTTCATCAGTGAAGAAGAACGCCAATTCCTGGGCCTTCACCTGATGGACACCATGGGGGCGGCCATCGCCGGCAGCCACACCCCCACCGGCCAAGCATTGCGCGAACTGCAAGATGGGGCCCCTGGGGGCCTGGCCGTAAGCCAGCCCGGCACCATCGACGATATATCACGGCGCTGCGGCACGGTTCGTCACACCGAGGTGGATGATATTCACACCGGATCAAACGTGACGCCCAGTTCCATGATCGTGCCCACCGCCCTGACCATGGGGGCACGCTTGGGGGTCCAGGACCCTCAGGTGCTGGGCGGCGCCCTGATCGCCGGCTATGAGGCGATCCTCCGGCTGGGCATGCTGATCGATGGGCCGGTGGTCATGTATAAGGGCATCTGGCCCACCTTCTTTTGCGCGGCCTTCGGCACGGCGGCGGTGGCCTCCCGTCTTTTAGAACTGGCGCCCGATAAAACGGCCCAGGCCCTGGCCATTGCCTTGACCACTTGCACGGGTGGCGCCGGACGGGCGGGTCCAAGCCGCCCCGCCCGTTGGCTGGTGGTGGGCGAAGCGGCCCGGGCGGGCGTCGCTTCGGCGCTGGGCGCCAATATTGGTTTCACCGCCCAGCTTGATCTGCTGGACGGCAACTGGCTGTCCCAGGCCCATGGGTTGCAGGGCTTCCCGGAGCGCATGATCGAAGGGCTGGGGGGTGAGAGCATCGTCGCTGATCTCTCCATGAAGCCCTGCTGCACGGGCAAGCAAGCCACATCGGCCCTGTCAGCATTCAGAGAATTGCTGGAAGAAGGCATGGATGCCGAAGCAGCCACCGCCTTCGACGTCTATGTGCCAAAACGCTATGCGGGCATGATCGACCGGCCTGTCGGGCCCAATGTGAACCGGTCATCCTTCGGCCATACCCGTTACCAATTCGGCCTGGCCGCCTTCGATCCCGACAGTTTGTTTGATGCGGCGCGCCTGAAAAAAGTCGAAGACCCAAGGCTCGATGCGCTGATGGACAAGGTAACCATCCATGTGGATGAAAGCCTGGAGACCCACATGCCCCGTTGCTGGCCGGCCCGGCTGGAAGTAACCATGCCGGGTGGCAAGCTGGAGAAAACCATCATCGCCGCACCGGGCGATCCGGATCGGCGCTTCGATGCCGCCGGCGTTCAGGCCAAATTTCACGCCGTGGCGGACCGCCTGATCGGCAAGGACGAGGCCGATGATTGGGGGGGTAAGAGCATGGCTGCGCTGAAGGGTGAAGCCCAGATCAAGCAGCTATACGATAAATTTGACGGGCTGTTTGCGTAGGAGAATTTACTCCGCGGCAAACTTTGCACTCATGGGAATGGTCGAGGCATCGGGCTCGCCCCGTCCCTTGGCCATACGCTTTCTCAATTCCTTGGTCGCTTTTTCGTCCGCCTCATGATCCTCACCCTTCAGGACCACGCCGTAATCCTCTGCCACCGTGTCCGCCGAGACCAGTTCCTCGATCACGTCCCAGCGCACCAGAGCCGGGTCCCGCTCCAGCGGGTCGCCCCAGCCGCCGCCGCTGGTCCTTACCAGGGCTTCCGTATTGGGCGGCACCAGACGGCGGGAAGCCTCAACGTGAGTGAATTCGTTCTCGCCGGGCAGGCGCAGGAACTTGCCGTAGGTCTTGCCCGGTTTGCCGCCCCACAGGCCCCAGGGCGGGCATTTGACACGCAATGAACCTTGCAGGCTCCAGCGCCCCTCGGACCTGTTGCGAAACTTGATAATTGATCCAACGCCGCCCCGGTATTTGCCGGGGCCGGCCGAATCTGGGCGCAGGGCGCGCTCTTCGAACAGCACCGGGCATTTGAGCTCGATCGCCTTCCATGGCGCCGTTTCGCACATCGCCCTGGCAGACTGTTTTGGTCGCCGATTCCCCGTCCTCGAAGGGCCGTCCGCCCCAACCGGCACCCTCGCTGGTCTGCAAAACAAAGGGTTTTCCCGTATCCGGATGATCGCCGAAAAAGGCCAGGCCCCCACCCATCATACCCTGATGAGCGGCGGGAATTTGGTCGGGAATGGCGGCGGACAATGCCGCCAAGGTGGTGTCCACCACGCAAGGGATGGCCATGCTCCACGAAGACATGGGGGCGGGGTAGCGGGCCATCATGAAATTGCCTTCGGGGATGACCGCATCCAGCGCCCGGAAAGAACCTTCATTGACCGGCTCCAAAGGTGCGGTCAGGGCCTTATAGGCCACCCGGGGCCCAGCATAGGTGCGGGAATTCATGGCTGTCTTGCGCTCACCCGAACAGCGCGACAGATCGATGGTCATGTCATCGCCCTCGATCACCACCTTGGCATGGATCGGTACCGGCTGTCCGTCGCCGCTGTCATCCTCGTCGATGAAGCTTTCGGCTTCGTATACGCCGTCCGGCACATTGGCCACCCACAGGCGGCATTTGGCTTCGGTTTCGTCGAAAATCCGTTCCGTCGCCCGGGTCAGGATATCGACGCCGAATTTGTTATAGAGTTCGTCGAGCCTGCGTTCGGCTAATTTACAAGCCGCGATCTGGGCCCGCATGTCACCCAAGGATGATTCCGGATAGCGGATATTGTCGCTGAGCATCTGGTGGATGCCTTCGTTCAGCTCACCCGTCCTATAGATTTTGAGCTGATCGAGCTGCAATCCTTCCATCCAGGGATCGGTAACCTTGAGCCCCGCGCCATAGCCCGTGCTTTGGGCGCCCACATCGATCCAGTGGGCCCGCACCATGGGAAAGCAGACCAGTTCCACCGGTTCATCGGCGGCGTGATGGCCATAGCGCAATTCATGCAGATCGTTGAAGGCCTGGCGGATGGCCACCGCGTCGCGGGACCGGAGCTGGGCTTCATCGATGGGACTGAAAGCGTGAATTCCTGACCCACATAACGGAGATCGAGCTGAATCTGATAATCGATCTGGGGCAGATCCCCGATGACCTTGTCCGCCTCGCCTTTGGTTTCTTTGTGAATCTCCATCAACAGATCGAAATCCAAACCATTCAGGGGCGCGAAATAAGTCCGCGTGAAATCATGACGCTCATCGGCCATGAGCATACCAAGCGCCGAAAAATGGGCGGGAAAGCGGGGGATGACCACGGTCGGAATATGCAGATCACGGGCGATGGCCACGGCATGCAGAGGCCCGGCGCCGCCCGAGGCAAAAAGCGCGAAGTCGCGGGGGTCATAGCCCTTCTCGACCGACACCTCTCGCACGGCCAGGGACATCTTGGCCAGCGATATCTCGACAATGGCACGGGCCGCTTCCATGGTGGTAAGCCCTAAGGGTTTGGCCAGTTTTTCTTCGATGATGCGAACCGCCGCATCATGGTCCAGCTCCATCTCGCCGCCCAGGAAATCCGTTGCCCCGATGCGGCCCAAAAGCACATTGGCGTCGGTGATGGTGGGCTCATCTCCGCCCTGGCCATAACAGATGGGCCCGGGATCGGCACCCGAGCTCTGCGGGCCCACTTTCAATGCGCCCATCTCGTCGATCCAGGCGATGGAGCCGCCCCCGGCGCCCACTTCGACAACATCCACCACGGGCAGCATGACCGGATCGCCATTGGCGTATCCGCCCACATGATAGCCTTCCGACATGGTGGTTTCGCCGTCCCGCACCAGGCTAGTCTTGGCCGTGGTGCCGCCCATATCAAAGGAGATGACGTTAGGAAAATCCAGACCCAGCCCCACCTTGGCGCTGGCTATGATACCACCGACGGGCCCCGATTCCATCATGCGCGCTGGCCGCTGAATGGCCACCTAGGGCGACATCACGCCGCCATTGGATTGCATGATGGCCAGTTCGCCGGTGAGTTCCATATCCGTCAGGCGGGTTTCCAGATTGCGGATATAGCCCGACACCCGGGCCCGATATAGGAATTGACCACCGTTGTCGAGGTCCGTTCATATTCCCTGTATTCCCGCAAGACTTTATGGGACAGGGATACGAAAACCTGAGGCAGGCGTTCGACCAGGATTTCGCCGACCATGCGTTCGTGATCGGGATTGGCATAGGAATGGAGGAAACAAACGGCGACGGCTTCCAGGTCCGCCTTTTCGAACTTGTCGCAGGCGGCTTCCACATCGGCCCGGTTGAGCGGCGTCAACACATTGCCCGAAGCCAGCATCCTCTCTTCCACCTCGATAGTCAGATGGCGCGGCACCAGGGTACGCGGGCGGTGGAAAAACAGATTATAAGCCTCCGGCCGGTTGCCCCGCCCGATGGCATAGACGTCGCGCGTGCCCGGCGTGACGATCAGCTCGGTTTTGGCACCCTTGCGTTCGATCAGCGTATTGATGGCAACCGTCGTGCCATGGATCAGACCGCTGACCGAAACCGGATCGATGCCGCATTTATCGATGCAATCGATGATGCCCTGGGCATAATCACTGGGGGTGGTCAGACTTTTTGCCTGATAAAACCCGCGCCCCTCGTCATACCCCATGAGGTCCGTGAAGGTGCCGCCAATATCAACTGCCAGTAAAGCCATGTTCCCTTCCCAGAATTAATCCATCACAAAATAACCGTTTGCCGAAAATATCTGTGAGCCTGGGTCCGCCCTCAATCTGCCAGCGCGCGGCATTTATCGGGGTTGAGGGACAGGTTGATGCTCTGCCCCACCTCGATTTCCGTCGCCGGATGAAGGCGCAGGCAGATCATTTTGTCGCCCAGCTTGACCTGGCATTCCTTGGCCTCGCCCATGAAGACGACGGCGGCGACGGTGCCTTCCACAACATTGCCATTGCCTTTCTCGCCCGCCCCGCAGGGATGAACGTCTTCCGGCCGGACGGCAATGGTCACATTATCGCCAGTCTTGGCATTTTCAGGCAGGGTGCAGGTAAGCGTACCGCATCCGGTTTCCACTTCGCCGTTTTCAACCGAGGCGACCTTGCCAGCCAGGAAATTGGACTACCGATGAAATCGGCGGCGAAACGGTTCGTCGGTTTCTGATAGATATCCAGGGGTGAGGATTCCTGGATGATGAGCCCTTCGCTCATCACCGCCACCACATCGGACATGGTCAGGGCTTCCAACTGATCATGGGTGACATAGACAGTGGTAATGCCCAGCCGGGTGACCAGCTCGCACAATTCCAGGCGGGTATCTTCGCGCAGCTTGGCGTCCAGATTACTTAGGGGTTCATCCAGCAAAAGCACCTTTGGTTCTTTCACCAGGGCGCGGGCCAGGGCCAGGCGTTGCTGCTGGCCACCTGACAAAAAGGGTGCGGGCCGATCCCCCAGATCACCCAGCTTGACCAATTCCAGAACGCTTTCGACCTTTTCCCTGATTTGGGCCCGGGAATAGCACCCCCGCATTTCCCGCAGCGGAAAGGCCACATTCTCAAATACATTCAGGTGGGGCCAGATGGCATAGGACTGAAAGACCATGCCGATATCGCGCTTATGGACGGGAACTAGTATTTTCCACTCGGCCGAAAACACGGTCGTATCGCCGATGGTGATTTCACCGCCCACCGGACGTCCAGACCGGCCAGGGCGCGGAGCGTGGTTGTCTTGCTGCAGCCGCTGGGACCCAGCAAGGTAAAGAACTGCCCCTCATCGACATTGATATCGATGCCGCGCACGGCATGCACCGGGACTTCGTCGGTTTCATAGTCCACGTTTAGTTTTTTTTCGTAATCATTGGATGCCATCCCTATTTTTATGGGCCCATGTTACAGGCTTTCCGGGCGCGAGACCACATGCCATTATGCGAGCAACCCAGGGAGGAAAATATGGTTCAAAACAGGGAGTTTGATTACATCATCGTAGGGGCCGGATCGGCCGGCTGCGTGCTCGCCAACCGCCTCAGCGCGGAGGCGGGTTTGCGCGTCCTGGTGTTGGAAGCGGGCGGCCCAGACAGCGATCCCTGGATCAAGATACCCCTGGCCTGGGGTAAGATGCTGCGGGAACGGCGCCATGATTGGGGCTATGATTTCGAGCCTGATCCCGGCATCGGCGGGCGTGCCCTGGAATGCGCCCGGGGGCATGTATTGGGCGGTAGCTGGTCGGTCAATGCCATGGCTTACGTCAGGGGTAACCCCGGCGATTATGACCGCTGGGCCGGCAATGGGCTGCCCGAGTGGGATTACAAGCATCTTCTGCCTTACTTCAAACGCTCCGAAACCTGGCAAGGGGGCGAAGATGATTACCGGGGCGGCACGGGCCCCATCCTCACCCGCAAGGCCAGCTTCGAGGACCCCTTGTTCGAAGCCTACCGGGAAGCGGCCATGGGCCTGGGTATCCCCTGGACCGATGATTTCAACGGCCGCCAAAATGAAGGGATCGGCTTCGCCCAACAGACCATCCGGAACGGCAGACGCGAAAGTGGCGTCACCGCATATCTGAAACCCGCCGATGCCCGGCCTAATCTGCAGATTGAGCTGAAGGCCATGGTGACGGCGCTTAACATGGAAGGCGGGCGGGCCACCGGCGTCACTTACGAACAAGGCGGGCAGATGCGCGAAGTGCGGGCGGCCCGCGAAGTGATCCTGGCCGGCGGCGTGATCAATTCACCGCAATTGTTGATGCTGGCCGGCATGGGCCCGGCGGATCATCTTAAATCTCTGGGCATTGATGTGCGCCTCGATCTGCCCGGCGTCGGCGGCAACCTGCAGGACCATCTGGGTGCTGCGGTCATGTATAAGCGCAAAGAACCCGGGCCCTTCCATGCCCAGATGCGCCTGGACCGGGCGGCGGTCAATGTAGCACGGGCTTATCTGTTGGGCAGCGGGCCGGCGACCGATCATCCGGGCCGCTATGTGGGCTTCATCAAAAGCGATGGGGAGCAGAAAATCCCCGATATTCAGCTTCTGTTCAGCGGTGCGGCGATGGATGCCAAGCCCTGGTCCCCCGTGATCAGCCCGGCCTATGAGGACCGCTTCGGTGCCCGCGCCGTGATCCTGCATCCGAAAAGCCGGGGCCGGCTGGAACTGGTCTCGGATGATCCCAAGGCCCATCCCAAATTCAGCGCCAATTTCTTTTCAGAGCCGGATGATCTAAAAACGCTCCGCACCGGGTTGCGCCTGATCCGCGACATCGCCGGGCATTCCGCCCTGGATCCCTTCCGGGGGCCGGAAATCGTCCCAGGCGAGGGCGTCACCGACGATGCCGGGCTGGACGACCATATCCGGCGCACCACGGTGACCATCCATCATCCGCTGGGCACCTGCCGCATGGGGCCGGACGACGGGGCGGTGGTCGATGGGGATCTGAAAGTCAAAGGTGCCGAAGGGTTGCGGGTGGTCGATGCCTCGGTCATGCCCGATTTGATCGGCGGCAACATCAATGCCGCAGTTATCGTCATCGCCGAGAAGGCAGCGGATATGATTCTGGGGCGTGAACCATTGGAGGCCGCCGGACCTTGACCGAGGATAAAGACCATACCCTGCGAGGCTCAAGTGTTCTCGCGGCCCTTAAGGAGGCCAGCGTCGGCACGGTCATCACCGTCCCCGACATCACCACCAGCGAGGGGCTTTTGCGCCCCATCGCCGCCGATCAGGATTTGCGCCATATTCAGGTTTGCAAGGAAGACGAAGGCGTCGGCATCAGCGCCGGGCTTTCCTTTTGCGGGGAACGGTCGGTTCTTCTGATTCAGAACACGGGCCTGTTGGACTCGATCAATGCCATCCGCGCCGTCGGCGTCGAGTACGAACTGCCCATCTCCATGCTGTCCAGAATGGGCTCGACAATACGCACACCACAATTTTCCGAGTCCGTTGGCGCCATGCCCGGCAAAAAAGGGGAGGAGCGGACCATGGCCCAGTATGGTTAGACCCGGTTCCGGATTTGCGGCGAATCGGCGGCGTAACGGTAGGCCCGGAAAATCCAGTTCAACTCACCCCAACGTTCATCCACATGGAAATAGGGGCAGATATAATCCCACACCGTTTCGCCTTCCGGGGTGACCTCGAAAAGATGGCCCTTTGATCCTTCGCAGATCAGCGTATTGCCGCTGTCCAGGCGCTGGGCGCCGCTGATATGGGGGCTGAAAAAACCGAGAACCGGGTTGGCCATATATTCCCATTTGGTCTCACCGCTTTCAGGGTCCAGTTCGATGACTTTGGAATGGGAATTATCCGGCGTGTGATAGCCGTTGCAGAACAGCAAGATATTGCCGTTGTCCAGCATATGGCAGTCATGCTGATGGCCAAAGGCGGGATCATGGCGTTCCCATTTCACTTTCCCGGTCAGGCGCTCGATGATCATGATGGTATTGAGCACCCGGAAGCTCAGCATGATGTCGCCGTTCTCCATTGGCGCGCAGGTATTACCGTGAGCGAATTCGGCCCGGTGGCAGCTGGCGCAGACGGGATAGTTCTCGATCTCCAGATCATAGGCGTGCCATTCCCAGACCAGTTCTCCCCCGGGCGTCACCTCGCGCAGGCAATCGCCCCAGATCTTTCCATCCAGTTCCGTTCCGGGGAGGCCGCCTTGAACTCGGGCGGCCTGTTCGTCGCTAAGTTCCTCCCAGGCAAGATAGTGGGTATTGCCGCTGGCCAGGCGCCGTACATCGTGATGCTGAAAGGGGTCCTGATGTTCCCAGACCAGATTGCCGTCCCAGTCAAATTCCCTGAGCAATCCGCCTTTTCCCTGGGTCAGGCCCGGGCCGCCCTCGCCCCGCTGCATGATTAACAGATTGCCGTTTTCCAATAAGTTGGCGTAATTGAGGGCCGGTGCTTCCAGCTTCCATTCATTGACCGGATTGCCTTCCATATCCACGACAAAGGCTCTGTCGCCGCGAACGGTGGAAAACACGGTATAGCCGGGCGTCGCCCTTTTTTTGTCGTGGATGCTGACACCTGCATGCGCGATGGCCATTGAATTGATCCCCCCTTTTCAAATTTCACATGGCTAGAGTTTAGCCATGAAGCACAAAAAGACCAGACGCGTTTCGCCTTGTTCGCGCTGATCCACCTGTTCAAAACCGGCGGGCGGGGAAAAATCGTCACCCCGACCCATCTCACAAACACAGTGCGCGCCTGCTGCCAGCCATTCCTTTTCCGCCAACCCGCGCAAGGCCGGCTCGATCAATCCCCTGCCATAAGGGGGGTCGAGGAAGGCAAGTCCGGCGGGTTTGAGCCCGGCCGGTGGCGGGCCCAGGCGCCCCCCGTCCAGGCGTTTGACCTCCACAATTCCCTCAAGGCCCAGATCTTGGACATTGTCTTTGATGCAATCCAGCGCGGCCCGGTTGTTATCCAGGAACAAGGCACTTGCCGCCCCGCGCGACAGGGCTTCCAGGCCCAGGGCGCCACTGCCGGCAAAGACATCCACCACCGCCAGCCCTTCGAAATCCAGCCCCAGCCCGTGCTGCAAAATGGAAAAAAGGGATTCCCTGGCCCGGTCCGAGGTAGGTCTTGTGTCCCTGCCCCTAGGTGCCGCCAGGGTTCTCCCTCTAAGCTTTCCGCCGGTGACGCGCACTGGGCTTGGCCTCCCCCAATTGTTCGGCCAGCACCTTGGGGCGCACGGGTTCAATATCGTTCTTGACCAGGTTGCCCAACTGGAAAGGACCGAAGGAGAGGCGGATGAGGCGCCCCACGGGATAGCCCAGATGTTCCATGACCTTGCGGATTTCCCGGTTCTTGCCTTCGGCTAGGGACAGGCTGAGCCAGGCATTGGTACCCTGCTGGCGGTCCAGCTTGGCGCGGATGGAGCCGTATTTGACGCCCTCCAGGGTAAGCCCCTTTTCCAGACCGGCCAGCTTTTCCTCATCCGCGCGCCCATGGACCCGCACCCGGTAGCGCCGGATCAAGCCGGTGGAGGGCAGCTCCAACCGCCTCGCCAACCCGCCGTCATTGGTCAACAACAACAAGCCTTCCGAATTCAAATCCAGGCGGCCCACGGAAATCACCCGGGGCAGGCTCGGGGGCAGGCGGTCAAATAATGTGGGGCGCCCTTGTGGATCGCTATGGGTGGAAAGCAGCCCGGCCGGTTTGTGATAGCGCCAAAGCCGCGTCGGCTGGGCCCCGGCCATCTCCTTGCCATCCACCACAATATGGGCATCGGGGGTAACCTTGAAGGCCGGGCTGTCCAGCACCACCCCATCCACCGCCACCCGCCCTTCGGCGATCCAGCGTTCCGCTTCCCGCCTGGAACAGAGGCCGGCGCGGGCCATCACCTTGGCGATGCGCTCTTCTTTTTTTGGATCAGTTTCTGGCGGCATGGACAAAGGCCGCGAAAAGGCGTTGATCGGCTTGCGTGATTTCGAATTCAGGGTGCCATTGCACGCCCAGGCAAAAGTGCTGTGCGGGGGCCTCAATCCCTTCCACTACGCCGTCGGGGGCGCTGGCATTGATGCGGGCCGAGCCGGAAACCGCCTTGACCGCCTGATGATGGGCACTGTTGACGCTGATTTCGGCCTGTCCGATGATATCCATCAATAACGTACCGGGCTCGATCTTTACTTCATGGCCTGGCTCGTCCCGGGGGTTGGGCTGTTCATGGGCCAGCGCCGCCGGAACCTCATCCGGAATATGCTGGATCAAGGTGCCGCCCAGCACCACATTGAGCAATTGCTGGCCGCCGCAAATGGCCAGGATTGGCATGTCCTTCTCCAGGGCCGCCCGGGTGATGGCGAATTCAAAATTCGTGCGGTCCTCTTTTAGAGTGACGCTTTTATGACGCTTCCCGTCCCCATATAGGGCTGGGTCCACATCGAAATCACCACCGGTGATGATCAGTCCGGCGATGATCGCTAAATAGGCCGAAGCCTGTTCCTCATCGGGTGGCAATACGATGGGCAGGCCACCAGCCCGGCTGACGGCGCCCGCATAATTTTCACGGAGCGCCATCCAGGGAAATTTGGAATAGCCGTCCGCCTTCTCGCTATCCGCAGTGATGCCGATGACCGGCTTGTTTGTGCTGGTGATCATCATGCCAATGTACGGCGGCCCGCTTGACGCGACAAGCCGGCCGGGCCAGTTTCAGGCCATGGCGGAGCACAAAAATTCATTCATGGAAGAAGCCCTGGCCGAAGCCCGGGCGGCAGCGGCCCGGGACGAGGTGCCCGTTGGCGCCGTGCTGGTCCATGGAACCAGCCATAAAATCCTGGCCAGGGCGGGCAACCGGTGCATTGAACTGGATGATCCCACTGCCCATGCGGAAATGCTGGTCCTGCGTGAGGGCGGCGCACATCTAACGGATTGCGACCTTTATGTGACTCTGGAGCCCTGCCCCATGTGCGCCGGAGCCCTGTCCCTGGCCCACATCAGGCGCCTGTATTTTGGCGCGCCGGACCCCAAGGGCGGCGGCGTCGAACATGGGCCCAGGGTCTTTGACCATCCAACCTGCCATCACCGCCCAGAGGTATTCGGCGGGCTGGAGGAAAGCCAGGCGGCGGTTTTGCTGAAGGAATTTTTTAAAGAGCGGCGCTAATCAAACATGGTCTCGGGCAGAAACAGCGCGATCTGCGGGAAGGCGACCAGGATGGCGATACATACCGCCATGGCTATCCAGGAGGGCCAGATGCCCCGGAAAATAGTATTCATGGGAACGTCGGGTGCAATTCCCTTGACGACAAAGACATTGACCCCGACGGGCGGGCTGATCAGGCCCATCTCCAAAACGATCACGGCGATGACGCCGAACCAGATGGGGCTCAACCCCATCTCCAGGATCAGCGGATAAACGATGGGCAGGGTCAGCACCAGCATGGCGATCCCCTCGAGGAAAGTACCGAGCAACATGTAGGTGACCAAGATGATGATCAAAATTCCCAGTTCGCCAACATCGAGACCGATCAGGAAGTTGACCAGATCGGCCGGAATCTCGGTTAAAGTCATGAACGGGACGAAGACATGGGCGCTGATCAGGATCATGAACACGGTGGCCGAGGTGCGCAGGGTCTGGAGAACCACGAAGCGCATGTTTTTCAGAGACATGGTGCGGCGAGTGATGGACACCACGAAAGTCAGGAAGGCGCCGACGCCGGCCGCCTCGACCGGCGTGAACACACCCGCATAGATACCGCCGATGGTTACTACCACGATGCCGACGAAGGTCGAGGCCCGCGTCAGGGCAGCGAACTTTTTCGCCAAGGAAATTCTCGCACCCGCCGGGCCGAGTTCGGGCAAAATGCGGGTGACGATAGCGCTCGAAATCATAAAAAGCGTTGTCAGCAGCAATCCCGGGAAAACGCCGGCGATGAACAGCTTGCCGATGGATTGCTCGGTCAGGATGGCGTAGATCACCATGCCGGTGGAAGGCGGGATGAGGATGCCCAGGGTGCCGCCGGCGGCGACGCAGCCGGTGGCCAGGCTGTCGCCATAATTATAGCGCTTCATTTCGGGCAGGGCGACCCGGCCCATGGTCACCGCCGAGGTGATGGAGGAGCCGCTGAGCGTGGCAAACCCCGGCGCAGCCGGCGATGGTCGCCGAGGCCAGACCACCACGCAGATGGCCGAACCAGGCATAGGCCGCGTCATAGAGGTCGCGGCTCATCCCCGAAACACC
>CAZBQG010000037.1:0-22437 GCA_964493945.1 uncultured Rhodospirillaceae bacterium
TGGGTGTGGTTCTGAAACGGTTGGGGAGGTTGGAAGAAGCCCGGAAGGTTCTGATCCGGGCCATCGGAATGGCGCCGGACTCAGCCGATTGTCATTATAATCTGGGTAATCTGTTGAAGGATATGGGTGACGATGAGGGCGCCGTCCGGGCCTATGGCAAAACCGCCGCCCTCAACCCCGGTCATTCTGCCGCGCATAATAATATGGCAACGGCCCTGCTTGATCTGAAACGGTTCGACGAGGCCCTGGAGGCCAGCCGCCGAGCCGTGAAATTGAAACCGGATGATCCTTTTCCGCTGGATAATCTGGGCAACGCACTCGGCGGGCTGGGTGGTTCGACGAAGCCATCGACGCTTACCGCCTGGCCATTGGGCTCAGTCCGGATTTCACCCAGGCCCATATCAATCTGGGTGTGGCCCTGCGCTCAAACAACCGCCTCGACGAAGCCATCGCCAGTCAGGAACGGGCCATCCAGCTTGAACCCGGCCTGGCCCTGGCCCATGGCGCTCTGGGTGTCGCCTTGCAGGCGGCGGCCCGGCTGGATGAAGCCGTGGCGGCCCAACGTCGGGCACTGACCCTGGATCCATCCTCGGCGGCGGCCCTGCAAGGGTTAGATTTGCTTATATCGGTGGATACGGCCACGGCTCATCTGGCCGGCGCGTTGGGCCGGATGGTCTGGGTATTGCTGCCATTCGCACCCGATTGGCGCTGGCTTTTGGGGCGCGGCGACAGCCCCTGGTATACCGGCATGCGCCTCTTCCGCCAATCCAGCCCCGGGGATTGGGCCCCGGTCATGGAAAGGGTGCGGGCCGAATTGCAAAAAATGATAGGGGAAAGCTCTGCTGGATGATGCAAGGCCTGCTCCTTGCATGATATAGTGGGCCTATGCAGCCTGCCCCAGAAAGTTCACCAGATATCCAGGTCTCAACTCCCGCCGAAGTGCCGTATCTGGCCGGGCTCAATGAAGAACAGCGCCGGGCCGTCGAGGCCACCGAGGGGCCGGTTCTCGTTTTGGCTGGCGCGGGTACGGGCAAGACCCGCGTTTTGATCACCCGCCTTGCCCATATTCTCATGGGGCGCAAGGCCGGGCCCCAGCAGGTCATTGCGGTTACCTTCACCAACAAGGCGGCGCGCGAAATGAAGGACCGGGTGGCGGCATTGGTGGGGGGTCCGGTTGAAGGCTGGTGGCTCGGCACTTTTCACGCACTCGGCGCCCGTTTGCTGCGCTATCACGCCGAACTGGTGGGCCTCAAACCCAATTTTACCATCCTGGACGCGGATGATCAGCTGCGCCTCATCAAGCAATTGATGGAGGTGCGTGACATTGATGACAAGAAATGGCCGGCGCGGGTATTGTTGGGCGTGATTCAGCGCTGGAAGGACCGGGGATTGGGTCCGGACAAAGTCGCTGATCAGGAAGAGGCCGAGATGATGGATGGCGCCCTGGGTGAGCTTTACGCTGAATATCAGCAGAGGCTCTTGGCTCTTAATGCGGCGGATTTCGGTGATTTGCTGCTTCATTGCCTGACCCTGTTCACCAATAATTCCGAATTGCTGGCCGAATATCAGCAACGCTTCCGTTATCTTTTGGTCGATGAATATCAAGACACCAATGTGGCCCAGTATCTGTGGCTCAGGATGCTTGCCCGCACCCACAAGAATATCTGCTGTGTGGGCGATGATGATCAGTCGATTTATTCGTGGCGCGGCGCCGAGGTGGGAAATATTTTGCGCTTCGAGAAGGATTTCCCCGGCGCCGCCGTGGTCCGGCTGGAGCGCAACTACCGCTCCACCTCCCATATCCTGGCCGCCGCCTCCCATCTCATCGCCCATAACGAAGGGCGCCTGGGCAAGACGCTTTGGACCGAAGGCGAAGGCGGCGAAAAGGTGGTGCTCCGGGGTGTATGGGACGGCGAGGAAGAGGCACGAGCCGTCGGCGATGAGATCGAGGCGGCCCATTCCAAGGGCATGGCGCTGGACGAAATGGCGGTCCTGGTGCGCGCCGGATTTCAGACCCGGGAATTCGAGGACCGGCTGATTACGCTGGGCATTCCCTACCGGGTGATCGGTGGCCCTCGCTTTTATGAACGCCGTGAAATCCGCGACGCGGTTGCCTATTTGCGCGTCGTGGTCAGCCCTGCCGATGATCTGGCTTTTGAGAGGATCATCAACCTGCCCAAACGGGGCCTGGGGGTGGCCAGCCTGCAGGTCATCCACCAGCTTGCCCGGTCTCAATCCATTCCCTTGTTCGAGGCCGCCCGGACGATCACCGAGACCGACGAGTTGAGGACCAAGCCACGCGGAGCACTTCGGGGTCTGATCGAGGATTTCGACCGCTGGCGGCGTAATCTGGAGCCGCTGCCCCATGCCGAGCTGACCGGTATCGTGTTGGACGAATCGGGCTATACCGAAATGTGGCAGCGCGATAAATCGCCGGAAGCACCGGGGCGGCTCGATAACTTGAAGGAGCTGGTGGCCGGACTTGGTGAATTTGAGAATCTGCAGGGCTTTTTGGAACATGTCAGCCTGGTCATGGAAAATGAGGAAAATGCCGGCGAAGACAAAGTCAATCTGATGACCCTCCATGCGGCGAAGGGGCTGGAATTCGACCATGTGTTTCTGCCGGGCTGGGAGGAGGGGCTTTTTCCCCACCAGCGCGCCATGGACGAAAGCGGCCTGCGAGGGCTGGAGGAAGAGCGCCGCCTCGCCTATGTGGGGCTGACCCGGGCCCGCAAGCGCGCCTGGGTCCTGTTTGCCGCCAGCCGGCGCATCTATAATCAATGGCAAAACACCCTGCCTTCGCGCTTCATCGACGAGCTGGGCAACGACAATGTGGAACGGATGAGCGAACAGGGCATCTATGGCGGCGGTAGGGCGGGAGAGGCCGGGAGTGGGTTGAGTGGCCGAATGAGTGGCGGCCTTATGCGCGCGCCATTCAGTGGTGCCGCCCGCCGCCCCGCCGCCAGCCCGGTGATCGACGGAGAGGCCCTGGAGGTCTCCGGCACTGCCGGTCAATCCGGTTTCTCCCTCGGCCAGCGGGTGTTTCACCAGAAATTCGGCTATGGCCGCATCCAGTTGATCGAAGGCAACAAGCTGGAAGTGGCGTTTGAAAAATCAAGCACCAAGAAAGTCATGGACAGCTTCGTGGAGCCGGTTTGACCGCCGCCCCAAGCCGTCAGTACCGGGTCATGCTTGGCGTGCCGGAAAGTTGCGTGGCGCTGTTCGCCTCCGCTCTCGATCCTTTTTCAGATGCGGTTTCCTGGACGCCGCCGGACGGTGATGGTTTCTGCCGGCTGACCGGATTCGGATCCCTTCCGCTGGGCGAGGCGGCGCTGGATACGGCCCTCGCCCTGGCCGCCGCCGCCGCCGGCATCGAAGCTCCGGACGTGGAGATCGAGGATGTGCCGCTCCGTGACTGGGTTCTGGAAAATCTCCGTGAATTTGCACCCGTCACCGTCGGGCGCTTTCACATTTACGGTGCCGACTTCGAAGGGCCCGTGCCTGCCTCTCTCATGGGTCTCCGCGTTCCGGCGGCGGCGGCTTTCGGGTCGGGTCAGCACGGCTCCACCCGGGGCTGTCTTGGCGCCATTGATGGCTTTCAGGGGCCGCGCCCCCGCAAGGTTTTGGATATGGGCTGCGGGTCGGGCATTCTGGCCCTGGCCATGGCCCGCAAATGGCGCTGCCCGGTGATTGCCGTCGACAGCGATCCCAAGGCGACCCAAACGGCTGGGCGCAACGCAAGGGCAAATGGGCTTGGCTTCCGGGTCAGGGTCGTCACGGCCAAGGGATACAGGCCGGCGGGTCTGGCCGGCGGGCAGTTTGATTTTATTGCCAGCAATATCCTGGCCCGGCCCTTGATGGGCATGGCAGGCGATCTGGCCCGCCATCTGGCGCCCGGCGGCACCGCGGTGCTATCGGGCTTTCATCCGGCGGATGTCAACCGGGTGGCCGGCGCCCACGCGGCCTACGGGCTCACCCGCCATCAAATCAGCGAGGATGAGGGCTGGGTGGCTTTAGAAATAAAAAAACCTAATCCCCGAGGGCCGTGAGCATTTCCTCGATGCGGGTGAATTTTTCCTGAGGGTGGCCCTCGGGCGCGCGCGCAATTTCGGCCTCTGATATGGTTTTCCAGTCTGAGAAATCGACCACCCGCACATTCTTCTGGGTCAAGATGGCATCGATGGCGCCGCCGCCCGGTTTGCCGCCGGGGGTGATTTCGGCGGTAATCCTGTCCGCCACTTCCCTGGAATCTGGCCCGTTGGTTGGAATGGTGCCCGACGGGCCCCGCTTGGCCCAGCCCACCACATAAAGGCCCGGCTCTACCAGACCATCCTGATTGGCGACGGTGCCCCAATCTTCCAAGGGAACGCCATCCGGCGCCTCGGTCTGATAGCCGATGGCGGTGACCACGGCGGATGCCGCTACATCAAACATTTCGCCCGTGCCGACCGCCCGCCCATCGACCACCTGGGTGCGTTCCAGGCGCAGCCCCTCGACCCGGTCCGTGCCCAATATCTCAACGGGTGCCGCATAGAAACCGATATGCATCTTGATGGGTTTATCCGGTTTGTCCTGGGCCGCCAGTTCACGGAGGATAGCCAGGTTCTTTTCCTTGATGCCCTTGGTCCGCCCGTCAAACCCGTCGCCCACCCCGGCCGGTAACTGCTCCCCATCGACGATGGCCGCGCAGCGTTCCAGATTGCGCACCTCGCCCAGCTCCTTGGGGGTGAATCCACCCTCCAGGGGGCCGCGCCGCCCGAACTGATAAAGATTTGCCAGGGGCGCCTTGGCGATGGCCTGGGCGGCGTGCCCTGCGATGTCCGATCCCATCAATTCTTGAGGCGTCTTGCCCAGTACCCGGCACACATCCAGGGCCACATTGCCGATGCCGATGACCGCCACACCGCCGCCATCCAGCAGGGGATCGAGATCGCGGAAATCGGGATGGCCATTATACCAGCCGACGAAGGCGCAGGCCCCATAGACGCCTTTCAGATGCTCGCCCGGGATGCCCAGCGCCCGGTCACTATAGGCGCCGATGGCCAGTATGACGGCGTCATAATTGGTACGCAGATCATCCAGGGATAAATCCCGCCCGATCTCCACATTTCCCAGATAACGCACCTGATCCAGCTCCAGGGTGCGGGCGAACTGGCGGGAGGTGTTCTTGGTCTTATAGTGATCGGGCGCCACGCCGGCGCGGATCAGCCCAAAGGGCGAGGGCAGCTTGTCGAAAACGTCGATCCGGCAGCCGGGCTGGTTTTTAAGCAGGGTATCCGCCGCATACATGCCGCTGGGACCCGAACCGACGATGGCGTAATAGGCACTCATGAAGGATCTCCCCTCCTTCCCTTGTGTCTGGATTGCCGTCTTTGACGGCGCTCATATGGATTACTCCGTCAGACCATCTCAATGGCCAGGGCGATACCTTGCCCGACGCCGACACACATGGTGCAGAGGCCCAGTTTGCCGCCGGTCCGCTCCATCTGATAGATAGACGTGGTCACCAGCCGGCCGCCGCTGGCGCCCAGCGGATGGCCAAGGGCGATGGCCCCGCCTTGGGGATTGACCCGCTCATCATCATCCTCGATACCCAAATCGCGGGTCACCGCCAGCGCCTGAGCGGCGAAGGCTTCGTTCAATTCGATGATGTCCATGTCATCGATCTTGAGGCCCAGCCGGTCCAACAGCTTGCGGCTGGCAGGGATGGGGCCCAGCCCCATGACCCGGGGGGCGACGCCCGCCGCCGCCGTTCCCAGGATGCGCGCCCGGGGGGTCAAGCCATGAGCCTTGGCCGCTTCTTCACTGGCGATGATCAGCGCGCAGGCCCCGTCATTGACGCCCGACGAATTGCCAGCCGTCACCGTGCCGCCCTTGCGGAAGGCGGGGCGAAGCTTGCCCAGCACCTCTACCGTGGTTCCGGGGCGCGGATGTTCGTCCGTGTCCACAATGATCGGATCGCCCTTGCGCTGGGGAACGGTCACCGGGATAATTTCCTCGGCCATGCGGCCATCTTCCTGGGCAGCGATGGCTTTGGCTTGGCTGCGGGCCGAAAAAAGGTCCTGGTCTTCCCGCGAAATCTGGTGTTCCTCGGCAACATTTTCAGCCGTCTCGCCCATGGCCTCGGTGCCGTATTCCTCCATAATAATGGGATTGGGGAAACGCCAGCCGATGGTCGTGTCATAAAGCTCGACATTGCGCGAAAAGGCGGTGGCCGCCTTGGGCATGACGAAGGGTGCCCGGGACATGTTTTCGACGCCGCCGGCAATCATCAGGTCGGCCTCGCCGTTCTTGATCGAATTGGCGCAATGGCCGAGGGCAAACAGGCCCGAGCCGCAAAGCCGGTTGAGCGTGCCGCCCGGCACCTCCACCGGCAGCTTGGCCAGCAAAAGGGCGTTGCGCGCCACATTGCGGTTATCTTCGCCGGCCTGATTGACGCAACCATAGATGACATCGTCGATTTGGCCCCAATCTACCTTTGCGTTGCGCTCCATCAGGGCGGTCATGGGGATGGCCGCCAGATCGTCGGTGCGGGTGGATGACAGGCCGCCGCCATAGCGGCCAATGGGTGTACGGACAGCGTCGCAAATATAGGCTTCGGACATATTTCCATGCGGGCCCTCTGGGGCCCCTCCCTTGGTGATCGGAATTGAAGGCGGTGAGCCTGTCTGGTGCCAAAATAAAGCAAACGGGGTGGGTTGTGCAATCACTACCGGGGGCTTTGCATACTTGACCTGCCCTGGAAGCGCCCTAAACTGCATGGCGGGTTTGAGGGGTAGAGCGGAGGCACGGATAAATGGGGCGCAAACCCGGCAAAAAGCCGACCAAAGCCGAAATAGAATATGAACGCGACCTGTTGGTCAGCGTTGTGCAAAGCTCCCTTAACGGGATCATGGCCTTGAAGGCGGTGCGCGACGATGAAGGCGTGATCGTCGATCTGGAATGGCTGATCGTTAATGAAATGGCTTGCCGTATGATGGGACGCACCCAGGATGCTCTGCTCGGCAAAAGGCTTTTGGATGTTCTGTCGGGCGATAAGGCCAACGGCATGTTCGACCGCTATGTTCAAGTGGTGGAAAGCGGGCGGCCCATGGATCACGAACGCCATTTCTCCGGGCTCGGCGGCGAAGGTTGGTTCCGCATCACGGCGGTTAAGCTGGACGAAGGCCTGGTGGTTAATATCGGCGATATCACGGCCTATAAAAACCGCTGATTATTTTTTAGACACCAAGAAGTGAGGCCAACCCATCCAGGGCCCGGGCCAGGGCCAGGTCAATGACCAGGCGGGTTCCCAGATGGCCGACGGCCACCAATATGAATACGATCCCGGTGATCAGTCTGACAGTTTCTCCCCGCCAGGCCGACCAGCCCAGATAAATCCCCAGCAATGGCCACCAAAGGAAGTAGATGCCCACCTGATAAAGCAAGGGCAATTCCAAAAGCTGGGGCCAGGGCAGGCCTTCAAAGGAAGTGGGCTGGGGCACAAAGGGGGGGATGCCGGCCAGGAGAGAAACCACCAGGGGAAATTGGGCTTCTTCGCTACCCCGCAAAAAGAAGGCAGCCACCGGAATGGCCAGGGCAATCACCAACCCCGCCAGCTCGCCCCATGGCCATAAGGAGCGCCCGGAACTCATTCCGCCCCGCTTCGCCCGATGGGCAATTGTATAAAATCAATCATCCCGGCCATAATGCCATTGCTGGCGGATGATAGGAAGGTACCAGTTTATGGAAGCACAGGTGAAATGGGTCGGTGAGCGCATGTTTCTGGGCGAAACGGAAAGCGGCCACACGGCGGTAATGGATGGCCCGCCCGAAGCAGGCGGGCGCAATATGGGTATCCGACCGATGGAGATGATCTTGCTGGGCCTGGGTGGCTGTGCCGCTTTTGACGTGGTCGATATCCTAGAGAAATCCCGCGAATCCGTGGAAGATTGCCTGCTCCGCCTGGAGGCCGAGCGGGCGTTTGAGGACCCCAAGGTATTCACCCGCATCGAACTTTGTTTTGAAGTCAGTGGCCGGGCCCTGAACCCGGCAAAAGTAGAGCGCGCGGTGAAGCTGTCGGCGGATAAATATTGTTCGGCCTCCATCATGCTGGGCAAAACAGCCGAGATCAGCCACCGGTTCGAAATTGTGGAAAAGGATGGCTAACCGGAAGCTCTTTTGACATTGACCGGGGTGGTCCGGCACCGGTACACTTTCTGTCGCGATGTTGGGAAGTCTTTCAGGAGGCACACCATGCGTAAATTTGTAACTTTGTCCTTGGCCGCTCTTTTTCTGGCGTCCTTCGGCATGTTCGCCCAAGCCAGTGCCGATTGCTCTGGCCATCTGAAAAGCGCTCAACCTATTCCGCAGACCGTTGTGGATGGCTCGGCGAGTATTTCAAAGTCCAGCAGCGGTGGCTGAGGGCTGAGACCTTAGCGGCCGACTTGCGAGGGCCGGCCGAATTCCTTTTTCGTTTGCTCTAATCGCCAGTGATCAACTGGGCCGCCTTTTCGCCGATCATGATGGATGGCGCATTGGTATTGCCGCTGATCAGATTGGGCATGATGGAAGCATCGGCCACCCGCAACCCCTCAACGCCCCGCACCCGAAGTTCGGCGTCCAGCACGGCGCCGGTGTCATTTCCCATGCGGCAGGTTCCGACCGGGTGATGCACGGTGGATCCGGTTTCGGCGATGAAGCTGTCGATATCGGCGTCGCTGGCGATATCGGCCCCCGGCAAGAATTCCCCGTGGCTGACCTGGGTAATGGCCGGCTGGGCCAGGATATCGCGGGTCAGTTTGATTCCCTTGCGGGTGACCTCCAGATCATAGGGATCGCTCAGGTAACCGGGGCGGATCATGGGTGCCATGGATGGGTCATTGGATTTGAGGCGCAATTCGCCCCGTGAATGGGGCCGCAACTGGCAAATCAGAAGGGTGAAGGTGTCGGGCCTTGAATTATCCCGGGCGGCGCGGGCGAAAGGGTTGCGTGACATGGTCAAAAGATTGCCGGCACAAAATTGAAGCTGTAGATCGGGTGCGGTGAGAGACGGATCGGTGCGCAAAAAAGCACCCCCCACCAGGGGAAATTGCGCCGCCGGGCCGCGCCCGGTAATCCAGGCGCGGATCACCGAAATTGCCGCCAGATCAAGCCGCCCGAGGGTCTGGGTCACCGTTTTCAATTTGGACAGATGCAACAGCCGGACGCCCAGATGGTCCTGCAGGTTCTGCCCGACGCCCGGCAAATCCACCTGGATGGGGATATCCATGCTGACCAGATGGTCTGCATCCCCGATGCCCGACAGCATGAGCAGCTGAGGCGAATTTATGGCCCCCCCGGAGAGCACCACTTCGCGGGCTGCCCGGGCCGTCTTTGCCGCACCCCGGTGGCTATACGCAATACCCACCGCCCGTCCGCCCTCGATGATGATCCGCTCTGCCAGCGCGCCCACCTGGAGCGTGAGATTTGACCGGCCCAGGGCGGGCCTGAGAAAGGCATCGGCGGCACTACAGCGCCGTCCGCGGTGGGCCGTGAACTGGTAGCGCCCGAACCCTTCCTGACCGGCGCCATTGAAATCATTGTTTTCCCTGTAGCCCGCCTGCCTGCCGGCCTCATGGAAGGCATCGAACAGGGGATTGTCGGAAATATCGTTATTAACCTTGAGGGGCCCCTGGGAGCCGTGAAATTCATCCTCTCCCCGGCCATTGCCTTCCGAGCGGCGGAACAGGGGGAGCAGACTGTCATAATCCCAGCCATCCAGCCCCATCTGACGCCATGCATCGTAATCGGAAGCCTGACCGCGCACATAAAGCATGCCGTTAAGCGAAGAAGAACCGCCCAGCATCTTGCCCCGGGGAAGAGGAATGGGACGCTCCTGGGTGGGCCCGTCAGGCTCGGTCCAGAAGCACCAGTTATAGCTGGTGTTGGGCAGGATGCGGGCATTGCCGACGGGCAGATGAATGAAGGGATTGCTGTCCTTTGGGCCGGCCTCCAACACCAGAACACGGGTCTCCCCATCGGCGCTCAACCGGTTGGCCAGCACACAGCCGGCCGATCCGGCGCCGATGATGATGTAATCATATTCGCTCATGGTTTCGCCGCTTTCATGACGCTGAGTAAATCTTTGGCCATATCCTTGGCGTTCATGCCATGGGGATAAAGCCCCACCGGCGCGCCATCGGGTCCGATGAGAATGGTGGCCGTCGAATGGTCCATCAGGTAATCAGTTTTGTTGTCCGTATCTTCCCCGCCATCGGGAGCCGGGAAAAATTTCCGGTATTGGATGCGATAGACCCGGGCCGCGCGGGCCACCTGGTCCGCCGTCCCGGTCAGGCCCACCAGGCGGGGGTGGAAATGGCCGACATAATCGGCCATGACCTTGGGCGTGTCCCTGGCCGGATCGACGCTGATGAACAAGGGGCGCACCCGGGCTGCTTTTTCGCCCAGCAAATCCATCGCCCGGCTGATGATCTGCAAATCCATGGGACAAACATCGGGACAATGGGTGTAGCCGAAAAAGACCAGCATATAGCTGCCCAGATAATCCCGGTCCGTTACCGCCTTGCCGTGATGATCGGTCAGGGCAAAGGGACCCCGCTGGGTGCCATGGGCAGGAGCCCAGGCGGTGAGCAACAAGGCAAGGACGGCGGGGAGAAGGGTTTTCATGGGCGGTATTTTAATCCGTCCGCTCCCCGCCCGGATAACTTTTTTTCGCCCTGAAGATACCTATATAGACAAAGACAGAAGCACGGATAAGGAGCAAACCATTGTTCATAGCCATGAACCGCTTTCGCATCATCAAGGGCGAAGAGCCCGAGTTCGAACGAATCTGGGCCGAACGGGATTCCCAATTGACGGAAGTCCCTGGATTCGTTGAATTTCACCTGCTGCGCGGTCCGGAAGCGGAAGATCATATCCTTTATGCCTCCCATACCAGTTGGGAAACGGGCAAGCATTTCGAGGATTGGACAACTTCTGAAGCCTTCCGCAAGGCCCATGCAGGGGCTGGGGCGCGCAAGGACATCTATATGGGCCCGCCTCAGTTTGAAGGCTTCGAGGCTGTCCTGAGCCAATCAGGCGGCGCCTAGGCCGCATCTAAAAAGCCATTGTATTTGGCGGTCAGATCGGTGATGGCAGCGTCCAGAATTTTCTTGCCCTTTTCGGGGCTGGCCATGGATGGGTCCGATGCGATGCGCCCGTCCGGGAAGCGACGCCGGTAATCTCTGGCATCGTAAAATCCAACCTCGCTGTCCGACGCCAATAAGGGTTCCAGTTGGGCCTGCTTGATATGGCCGGGATGAACAAACTGGGCGACGGCCACTTCGGCGGGCGTTGCATGGCCGCCCAGGCGGTCCCCGAACATTTCCCCGGAAATTTCTCCGACCCCCTTGCTTTCCCACCAGCTTACGCTGGTCAGGCGCAAATCCGGCGCGGCCACGGCCCAGCGGTCCCGGGCGGTCATATAGATCCCGGCGAATGCCGCCCCGATGGAGGCCGTGTTGCCGCCATGGCCATTGACCAGAAAGAACCGTTCAAATCCGTGTTCGGCCAGGGACAGTACCTGATCCAGGATCACCGCAATTAAAGTGCTGGGGCGGTATGTCATGCTCCCCTTGAATTCCATATGATGTTGGGACATGCCCACCGAAATGGTCGGGGCGACCAGGGCGCCTTCCCGTTCGCCGACGCCCAGCGCGACGGCCTCGGCACAGATGGCATCGGTGCCGATCAGCCCCGTGGGGCCATGCTGTTCGGTGGATCCGATGGGCAGAATGATGCCCTGGCTGGTTTCAAGATAGGATTCCACTTCCGGCCAGGTGCTTAATTGTAGCCGCATGGAGTGCCTCCTTCATTCTCCGGGACCGGTAATGGGCGTATACTGGCCTTGCTGGCCCGAGGATGCCAGCGCAAAGGAGAGGCTGGTTTATGACCCCTGATGGAACATCCGGTGCCATCCAGACCTGGTCCGCGGGCGATGAAGTGGAGGAGAAGAAAAAGGAGCGCTTTTTCTGTGCCCGTTGCCACCGGCTGATCACCGAAGGGCCGGAGCGCCTTTCCATGAATGGCGCCCATGAGCATACAGTCTTCAACCCGGCGGGTATCATCTTCGAAATCCAGTGCTTTCGGGATGCTCCGGGTGTGGCCTCCATTGGCGAGGCATCGGGCGAATTCACCTGGTTCAAGAATTATGTCTGGCGTCTCGCCTTGTGTCTCGGCTGTCAGTGGCATCTGGGCTGGCAATTCAGGGGCGCGGAGGCGCTACCCGTCTTTTATGGCCTCATCGCCAACCGCTTGAGCTGCGAGGAGGACGGAGATGGGAAGGGCTGACCGCCTAAAAAAAGGACCGGCCCCGGTGAAGGGGCCGGCAAGTTTAACAGGGAGGCTTCAGGGACAGCGCCAATTGGCGCGAAGGGAGGGTGCCCCTGAAGTGTGGAATGTTAATGGAGTCTGGAATGGTTCGCAGTGACGGCGATCACAAAAGAGTCCAGCCGCTGGATGGAAAATATATGGCGGATATGCCTGCCGAACCCCTTGCCCTTTCAGCTCCTTTGGCCCTGGGCTATGCCACCCGCCTTTGCCGGTCCGGCCTGGCCGGTGTGGAGGGTTGTTTCTGGTATCACGGGGTTTGGCAATATCTCTGCCTGTTGGGCTTGGCCTCGGCGCCGGACCGCCATGCCGTGTTTTTTGGATCAAGTTTCGAAAACCTGGGGGTCGAAGGCGGCTTTTCCCGGGTTCTGATTTCGGGCTCGGCCGATTATTCCATGCTCGCATATCTAGCCCAAACTCATGGCCGAGCGCGCATTACGGTGGTGGATTGCTGTGAAACGCCTCTTTCCCTTTGCCGTTGGTATGCTAAACGCATGAGCCAAAAAATTGAGATGCAGAGGGCCCAGATTTTGGATTACCGCCCGGACCGGGCTTTCGACATGATCTGCACCCATTCTTTTCTATCGCGCTTTCCAGCCACCGGGCGCGAAAACTTGATGAAGACGTGGCATGGCGCCCTGCGCCCGGGTGGCATGTTGGTGACCAGCACCCGCCTCAATCCGTCCTGGAGTGAGGATAAAGCGGGCTTCTCGCCCGGACAGGTGATGGCGTTTGGCGAACGGGCCTTGGCTGAAGCAGAAGCCAGGCCCGGACTGATCGATCTGGCATCAGAGGATATCGCCCGCTTCGCCCGTCATTACGCCGCCCTTTTCAGAAATTATTCCCTGCGTATGGAGGAAGAGCTCCGCCAGCTTTTGGAACGGGGCGGCTTCGCCATCGAACATCTGGGAATCCGGGAGTTGGAGGGAAGCTTCGCCGCCGGTGGACCGGGAACCAGCCAGACGGCAAGCTACGCCGAAATCATCGCCCGGCGCGTTTGAGTCACAATTCGGTGCGGAAATCCTCGAACTTGCCGTTGGCGCTGCGGGGGATTTCATCCATGTAGTTGAAACTGAGGGTGATGGGGTGGCCCAGGGAGGTGGTGATCATATCGCGCAACCCTGCTTCCTCCTCCAAGGTCAAATCCCTGGCAATCACCAGATTGACCTGGATTTCATGCCGACTCATCTGAACCAACTGGACCTGGCGCACCGGTGCGTGACGCGCCAGCCGGGAGGAGGCGAAGCGCGGCCATAACCGGTCACCGGAAGGCAGGACCAGCATGTTTCTGGATCGCCCCTGGATGCGCGTGACGCTGGGCAATCCCCGCCCGCAGCCGCAGGGCGGGCCCAGTTCGGCATGATCGCCGATCTCGTAGCGGATCAAAGGTGTGGCCAGATTCTTCAGATCCGTAATCACCACCCGGCCGGTCTGGCCGGGGGCGCAAGCGTTGCCGTCTTCGTCCAGGATTTCGGTCAGAAGGCTTTCCGCCTGCAGATGGTAATTGGTGCCTTCAGGGCATTGCAGGGCGATGATCCCCACTTCCTGGGCGCTATAGGAATCCACCACCGAAACCTGCCAAGCCTCTTCACAAAAAGCCCGGATTTTGTGATCCAGCACCTCGGACATGGTGATTACTTCGCGTAAGCCTGATGGGCGGGTACCCAAATCCTGGGAATGATGGATCAGGGCTTCCAGATTGTTGGGATAGGTCAGCAAATAACCGGGTTTTTCCTCCATCAACCATTCCAATTGCTGGGCTACCGGGAGGGTCACATCGAAAAACTTCACGGGCTGGGAGGCATGGCCCGGCACCCAGTCCTGTTTGGCGCTGTCGGAAGCGCTGAGAGTCCGTATGGCGCAGGTTTTGGCTAGGAAGTCCTGCCCATGCCACAAATGGAACCGCAAATTCAGCGCCTGGTAAAACAGCCGGGTCGCCTGGCTGGTCTTGAGGGTCACGGGGCGCCCGGTCGATCCCAATGTGGAAATGTCTGCCGCCGGTCCGTGCCCCGGGGGCAGGTGGCGGTTGATCAGCTCGGCCCCCCGTTCCTGGATCTCCGTGCTCGTCAGGATGGGCAGCCGACACCATTTTTCCATATCCAGACCGGCTGCCAAATCCAGCCGGTCTTGATATAGCGGCACCCCGGCCCGGCATGGGCGCAGAGGGTTTCGGCCTGGCGCAACTGGCGGGCCGTCAATACGGGTTCGGGCCACCATTGGCTTTGTTCCAATTGATAGGCCAGGGCCAGGATGCGGACATCTTCGGGCGAGGGGACGGCTGGCCAATCCAGGCCCTCCAGAACCGAGTGTGGTGCATGGTAATTGCTCATTCGCCCCCAACCTTTCCCATTTATTGTATCCCATAACCGGAAAATGGTTCGCATCAATCGCCCGGACTGTTACCCTGTTTCAAACCAGCGAACAAAAGGGAGGTGTTTCACATGGCCCAGCTTCGTCATTTGGCAATCGCGGTCCCCGACGCCGAGGCAACGGCGGTTTTTTATGAAAAGGTTTTTGGCATGGAGCGGACGGGTCAAAGGGAAGGTCCGGCGTCTCAGAATATTTTTCTTTCGGACGGGCTGATTAATTTCGCCGTGATCGATTTCAAGGAGGATGCCGCCGCCGGCGTCGAGGGCGGAAAGGATTTTATCGGTCCCCATCATCTGGGGTTTTGGGTGGATGATCTGGATGCCACCGCCGGGAAGATTGTCGAAAATGGCGGAGCACCCCTGGCCACGGGCGGGGCCGGATCGGGGGCACCGCGCCCGGCAGGCAACGACACGGAGAAATTCCGTGATCTCATGGGCATTGAGCTGGATGTGTCCCGCACCGGATGGGCCGGCGCCCGGCGCGAGCCGGATCAGGCCAAACCCCAGCCCGGCACCCGGTTGCGCCATATGGCCATCACCGTGAATGGCGCTGATGCCACCGCCACATTTTATGAGAAAAGCTTCGGCGTCAGACGCATGGCCCAGGAGGCCACGCCCACCGCCGATGCCATTTTCCTGGCCGATGGGGTGGTTAATCTGGCCATTCTTGATTTCAAGAAAGATGGCCCCCCGGGGGCAAAAGGGAAAGATTATGTGGGCGTGCATCATTTCGGTTTCTGGGTCGATGATCTGGACGCCACGGCGGCGCTGATCGAGGCCAATGGCGGCAAAGCCAGCGATGCCATGCCTGCGGCCCATGGTCAGCAGAATTACGAGGTCAAGTTTCTCGACCCAAACGGCATCATGATCGATCTTTCCCATACCGGTTGGGTGGGAAGCAAATAAGACCTGCCTAGATTTCCGTGCCCAGATAGGCGCCGCCGACAGTCAGCCTGTCTTGCAGTTGGGGCACGTCTATCTGGCGTGGCGTGGTGTTGCCCGCTAGCACCAGATCAGCAGCGGTACCGGCGGCTTCACCCATGACCAGGCAGGGCCCGGTGACGCGAACCGCCGACTGGCCTTGATGGGTCATGGAGGCGCAGCGCCCGGCGACCAACAGATTTTCCACCTTTTTCGGCACGATCATGCGGTAGGGAAGCTGGGTGAAACCCCGGGATTTGGGGATCGGCGGAAATTTGATCAACACATCCCCCGCCACATGGCGCTCCACCGGCCAGCCGCTGACTCCGATCGTATCCTCGAAATCGGCGCAACCCAGCACGTCTTCTTCGGTCAGGCGGTATTCGCCCTGGATCAGACGGGTCTCCCGGATGCCAAGCTGGGGCGCGATATCGACGATATAGGAATCTTCAAAACCGGGCATGGTTTCCTTGATAAATTCAAACACCTGCAGGACCTGCCGGTGTCCTTCGATCTGGCCGTGGGTGAGTTGCCTTGCATCAGTGCCATCCACCGGTGAGCCGTCCGGGTTGGCCACCTGGGTGGCATTGACCCGCCATTCCAGCCCGTTCTTCTGGGGCAGCACGATGACCCCATTGCGGGGCAGCTTGCGCCCGCCATCAATGGACTCCTTGACCAGTTGGTTGGTGGCGGCGATATCATTGACCGCCCGGCTGGCATCGGCGCTATTGATGCGGAACATGGTGGTCGGATACATCATGGTCCCCTTGCCGTCGCCCATTTCAAAAGGTGCTCCGGCCCAGGCGGCCAGATCCCCGTCGCCCGAACAATCGATAAAGACCTTTCCCTCGATAGCAAAGCGCCCGGATTTGGTTTCTACCAGCAAGGCCTGGATCATGGTCTCGGTTCGCATCACCACGCCCGCGCCGAAGGCCAGATAGATCATCTCCACGCCCGCATCGGCCATGATCTGTTCGGCGGCGATCTTGTAGGCCGATATGTCGAAGGCCTGGGACATGATCTTGCCCTGCAGGGACAGATGGGCCGGCTTGAGCCCGTCCAGCGCTTCGATGCGGTTTAGCAAATCCGCACCCACGCCATGTACCACGACACGGTGATCGCCATGCACATTGGCATGCAACCCCCCAAAATTGCTGACCCCGGCGGCGGTTCCGTTGCCCCACAGATAGCCGTGCCGCTCTACCAGCAAGGTTGAGCGTCCAGACCGCCCGGCGGCGGCGGCGGCGGCTATTCCCGCTGGACCACCACCCAACACGACGACTTCGTAGCTGCCCCAAAGTGGGGTTTCCCGGCCCGGCTCCGTGATCGTGGATTGGTTTTCAGACATTAGCTTTCTCCATGGCTTGATTAAGGGCGAGTGTAGTTTTTCCCCCGGTCAGACTCAATTTCCTTGTTGCCCGGCAAGTTATTCAGCCCACGATCAGTAGATAATTTTGCTGTTTTTGAGTATAATTCGTGCCTAACCTGTTAATGAGGAGGGTAGGGAAATACATGGATGCGACCGGCTCCGGTACCGCCCCCCGTGACGGGGGGCAACGGTAAAGCAGGCGGCGGTTCGCCGTCGGAAACCGATTAAAATCGCATAGATTTTTGCTTATAGCTTGGCGCTTGGCGCCGGCTCTAAAATTTCCCGGACAATGCACCGGGAACCAGCCAAAGGCTGAAAAGAAACCCCGCTTGGGTTCGCCCATCGGGGTTTCTATTGAACAGAGAGAAAGCAAAATGAGCAATCCAACCGCCTATCTTTCGCCCCCAACCGCCTATCTGTTGCCCAATGGGGAAAGCCTGACCACCGGGGAGGGCCCGGCCCTGAGCCTTCAGGTGGCCACCGTGGAAGGCGTCGTGACGCTTAACCGGCCCGATCCGGAAGCACCCTGGGTGCAGACGGAGCACTTATTGGCGGACCGCCATATCGGCTCACTGCTGATGGAGCCTGGTTCCGGGCGGCTGTTCGCGGGCGCCCATGCCTGGGGCGGGCTGTGGGTCAGCGATGATGGAAGAGGCGCCGCCTGGCGCCCCTTGGACCAGGGTCTGGATCGGCCTCATATTTGTACGCTGGCGGCCCGCAGGCTGGCTGGGAAAGTCACCTTGTTTCTTGGCGCTTCCTCCGCCCCCCTCTACCGCAGCGAGGATCTGGGTGAAAGCTGGACGGAGATCACCTCCCTTCTAGAGGTGCCGGACACGGATAAATGGACCTTTCCGCCGCCGCCCCATATCCCCCATGTCAAATTCATCAATTTTCATCCCGGCGACCCCCAAACCCTGTTCGTCGGCGTCGAGCAGGGAGGTTTGTTCAAATCAACCGATGACGGAGAGAGCTGGACGCCTATTCCGATCCTGATGAGTTGGCCTATCGTGATCTGCACCGCCTGCTGATCCTGCCCCATGCGCCTGACGTGTTTTACCTGGCCGCCGGCGAGGGGCTCTACAGGTCCGACGACGGGGGCGAGGGCTGGGAGCAACTGACGAGGCGTGGCGACAAGCTGGGATATCCGGATTTTCTCTATCTCGATCCCACCGACAAGGATGCATTCTATATGGGTGGTTCGTTCAAGAACCCGGATTATTGGCGCAAGGTGGATATGGCCGAATCCAGCATCATGCGCAGCGAGGATTTGGGTCATTCATGGATCGATCTGGATAAGGGATTGCCCAAGCCCGTCATTGGCGCCTTCGAGGCCATGGGTCTGCATCAATGGCCGGGTGGCTTCATGATGACGCTGGGCACCGCCACGGGTGAGGTTTATGCCAGTGAGAACCGGGGTGAGAGCTGGACCCTGATCGCCGATGGCGTGGGGCCGGTGGCCAAGGACGACCATCATATTTTCTTTTTGCCCCCTGGGGAGAGGGACGCAGCCAGGGCCAAGCCACCGGTTTGATTGCCGGCTCAGTTGCCCTGTTTTTCGATCTTCAGGATCTGATCGATTTCGCCTACCCAGCTTTGGGCCGAGCGGATCCAGATTTGGCGTTTGGGCGGAAGCTGATCGCGTTGGGTCACCGTCCCCGCCCTGAGACGCAGGGACCGCCCACCCGCCGGACCGAGCGAGGTGGAATAGATTTGGGTGCCGCAATTGGGGCAAAAGACCTGTTGGCGCTGGTTGCCGCTCTCGGCGGTCTTTTGATAGATCTTGGGCTCGCCCGAGAGAAACCGGAAATCATCCTCATGGGCCGTAACGCCCGTGCGGAAGGCCGTCCCGGAAAGGGACTGGCAGTCGGTACAATGGCAGATTCCGGCACTTTCGGGATCGACCTCGGCCTCATAGGTAAGAAACCGGCAATGGCATCCACCGTCGATTTTCATAAACCATCTCCCTGCAAAGTGATACGCCTCATGAATTCCCGGAGATTACCTAATCCCAGATATGCAATAAACCGACCATACGGTAATCTGTATCGTGATTCGTGAAGAAAAACTGAGAATAAGATTGAAAGATGATAGGTGAATTTGTCAAATATCCAGCGCCGGAAGATGCCAGCCGCCAAGAGATCGTTGAGGATGCCAGAGGTGTAATCGAAAAATGGAGCGCCAATCCGGAATTGATCCGCAAGCATTTCCTATGGAGCGACGATGGCCAATGGTGCTGCGGGTTTTACCTTTGGAAGTCCCGCGAGGCGGCCGAACAGGCCCATGATGCAAACTGGCAAAGGGAAGTAGAGAAAAGGACCGGTCAGGCACCAAGTATCTCATATTTCGATGCATTCATGATTCTGGACAATGAGGCGGGCACGGTGAGCGAGCCATAGGCCGAGGATTACGGCGTGGCCCAAGAAGCAGAGATTTATGATTTTGTTATCGATGCCTCGGTCCTTCCCTCCATCATCGGCGGCAACACGGCGGCGCCGGTTATCATGATCGCTGAAAAGGCAGCTGATATGATCCGCGGCCAGCCTTAATGCTCCGGCCTAAAGGATCGAACTTGCACGCCGCCCACCGGAAGCGCATAAAAAGACAACACGGAGGAAGTCCATATCATGATTAAAGTTTTTCTTGGCTATGATCCCCATGAAGCGGTGGCCTACAATGTGCTTGCCCATTCCATTCAGACCCGCGCCAGCCGGCCGGTGAGCATCGCGCCCCTGGCGCTCTCACAATTGGACGGCATGATGTGGCGCGAGCGCCATGACCTGCAATCCACGGATTTTTCCTTTTCGCGGTTTCTGGTGCCCCATCTTTGTGATTTCCAGGGCTGGGCCGTGTTCATGGATTGCGACATGCTGGTGCTGGACGATATCGCCAACTTGTGGGATCTGGCGGAGGACCGTTTTGCCGTCCATTGTGTGAAACATGACCACCAGCCGTCGGAGAAGGTGAAATTCCTCAACCAACCTCAGACCAGTTACGAAAAAAAGAACTGGTCCAGCGTCATGCTGTTCAATTGCGCCAAATGCACCGCCCTGACCCCCGAATATGTAAACACGGCGAGCGGGCTTGAGCTGCACCGTTTCCAATGGCTGGGCGATGATGATCTGATCGGCTCCATACCCCAAAAATGGAACCATCTGGTGGATTACGACCCGGTCCAGCCGGTGGAGGAAATATCCAACCTCCATTACACGACGGGGGGCCCTTATTTCGATGATTATCTCGATTGCGGCTATGCCGATCTTTGGCTGGAAGAGCGCGAGCGCATGCTGCACGCTACCCAGATAGGGTAAGACCGGTCCGGTTTCAGGTCGGCATAATTAAAAGAATCGTTCGGTGACCCGAATGATGTCTCCCGGGAAAACCTGATCGTCCAGCCTTGCCTTATACTATTTTTGTTCGTTGGCCCGCTTTACCTTGATATCATTTTTATCGGCCCTGTATGTGAAGCCCTTGCCCAGGGCAACGGCGTTGAGCACGGTCATGCCCGCCACATAGGGGTAGCTGCCCGGCTCTTTTACCTCACCGATAATGTAAAAGGGCCGGTAGTTGAGGACCTCGATCGAAACACGGGGGCGCTTTAGATATCCATCCTTAAGTTTGGTGGAAATTCTGCTTGCTAGGTCCTTTAAGGTCAGGCCGGTGGCTTGGACTTCGCCGATCAGAGGCAGGGATAAGCTGCCATGTCCACCGATTTCAAATTTGCCGGATAAATCTTTTTCGCCAAAAACCGTAATGCGAAGCTCATCCCCCGATCCCAGAACATAGCGAAGTTCCTGGGCGCCTGCGGATGCGCTAAAGAAAAGGGCAAAAAGGAGGCCAGATATTAAAAACAAAGTTTTCATTGTGACTTACTCAAACGGAAAAAGGTGTTTTTGTAAAGAGTAATTCCTTTCAAACTCCGGTGCGGCTGTCCGCCAAAGGAATTCATTGTCCTCGGCCAAGAATAAAGGCACAATAAAAGGAAAAGCGCTCAGATTGCTCTCCACCAGGAGGTTCCCGATGCGGGGCGTGGTAGTTGCCTTTCTCGTTGCGGGATGCGCATCCCCAGCGGTCAATATAGTCCAAATCGCGGCCAACACCGGCAGTTTCGTCGCGACCGAAAAAACTATTTCAGACCATGTTCTTTCGGCGGCCAGGGGGCAGGATTGCGCCATTTTTCGCATGATTGATGATCAACCCGTCTGCCAGGAATATTCGGCGATGGCCAGTGTCGAAATCCATTACAATGAAGAAGGTGGCAGAGCCGGAGCATGGGAAGGCGGGGCTGGTAGGGGTGGCCGTCTGGCACGCGGACGGCTGCGGCCCGCCGTTATGAAGCTGTCTTACCAGAAAAGCTGCCTGACCAGATACCAATGGCGCAAGGCGGTCATGAATCTGGACGAGTTTGAGAACAGGTGGGAACTGGCAACCCTGCCGCCACGATGTGCGCCGACCCGGGTTGTGCGAAAACTGGGTCCCGCCGAAAAGCGCCACCAGGAACCCCGCCTACAAATGGCGGCCCTCGGGCCACCCGCCATCAGCGAATCAAACCCAGCCCCCGTGGATCCGGGCGACGTCGATGTTATGGGTATGGAATTGGCCGGACTTCTCCAACGGACCGTGGCAGGTGATTTGGATCTCCCTCCAAGAGATCCGGAAACGGAAGCAAATGTCCAATTGGCGTCGCTTCAACCGGTCACGGAAGACGGAAAATATTTATACAGGTTGGGCGCGGGCGACAAAATCAGGTTGACCGTTTTTGGCGAGGATAATCTGTCCGGTGAATTTCAGGTGGGCTCGGCGGGTAAGGTATCCCTGCCTCTGATCGGATCCGTCGCCGCGGGTGGGCGGAGCCTGAAGGAATTCACCATGCTCGTGGAGGCACGCTTTCTGGATGGTTATCTGAAAAACCCCAAAGTGAGTACCCAGGTCATGAATTATCGGCCGGTGTTCGTTCTGGGTGAGGTTAAGAATCCAGGCTCATATGAATATGTACATCATATGACCGTCATGCAGGCCGTAGCCCTGGCCGGTGGCTTCACCTACCGGGCGAATGAACGTAAGATAAAAATTGACCGGCGCATCCTGGTCCCCGATCTGAACAGCGATGGAGGACATGGCACCCTGCTTCTGCCTGGCGATGTCGTGCGCATCCCTGAACGTTTCTTTTGAGGCGGTTCATATCAGGCGAAAAAAAGCCCCTGTATCAGGGGCTTTTTCTTTTAGGCCGGAGTGGCAAATCTATTCCACTCTCCTAGAACTGAATGCCAAGATCAATGCGGATCTTGTTGTTGGTCCAGTCGTTTCCGGCCGTATTGGAATCCTTGGCCTTGTATTCATATTCCAGCCCCATGGCGAAGTTCCTGTTGAACAGGTACCTGACGCCGGTATTACCGGTATAGGCATAATCTTTCCGGCCCGAACCATTGTATT
>CAZBQG010000038.1:0-392 GCA_964493945.1 uncultured Rhodospirillaceae bacterium
ATGATCACGGCGATCATATTCCTGGCGGCCCCCCCCGGCAGCGCTGATGAGGATGGTGACCGGTTCGTCGAAATCTGGAACCTGGTCTTCATGCAGTTCGATCAGAAAAGCGAAGATGAGCGGGTCGATCTGCCGAGCCCCAGCATCGATACGGGCATGGGATTGGAACGCATTACCGCCGTCATGCAGGGCAGCCACGACAATTACGAGACCGATCAGTTCAAGGCATTGATTGCCGCATCGGCCGAAGCCGCCGGTGTTGCCGCCGATGGCGACGCCGCCGTGTCGCACCGGGTGATCGCCGATCATCTGCGCGCCGCCAGCTTTCTTATTGCCGACGGCGTGCTGCCCTCCAACGAGGGGCGCGGCTATGTGGTCAGGCGGATCATGCG
>CAZBQG010000038.1:402-11189 GCA_964493945.1 uncultured Rhodospirillaceae bacterium
AATCTTGAAGCCCGTCAACCCCGCGCGAAGTTCGCGCCGGGCCATGCGCCACGCCCAGCTTTTGGGATGCGCCAAGCCCTTGATGTGGCGTCTGGTGCCGGCCTTGATCGCCGAGATGGGTCAGGCTTTTCCCGAACTGCCACGCGCCCAGTCCCTGATCACCGAAACCCTGGAACATGAAGAAAAGCGTTTCAAGCGCACACTGGAGCGGGGTCTGAGCCTGCTGGCCGAAGAGACCGGAAAGCTGGCAGCCGGCGGCGATCTGCCGGGCGGGGTGGCCTTTAAGCTTTATGATACTTACGGCTTCCCCCTAGACCTTACCCAGGATGCGCTGCGGTCCCAGGGCCTGGGCGTGGAACAGGCCGGGTTCGATGCGGCCATGGAACGCCAACGGGCCGAGGCGCGCAAAGCCTGGGCCGGATCGGGTGAGGCGGCTACCGATGAGGTTTGGTTCGCCATCCGCGAGGAAATGGACGCCACCGAATTTCTGGGCTATGAGAGCGAGGCGGCCGATGGCGTGGTGCTGGCCATCTGTGTGGGTGGCGAGCGGGTGGAACGGGCGGAAGCGGGTGCCGATGTTGCCCTGGTGGTCAACCAGACGCCCTTTTACGGCATGTCCGGAGGCCAGCAGGGCGATCAGGGTGAGCTGACCGGCCCCGGCGGTTGCCGCATCAGGATAAGTGATACGGATAAAAAGCTGGGCGATCTGCATATTCATCTGGGCAATATTCTGGAAGGGAACCTGGCGACCGGCGATGGGGTTCATCTTGCCGTCGATGGGGAACGCCGCGCCGCAATTCGTTCCCATCATTCGGCCACCCATTTGTTGCATGCGGCCTTGCGCGGGCTTTTGGGCGATCACGTTGCCCAGAAAGGCTCCATGGTGGCCGCCGACCGGCTGCGTTTTGATGTGAGCCACCCAAAGGCCATCAGCGGTGATGAAATCGCCGCGGTAGAGGCCGCTGTGAACGGCCAGATCAGAGGCAATGGCGCCGTCGAGACCCGCCTCATGCCACCCGAAGAAGGCATGGAGGCCGGCGCCCTGGCGCTGTTCGGGGAAAAATATGGAGAAGAAGTGCGGGTCGTCATGATGGGGCATAGTGATGAGAGCAACGCCGCCTATTCCACCGAGCTTTGCGGCGGTACCCATGTGTCGCGTACCGGCGATATCGGTCTGTTCAAAGTGATCACAGAGACCGCGGTTGCCGCCGGCGTCAGGCGCATCGAAGGGGTCACGGGCGCCGCCGCGCTGGCCCATCTGGCGGAAAATGAACGGCTGTTGGGCGAGGCCGCCACTTTGCTCAAAGTGCCGCCCGCCGATCTGCCGGGGCGCCTCGGCGCATTGCTGGAAGAGCGGCGAAATCTTGAACGGGACCTGGCCGATGCAAGGCGGGCCCAGGCGACCGGCGGCGGGGCGGATCCCGCCAAGGATATCGGCGGTACCGCATTCATTGGCAAAAGCCTCACTGACGTGCCGGCCAAGGACCTGAAAGGGCTGGCCGATGATCTCAAGGACCAGGTGGGATCGGGCGTGGTGGCTCTGGTCAGCGTCAACGAAGGCAAGGCCTCCCTGGTGGTCGGCGTGACCGAAGACTTGACCGGGTCGCTGGATGCCGTCGGGCTGGTGCGGGCCGGATCGGCTGCCTTGGGCGGCAAGGGTGGCGGCGGGCGGCCCGACATGGCCCAGGCCGGCGGCCCGGATGGCGATAAGGCCGGCGAAGCATTGGCGGCCATCGAACAGGCCATCAGCGCCGGCGGCGGCTGAGACAAGCCATATGTCCATCATTGAAATTATCCGCACCGAGCGGCGCTCGCCGGTGACCCTTATTTTTCTCCTTTCCGCCGGCATGGGGCTGGCCATGAGCGCGTATTCCGTCCTGCTCAACAATTACGTGGTGGAGAAAATCGGCTTTACCGGCGTTGAAATCGGCCTTCTGCACACCATCCGCGAAATCCCGGGATTCCTGGTGATCGGCGTGATCTACCTTATTATGGCCATCCGCGAACAAAGGCTGGTCTATCTGTCGCTAATATTATTGGGTTTTGGTGGCGTTTTTTCCGGCCTCTCCAGTCAGACCACCAGTTTTCTTACCGTCGCGGTTTTTGGATCCATCGGCTTTCACGTTTTCGAGACCGTGCGCCAGTCTCTGACCCTCCAATGGGTCGAAAAGGAGCGCACGCCCGTCGTCCTGGGTCAGATCATTTCGGTCCATGCCTTCACCGCCTTGGTCAGCTTTTCCCTGATTTTCGTTCTGCTTCGGCTAAACATTCTGACCATGAGCGCGATCTATATTCTGACGGGCCTGGCGGCCGTTGCCGTCGGTCTGGTGGCCTGGATCGCTTTCCCCAGCTTCTCCGGAAAGGTGGAGCAGACTAAGAAATTGGTTCTGCGTAAACGCTATTGGCTTTTTTACCTGCTTACCTTTCTGGCCGGGGGGCGGCGTCAGATCATAACCGTCTTTGCCGGTTTCCTGATGGTCGAGCGCTTCGGCTTCAGCGCCTCATCCATCACCCTCATGTTTCTGGCCAATCACATGGTCAATATGTTTCTGGCGCCCAAAATCGGCAAGCTTATCCAGCATTGGGGGGAACGGCGCACGCTTCTTTTGGAATATGCCGGGCTGATTTTCGTCTTTTCCGCTTACGCCTTCGTGCAGGTGGCCTGGGTCGCCGTCGCCCTGTTTATCGTGGACCATATATTTTTCACCATGGCCATCGCCATCAAGACCTATTTCCAGAAAATCGCCGATCCCGCCGATATGGCCAATACGGCGGGCGTCAGCTCGGCGATCAATCATGTGGCCGCCGTCGGGCTGCCCATGGTGCTGGGGCTAATCTGGATGGTCTCGCCGTCTTACGTGTTTCTCATCGGCACGGGCATCGCGGCCATGTCCTTTTGCGCCTCCATACTGATCCCCACCGATCCCGCGCCCGGCAACGAAATTGTCCGGCCCAAATTAGGCTGGGCTTGAACCTCAGCCGGGCAGTCATTAGGTTCATCGCCCGGCCAATAATTCGCGGAAGTTTCAAATCATGAAATTCGAAGGCACCGATACCTATGTAGCGACCGAAGATCTGATGGTCGCCGTCAATGCGGCCATCACGCTCGAGCGTCCTCTTTTGATCAAAGGCGAGCCCGGCACGGGCAAGACCGTGCTGGCCCAGGAAGTGGCTGACGCCCTCGGCAAACGGCTCATCGAATGGCACATTAAATCCACCGTCAAGGCGCAGCAGGGCCTCTATGAATATGACGCCGTTTCCAGGTTGCGCGATTCCCAATTGGGTGATGAACGGGTCAAGGATATCGCCAATTACATAGAACGCGGCAAATTGTGGGATGCCTTCGTCGCCGATGACGTACCGGTCTTGCTGATCGACGAGATCGACAAGGCGGATATAGAATTCCCCAATGATCTGTTGTTGGAATTGGACCGCATGGAATTCTTTGTCTATGAGACGGGCGAGACGGTCAAGGCCAAGCAACGGCCCCTGGTCTTTATCACCTCCAATAACGAAAAAGAGCTGCCCGATGCCTTTCTGCGCCGCTGCTTTTTTCACTATATAAGCTTCCCCGACCGCGAAACCATGGAACGCATCGTCGATGTCCATTATCCGGACCTGCAACGCAATCTGGTGCGGGAATCCCTGAATGCGTTTTATGAAATCCGCGACGTGCCGGGCTTGAAGAAAAAACCCTCCACTTCGGAACTGCTGGATTGGATAAAGCTGTTGATGGTCGAGGATATCCCGCCTGAAACCCTGCGCATGAAGGACAAGAAAGACATCATTCCACCCCTCTATGGCGCACTTTTGAAGAACGAACAGGATGTGCAATTGTTTGAACGCTTGGTCTTCATCTCAAGGCGCGAAGGGAATTAAGGCTTCCGGCCATGTTCATTAATTTTTTCCTGTCGCTCCGCCAGGCCAAAGTTCCCGTCACGTTACGAGAATATCTGACCCTCATGGAGGCCATGGAAAAAGGCATCGCGTCCTACGAGGTAAACGATTTCTATTATCTCAGCCGCTCCTGCCTGGTGAAGGACGAGCGCAATCTGGACAAATTCGACCGCGTTTTCGGCACTTGTTTTAAAGGGCTGGAAAACACCGGCGAAGAGGACCTCACCGCCGAAATTCCGGAAGAATGGCTGAGAAGCATTGCCGAAAAGGTGCTGACGCCAGAGGAAATGGCCGAGATCGAGGCCCTGGGCGGCTGGGAAAAGCTGATGGAGACATTAAAGAAGCGCCTGGAGGAACAGGACAGCCCCCATCATGGTGGCTCCAAATGGATCGGAACCGGGGGCACCTCGCCCTTCGGTGCCTATGGCTACAATCCGGAAGGGGTGCGAATCGGCCAATCCGAATCCCGCCACCGCCGCGCGGTCAAGGTGTGGGACAAGCGGGAATTCAAGAATCTGGATGACAATCTGGAACTGGGTACCCGCAACATCAAAGTGGCGCTCCGGCGATTGCGGCGATTCGCCCGGGAAGGTGCGGCGACCGAGCTGGATATGCCCGATACCATCCGCTCCACGGCCCATAACGGTGGCTGGCTCGATCTGCGCATGGTGCCCGAGCGGCATAATTCGGTGAAGGTGCTTTTACTGTTCGATATCGGCGGCTCCATGGATGATCATGTGCGCACCTGCGAGGAATTATTCTCGGCCGCCCGGGGTGAATTCAAACATCTGGAATATTATTATTTCCATAACTGCCTTTACGAACGGGTCTGGAAGGACAACCACCGGCGCCACGGCGAGGTTATTCCGACCATGGAGATGGCCAATACCTACCCCAACGATTACCACCTTATTTTCGTGGGTGATGCGACCATGAGCCCCTATGAGATCACCTATCCCGGCGGCAGCGTGGAACATTGGAACGAAGAGGCCGGCGCACTTTGGATGCAGCGCATGCTGGATATCTATTCCCGCGCCGTCTGGCTCAATCCGGTGAAGGAGCAATGGTGGCATTCAACGCCATCGGTCCAGCTTATGAACCAGATCATGGGCGGGCGCATGTTCCCACTCACGGTGGACGGTCTGGACCGCGCCATGCGGGAGCTGAGCCGGTAACAGGAATTAATGCTTGGTGGGGCCACCGCCCATCAGTTTTTCTTCCGCCAGGCGCCGCAATTTTTCCTTCACCTTATCATCCACATCATCGAGCAAATGAGACTGGGCCCGTTGCACGGCCAGGGCGGCGGTGATCAGCTTTTCGCGCTCGGCGTCGGCTTGCTTGGATTGCTTTTCATCTGGGGCGGGTTTTTGGGTGCCCGGTTTGGCGTTTGCCAGTTTACTGGAAAGCAATTTCTGAAAGGCTTCGGCTTTTTCGTCCTTGTTGCCGGCTAAAATCTTTTTAACGGCGCGCTCCGCATCGGGCCGTTTGGCCAGAACCGGCGCCTTGGCATCCTTGTCGCTTTTCTTGGCTGGTGACTTTTTGGTTTTGGCGCCTTTCTTTTTGGCGGCGGCTTTTTTCGCCGGTGCCTTCTGCTTTTCCAGCTTTTCCCGGGCGCTCTTGTCCATGACCACGGAGAGCATCGCCTTGGAGATGAATTTGAACATGTAGCTCCCAAAAAGAAGGTCTTTCCGGGGCCATCCTACCCCAACTGGATGCTGTTCTCCAACCATGCCGGGCGGGTAAGGGCAAGTTAAAGCTGGTAAGGCACCCCAGAGCCGCCTATTTTTCCACCATGCGCAGAACACGCAAGGCGAAAATCGTTTCAACATTGGGTCCGGCCAGCTCCACACCCGAGGTTATCGGCAAACTGTTTGACGCGGGAACCGATGTTTTCCGCCTCAATTTCAGCCATGGCACCTATGACAATCACGAAAAGCTGTACGGCATCATCCGTGATCTGGAAAAGGACCGTGAGCGGCCCATCGGCATCATGATGGATCTGCAAGGCCCCAAGATCAGGCTGAGCAGGTTCGGGGACGGCCCCATTCAGTTGGCTGAAGGCGATGAATTCGGTCTGGCGTTGGGCCGGGAGCCCGGCAATCAATTGGGGGCATCCATTTCAAGCCCGGAAATATTTCAGGCCCTGGAGCCGGGCATCGAACTGCTCATCGATGACGGCAAAATCCGCCTCAAGGTCGAGGAATGCGATCCAAACGGCGCCGCCACCCGGGTCATCGCGGGTGGTCCGGTGTCGGATCATAAGGGGGTCAATCTGCCGGGCGCCATGCTGCCCATTTCCTCGATCACCAGTAAGGACAAAGAGGATCTGGATTTCGGCTTGAAACTGGGTGTGGACTGGGTTGCCTTGTCCTTCGTGCAAAAGCGCGAAGATGTAAGCGAGGCCCGCGAAAGAATCGGCAACCGAGCGGGCATTCTGGTCAAGCTGGAAAAGCCCGTCGCCATCGATCATCTGGATGGTATCGTCGATCTGGCTGATGCGGTCATGGTGGCCAGGGGCGATCTGGGCGTGGAAGCACCGCCCGAAGATGTGCCTGGGTTGCAGAAGAAAATCATCCGCCATGCAAGGCGCGAAGGAAAGCCCGTGGTGGTGGCCACCCAGATGCTGGAATCCATGATCAATGCGCCGGTGCCGACCCGGGCCGAAGCATCGGACGTGGCGACCGCCGTCTTCGACGGGGCCGATGCGGTCATGCTGTCGGCGGAAACGGCGGCCGGTGATTATCCCCTAGAAGCCGTGACCATGATGGACCGCATCATCGACAAGGTGGAGCGCGACCCCTTGTACCGCCAGATGATCGAGGCCGAACGCCGCCCGCCCGAAGCCACCGATGCCGATGCCATTACGTCGGCCGCCGGCCAGATCGCCGATACCATTTCGGCGGCCGCCATTGTCACTTTTACCATGACCGGATCGACTTCCCTACGCGCCGCCCGCGAACGTCCGGTGGTACCCATTCTGGGCCTTACCCCAAAGCTGGAAACGGCCCGGCGTCTGGTGCTTACCTGGGGTGTGCACCCGGTGCATACGGATGACATCGATGGTTTCGTTGATATGCTGACCAAGGCCGCCCATGCCGCATCGGCTCATGAGTTCGCCATCGCCGGGCAGCGCATCGTGGTTACCGCCGGTGCCCCATTCGGCACGCCCGGCACGACAAATTTCCTGCGCATCGCGGCGATTTAATAATCAGTGGTAAAGCGCCTTTAAATCTTCTTCGTGGATTTCGTTGATCTTGTGACGGCGTACTTTTAGTGACGGCGTCATGAGGCCGTTCTCGATGGTGAAACCCGTAGCCGTCAACTTAAAGCGGCGCACACGTTCGACCGTCGCCAATGCCTGATTGACCCGGTCCACCGCCGCCCTCAGCAACTTGACGAAATCCTCATCCTGGGTTAGTACGGCCAGATCAGCGGGCTTGCCGTTTTTCTCGGCCCATTCGGCGGCGAATTCCGGATCGGGCACGACCAAAGCCACAAGGTGCGGCCGCTTGTCGCCATAGACCATGGCTTGCGCGATTTCCGGCTCCAGGGTGAGAAAGCCCTCGACTCGTTGCGGTGAAACATTATCGCCACCGGAATTGACGATGATGTCCTTTTTGCGGTCGGTGATGGTGATGTAGCCATCTTCGTCCAATTCGCCCACATCGCCGGTATGCAGCCAGCCATCCCGGATTGCCTCGGCGCTGGCCGCCGGGTTCTGCCAATAGCCCTGCATGACCAGCTCACCCTTGACCAGAATCTCTCCGTCATCGGCGATCCTTACTTCCGTGTCCTTGACTGCCGGGCCGACCGTCCGCAATTTGATTTTAGTTGGCAGATTGACGCTGATCAGGGGGGCCGATTCGGTCTGGCCATAGCCTTGCAACAGGCGCAAACCCAGCGCGGAAAAGAACAGGCCGATATCGTAATTGAGTGGCGCGCCGCCAGATATCAACGCCTTTAGATGCCCGCCAAACCGCTTTTTCACCTTGGACCTGACCAGAATATCCAAAAGCTTGTTGCTCAGTTTTTCGCCAAAAGTTGCTAGTTCCGGGCCTTCGATCTTCCGCCTGCCCAGTTCCACTGCTCGCCAGAACAGCTTTTTCTTAAAGGGGCTGGCGTCCTTCATATCCTTGACGATACGCCCATGCATGAGTTCATAGAGGCGGGGTACGGCGGTCATCAAGGTGGGGTGAGCCTCGGCCATATTGGCCGACAGATGTTCGATCCCTTGCGAATAATAAATTTGGGCACCGATAAATACGGGGAAAAAATGCCCGGCCATATGTTCATAAGAATGGGACAAGGGCAGAAAAGATAAAAACACTTCAGACCCCAATCCCAGTTCGGCCAAGGCATGGGCCGCCCCCCGGCAATTATGCATGATGGCGCCATGATGAAGCATGACCCCCTTGGGCGCCCCGCCCGTGCCCGACGTATAGATGATGATGGCGGTGTCGCCAGACCCGATTTCGCCGGCCTCTTTTGCTACGTCGTCCGGGCTCTGGCGGCCGGCTTCCAAAACCTTATCCCAATGGAGGGTTTCGATAGCCCCCGCCTGGGACAGTTCCAGCTCCTCCATGGCGATGATCTTTTCCACCGTGCCGGCCCGGTGGGCGGCTTCCATAACCCGTGCCGATAATTTGCGGCTGGACAGGATGGCCGCCTTGGCGCCGCTGTTGGAAAAGATATGCAGATGATCATCCACCGTGTTGGTGGTGAAGGCGGGCACGGCGATGGCGCGTCTGGCCTGGATGGCGAGCTCGGCGATCATCCATTCGGGCCGGTTTCCAGAAATCAGCGCCACCCGGTCGCCGGCGTCAATGCCAAGACCTGCCAGCCCACGCGCCAGTGCGGACACCTTTTCCGCAGTCTCGGCCCAGCTTATGGGCTCATATTTCCCGCCCTCTTTTTTCCATAAAAATGGCGCATTACCCAGGCGTTGGGCCTGGTCAAAGAACATGCTCACCAGATTTTGCCAGTTTTCCTCTACCATTTAAAAACACCTGTCCGGGGTGAATGATCTGAAGGTACCCTATATACAGTGGATATGACCGCACGCGAAACATGAGGATAGCTGCTATGAGCGTAAAATCAACCCGGGGCAAGCTGCCTGAATGGGACCTTGGGGATTTCTATAGCGGAACGGATGATCCGGATATTGAGAAGGATCTTGTAAGCGCAGCCAAGGCGGCCAAGCGTTTTGCCGGGCGCTATGCGGGGAAACTGACTAGGCTCCCGGGTGAGGGGCTGGGCCGGGGGATCAGCGCCTATGAGCGCCTGGAGGAAAAATTGGACCGCATCGGTTCTTATGCCCAGCTTTTGTTCGCCGCCCATAGCGATAATCCGGAAAATGCCCGCTTTCATCAGACCATCAGCGAGCGGATCACGGATATTTCCTCGGAACTTCTTTTTTTCGAACTGGAAATTAACCGCATCAGCGAACGCGTCCTCAAAAAACAGCTAAGCGCCGCCGGGGCCCGTAAATATCTGCCCTGGATCCGCGACAGGCGGGTCTTCCGGCCACACCAGCTATCCCATGATCTGGAGAAATTGCTGCTGGAAAAAAGCGTCGCGGGCCGTCACGCCTGGACGCGCCTGTTCGACGAGACCATGAACGGGCTCAGATTCCGCGTGGGCGGCAAGGATTTGACGGAAAGCGAGATCCTCAACCGTTTTTCCGATCCCCGCCCCCTGGTGCGTAAAAACGCGGCCAAGGCCTTTTCCCGTGAAATGACGCGGAATGAGCGGCTCTTTTCGTTGATCACCAATACCCTGGCGAAAGACAAAGAGATCGAGGACCGCTGGCGCAAATATCCCCACCCGGCTGCCCGGCGAAACCTGGCCAATCAGGTGGAGGACCATGTGGTCGATGCCCTGGTGGGTTCGGTCAAGGAATCCTATACCGACCTGTCGCACCGTTATTACAGCATGAAGGCCCGCTGGATGGGCCAGCGCCGCCTGCCTTATTGGGACCGCAATGCGCCCCTGCCAAATGCCGGCGAGCGTCACATCCCCTGGGCCCAGGCAAAAAACATGGTGCTGGATGCCTATAGCGCTTTCGCGCCGGAACTTGGCCGGCTGGGTCAGCGCTTTTTTGACAAGGGCTGGATCGATGCGGCTCCCCGGGCGGGCAAAAGTTCAGGGGCCTTTTGCCATCCTACCGTTCCTTCGGTCCATCCTTATATTTTGATGAATTATCATGGTCGGGCCAGGGACGTGATGACCCTGGCTCATGAATTGGGCCACGGTGTGCATCAATTGCTGGCGGCACCCCAGGGGCATTTCCTCTCGGATACGCCCCTGACATTGGCCGAAACGGCTTCGGTATTTGGCGAAATGCTCACCTTCCGCACCTTGCTGGATAAGGAAAAAGACGCCAAGCGCAGGCATTTTTTGTTGGCCTCCAAGGTGGAGGACATGCTCAACACGGTGGTCCGCCAGACCGCCTTTTTCGATTTCGAGCGCCGCGTCCACTTAGAACGCGCCGGCGGCGAGCTGAGTGCGGAGCGTCTTGGCGATATTTGGATTGCGGTACAGACCGAAAGCCTGGGGCCGGTTTTCCGCTTCAACAAGGATTACCGGATTTTCTGGGCCTATATCCCCCATTTCATCCACTCGCCGTTTTATGTCTATGCCTATGCCTTCGGCGATTGTCTGGTGAATTCCCTTTACGACGTCTATCTGGATGGCGCGTCCGGATTTCGCGGCAAATATCTGGATATGTTGCGGGCCCGGGGAACGCTGCGCCATGGCGAGCTTTTGGCACCCTTCGGGCTGGATGCCGGCGATCCCGCCTTCTGGCGCCGGGGGCTGGGGGTCATTTCCCGCTTCATTGATGAATTGGAAGACCAATGAGCCGGGTATTCTGATATGGCCGGAGAGGGCAA
>CAZBQG010000038.1:11199-22110 GCA_964493945.1 uncultured Rhodospirillaceae bacterium
GGCCGTCGGGGGCCTGGCGGCCCGCGTGGCGGGCGAGCGCTTCTTGGGGCGCGAAATGAACCGGGATGCCCATGCAGCCGAGCTCCGTGCCGTTCTGGGGGGCCTCAAGGGACCGTTGATGAAGCTGGCGCAAATTTTATCGACCATTCCCAATGCGCTGCCCCGGGAATATGCGGATCAGTTGGCCGAGCTGCAATCCAACGCTCCGCCCATGGGCTGGAGCTTCGTCAAACGCCGCATGGCCGGTGAATTGGGTGCCGGTTGGCAAAAAAATTTTTCCACCTTCGCCCATCAAGCTGAAGCGGCAGCGTCGCTGGGTCAGGTGCACCGCGCTACTGGCCCGGGCGACCAGGATTTGGCCTGTAAGCTGCAATATCCGGATATGGGCTCGGTGATCGAAGCCGATCTGGCCCAACTCAAACTTGCCTTTGCCGTCTATCGCCGCTTTGACAAGGCCATCGATCCTAGCGGGGTGCACGCCGAACTCAGTGCCCGCCTCCGCGAGGAGCTGGATTACGGGCGGGAAGCCCGCCACATGAAGCTCTATGGCCGCATGTTGAAAGGAGAGCCGGGCGTTCATGTGCCGAAAGTGATCGAGGATTTGTCGACAGACCGGCTGCTAGCCATGACCTGGCTGGAGGGCGAGCCCCTGTTGTATTTCACTGATCATGAACTGGAAGCCCGCAACCAGGTGGCGCGCAACATGTTCCGGGCCTGGTATGTACCGTTCTACCGCTATGGCATCATCCACGGCGATCCCCATCTTGGCAATTACACCGTGCGCCCGGACCTCACCATCAATCTTCTGGATTTCGGCTGCATCCGGATTTTTCCCCCGGGCTTCGTCAAGGGCGTCATCGATCTCTATAAGGCCCTGCGCGACGGGGATGATGGTCTGGCCGTTCAAGCTTATGAAAGTTGGGGGTTCGAGCGGCTGGAGGCCCATACCATAGAAGTACTCAATCAATGGGCTCATTTTGTCTACGCGCCCCTACTGGAGGACCGGGACCGTTACATCCAGGAACATAAGGGAAATTACGGCGCCGAGTTGGCCCACAAGGTGCGGGTCGAACTCAATCAGTTGGGCGGCATCACGCCGCCGCCTGAATTCGTTCTCATGGACCGGGCGGCCATCGGGCTGGGATCGGTCTTCACCCATTTGAAGGCGGAAATTAATTGGCACCGCATGTTCCACGATTTGATTGATGATTTTGATGAAAAGGCTCTGGCCCGAAGGCAAAAATCGGCGCTTAAGGCGTTCACCCTGGATTAATTCTTATTTTGGCGAAAAAAATTTCGAAAAACACCCGGAATTCCTGGATTGATTGTTGGCAAGGGAATATGGTGCGACCACCTTTAGCTGACCTCACCAATGGGGGTGGAGATGAGAATAGCGGTACCGCGAGAACGCAGGCCCGATGAAGCCCGCGTGGCGGTCTCACCGGAAACGGTCAAGAAACTGATTGGCCTGGGCTTTGAAGTCATTATCGAGACGGGAGCCGGGCAAGGTGCTTCCTTTACCGATGATGCCTTCGCCGAGGCGGGGGCCCAGGTTGCGCTCGACGAGGCGGCGGCCTTGGGCGATGCCGATATCGTCCTCAAGGTGTGCAGTCCCTTAAGTGGTGACGGCGAGGACGAAATCGGTCTTATGAAACAAGGCACTATCCTGATTTCCACTCTGAGCGCGCTGACCGATGGGGACACGGTTGCGGCCTGCAATAAGGCCGGGCTGACGGCTTTCGCCATGGAACTTCTGCCCCGCATCACCCGCGCCCAATCCATGGATGTGCTTTCCTCGCAAAGCAATCTGGCGGGCTACAAGGCGGTGTTGGATGCGGCGGGTGAAATGGGCCGGGCATTTCCCATGATGATGACGGCCGCCGGCACCATCGCGCCGGCCCGCGTATTGGTGCTGGGGGCCGGCGTTGCCGGGCTGCAGGCCATCGCCACGGCCAAGCGGCTGGGCGCCATCGTGTCGGCCTATGACGTGCGCCCGGCGGTCAAGGAACAGGTAGAAAGCCTGGGCGGTAAATTCGTCGAGGTGGACGCCGAAGCCACCAAGGATGCGGAGACCGATGGCGGCTACGCCAAGGAAATGGATGAGGAATACCAGAAGAAACAGGAAAAGGTCCTGTATGACACGGTGATCAAGCAAGACGTGGCCATCTGCACGGCGCTTATTCCGGGCAAGCCCGCACCCGTGCTGATCACCGAGGAAATGGTCAAGGAGATGGGCGAGGGTTCGGTCATCGTCGATCTGGCGGTCGAGACGGGGGGCAACTGCCCGCTGTCGGAATTTGGCAATACCGTGGTCAAGCATGGCGTGACACTGATTGGCCACGCCAATGTGCCTAGCCGCCTTGCCGAAGATGCCAGCGCGCTTTATGCCAAGAACCTGCTCAACTTCATTACCCCGCTGATGGATGAGGAAAGCAAGGCCCTGGCCATCGATTGGGATGACGAGATTATCAAAGGAACGCTGGTCTGCCGCGATGGAAACATCGTGCATCCGGCATTGGAAGGGGCGCAATCATGACGCCGGATGCACTCAAGGGAACGACGGAGGCCGCGACGGCCGATCCGTTCATTTTCTTTTTCACCGTATTCGTGTTGGCCGTGTTTGTCGGCTTCTACGTGGTCTGGAGCGTCACGCCGGCCCTTCATTCACCACTGATGAGCGTGACCAATGCCATATCCTCGGTGATCATCGTCGGCGCCCTGGTCGCGGCGGGGCCGGGGGGGATGGGCTTTGCCAAAATCATGGGCTTTTTGGCCGTGACACTGGCTTCGGTGAACATCTTCGGCGGCTTTATCGTCACCCAGCGCATGCTGGCCATGTTCAAGAAAAAGCAAAAAAGTTAAGGGGGCGGGGCTATGAGCGCTAATTTTACCGGCCTTGCTTATCTGGTGGCTGCGGTCTGTTTTATCCAGGCGCTGGGCGGGCTGAGTTCGCCCGAAACGGCGCGCAAGGGCAACGCCTTTGGCATCATCGGCATGATCATTGCCATCGGCACAACGCTCGCCGATCCCACTATTGTCAACTTTGAATTGATCATCGTGGGTGTTCTGGTGGGCGGCGCCATCGGCACGGTGGTTGCGCTGAAAATCCAGATGACGGCGCTGCCCCAATTGGTCGCGGCTTTTCATTCCCTGGTGGGGCTTGCCGCGGTCCTGGTGGCGGCCGCCGCATTCTTTGCGCCCGAGGCGTATAATATCGGCAAGCTGGGCGGCATCCACGCCGCCAGCCTGATCGAAATGTCTCTGGGTACGGCCATCGGCGCCATCACCTTTTCGGGCTCTCTGATTGCCTTTGCCAAATTGCAAGGCACCATGAGCGGCAATCCCATCACCTTCCCCGGGCAGCATCCACTTAATGCCATATTGGGTCTGGTCCTGGTGGGGCTGGTGGTGTGGCTGGTGCAAAGCAATTCGGAGCAAGCCTTCTGGGCCATCGTGGTGATCTCTATATTGCTTGGTTTCTTGCTGATCATTCCCATCGGTGGGGCGGATATGCCGGTGGTGGTTTCCATGCTCAATTCCTATTCGGGCTGGGCCGCCTGCGGTATCGGCTTCACGCTTTCCAATACGGCCCTGATCGTCACCGGTGCTCTGGTCGGCTCATCGGGTGCCATTCTCAGCTATATCATGTGCGTTGGCATGAACCGGTCTATTTTTAATGTCATGCTGGGTGGCTTCGGCGGCGAAGTGGCGGGCTCGGCTGGGGGCGGAGGCGGTGGGGACCGTGCCGTCAAATCCGGTAGCGGCGACGATGCGGCCTTCATCATGAAGAATGCTTCCAAGGTGATCATCGTGCCCGGATACGGCATGGCCGTCGCCCAGGCGCAACATGCGCTCCGCGAGATGGCCGATCTTTTGAAGGCCGAAGGGGTGACGGTTTCCTATGCCATTCATTCGGTGGCCGGGCGTATGCCGGGCCATATGAACGTGCTTCTGGCCGAAGCCAACGTGCCCTATGACGAGGTTTTCGAGCTGGAAGAAATCAACCACGAATTCTCCACCGCCGAAGTGGCCTTCGTGATCGGTGCCAATGATGTGACCAATCCGGTGGCCAAGACCGATCCCAGCAGTGCCATCTACGGCATGCCCATCCTGGATGTGGAGAACTCGGCCACGGTGCTGTTCCTCAAACGCTCCCTGGCGTCGGGCTATGCGGGAGTGGATAACGAGCTGTTTTTCCGAGACAACACCATGATGCTGTTCGGCGATGCCAAGAAAATGACCGAGGAAATCGTCCAGGCCTTGGGCTAGGGTTATTCGGCTTCCATGAACTCGGCCACGGCCCGGCGCACGGCATCGTCCAGCGGGAACCTGCTGGGCTTGTCCGGGAAGTGGAAGATCAGAACATCCTCGAAGCCCAGATAGGGCGCCGCCAGCTTGAAGTCCTCCCGGTTGAGCAGGCTGAGATAGGCTTTATATAACCGCGCGCGGGCTCGGGTCGCCACCAAGAGCTTGCTGGCGCCGGTCTCCAGCGGGCCGTTGGCCGAGGCGATGGCGATGGGTTCCAGAATTTCATTATGTTCGCGGAAATAATCCTGGATGCCTTCGGTCTGGCCCGGACAAAGCGCGTTGAACACATCATCCACCAAGATGACGCCGTCTTCGTGAATGGCCTGCGACGCCAGTTCCAGATCATGCATGATGCCTTGGCGTGAATGATCCCCATCCACGCTGAACAAGCGGATATTGGCGCCGCCCAGTTTATCCAGAAGTTCCCCGGCGCAAAGATCCTGGCTGTTGGCGGTGACAATATTGGCGGCCTCCGGGCCTATTCCAAAATTGTCCAGATGGGAGCGGAGATGACCGTCAGAAAAGCGGGTGGCTTCCTCGGCGGTCCTGATTCCTTGGATTTCGTGATCTGAATCGAACACATCAATGGCAAATGCCTTTTCACCCTGGCGCAAGGCGTGGCACAGCAAAATAAAAAGTTTTCCGTGATAGACGCCGATTTCGGCGATGTCACCGGTGACGCTGATTTCGTCCTGGATATCGAACAGGGACCAGATGAGCGAGACTGATCCGCTTTGCAGATAGCCATCGACGGAGCGTGAGCCGGTTTCAAGATATTCCAGAAAAGCCTGGTGGCTGAGCAGTTTTTCCGCCATGCAATCCTCCGCCTTCAGGGGGAGGGGCGCCTGGGCGGCGCGTTCATTTCGAGAATGTGGTGGTGCCGGGTAAAGGGCTTAAAACCCTTCGCGCTCCAAGCGTTTGCGTTCCAGTTTTCTGGCGCGGCGCACCGCTTCGGCCTTCTCTCTGGCCTTGCGTTCCGAGGGTTTTTCATAGGAACGGCGAAGCTTCATTTCCCGGAAAACCCCTTCGCGTTGCATTTTTTTCTTAAGGGCTTTCAGTGCCTGGTCAACATTGTTGTCGCGGACAGTTACAAACAATTTCTGGCAATCTCCTTGGTATAAATATTCATTCACCCGGTGAAGAGAACGGCTATCTAGCATATGGATGGCAAAAAGTGAAGGAATATCGCAATTTTTCACCATGCCCTAAAAACTGATACTTTGATCCCGGCCCATTTTCCGCCATAGTCCCGGCCATGGGAATTCTCAAGATAGCCCGCATGGGACACCCTGCATTGCTGAAACCGGCGCTGCCCGTCCAGGATTTTGGCACGCCGGGCCTCATTCAGTTGATCAATGACATGATCGAAACCCTGGCGGATGCGGGTGGTGTGGGGTTGGCCGCTCCCCAGGTCCATGTGGCCAGGCGCCTGGTGATCTTGCATGTTCCGGCCGAGCGGGCCGGCGAAGGCGAGGAGCCCGAGCCGCTGAGCATAATGATCAACCCGGAAATCGTGCCGGTGGGCGATGAGAAAGTCCTGGGTTGGGAGGCTTGCCTGTCGGTCCCAGGCATGATAGGTGCGGTGCCCCGTTTCCGGGAGATCATCTATCGCTGGGCCGATCCGGCGGGTGAGCAGATGGAACGGGAGGCCAGCGGATTCCATGCCCGCGTGGTGCAGCATGAATGTGATCACCTGGACGGCATGCTTTACCCCATGCGCATGACCGATATGTCCCAATTCGGCTTTGCCGAGGAAATCAACCGTAACCGGGAATTGCTGAACAGCATCAGGGAGGGTGACGGCGAAGAAGAATTTGAAGAGGACGGGGAAGAATAATGCCCATGGAACAGCTAAGCGAAATGCGCCGGCGTATTCTTCTGGCCGCTCTGCCCAACATGGTCTTCGATGGATGGAGCCCGAAGGCGGTGCAGGCCGGGCTGCGGGCGGAAGGGCTTGAGCCGGATAAATTTGAAACGGAATTCCCCGGCGACATGGCCGAGCTGGCCCGTTTTTTCAGTACCTTTGGCGATCAGGTCATGACTGAGGAAATGGCCAAACTGGATCTGGAGGAGCTTTCTTTTGAAGAACGCGCCGGGCGGGCCATTCGTTTGCGCCTTGAAGCGCTTGCCCCCCACCGCGAAGCCGTGCGCCGGCTTTTCGCCTATCTTGCCTTGCGCGCCAATGCTCCCCTGGCGGCCCACAACCTTACCCGGACAGCGGATGCCATCTGCCGGGCAGCGGGCGATCAATCGACGGATTTTACTTATTACACAAGGCGGACCATGGTCGCCGCCTTTCAGACGGGCACCGTGCTTTATTGGCTGGCCGACGAAACCGAAAACATGATCGATACGGTGGATTTCATTCAGCGCAGGGTCAGCCGCTTGGCCGGACCGGGGCGGATGGGCCCTGAAATCGGCCACCGGCTGGGCTTGTTGCCCTCACCCTTTCGCCTTTTCAGACTTTTATCGGCCCGCACCCGTTAGGTGATCTGGGATTCGGCTTCCGCTTGGAAATCGCCACCCACACCTTGCAGGTATTCCGCTTTGTATTCCTTGCGGAAGAGCGCGATGATTTCATCGAAGGGCACGTCGGTGCGGTGGCCCCGGTCCAGGGTATATTCCATATGCCGGTTGCCGACCTGATCGAATTCATGGAACAGGGAATCGTTGCGGCCGTCGAAATCCAGCGGCTTCAGGCCAAATTTATCGCAGAGCGTCTTGTTGAAGGCGGGGGTGCATTTAACCCATTCTCCTTCCAGGAACAGCTCGCAATAAGAATGGTAAAAGAACACATCCGTGCCCACCAGTTCGATCAGCCGGGGCGTCGCCAGATGATTGACCACATCGGCATAACCGGGCCTGGCCGGAATGCCCTGCAGGCGCGCGCAAGCCGTGAGAAGGGCCGATTTGGGGACGCACCAGCCGCGCCCGCTGATCACCGCGTCGCTGGCCCGGTAACTGGCCGGGTCTTCCAGCGGCATATAGGGATCGTAACGGATGCCATCACGGACGGCATAAAACAGGCTCAGCGCCCGTTCCATATCCGTCGTTCCCGGCCCCTTATGTGCTTCGGCGAATTCCATCACCTTCGGATGATCGCTATCGACAAAACTGGCGGGGGACAGGAATTCTTCTTCGGCCATTATGGGCTCCTTATGGTCTGGCACATATATCTGGGGAGTAGGCGGGGAATTAACAAGCTCCGGCCGGGCGCTTAATCTTCCGGATGCTCCGCCACGCCGGCGGTCTGGCGGGCGCGGAAATCATCCAGGGCCGCCGCCGCATCCTTATCACTTAGTGCCAGAATACTGGTGGCCAGGACGGCGGCATTGACGGCGCCCGCCTTGCCCACGGCCAATGTGCCCACTGGAATACCCCCTGGCATCTGGGCCATGCATAAAAGAGCATCGAGCCCGCCCATCAGCTTGCCTTCCATGGGCACACCCAGCACCGGCAGGGGCGTCAGGGCGGCCAGGGCGCCCGGCAGGGCGGCGGCCATGCCGGCGCCGGCGATGATCACCTGGATACCCCGGTCCCGCGCACCTTCGGCGAATTCGACAAGCCTGTCGGGTGTGCGGTGTGCCGAGATGATGCGCGTCTCATTGGCGATGCCCAGACCGTTCAGGGTGTCTTGCGCATGACGCATGATCGCCCAATCCGATTGGCTGCCCATAACGATACTGATCACTGCCGAGCCTTGCGCCATGGTCTTCTACCCTTTGCTAAATCAATGCGGTTGGCATTATAGGTTCCGCCTGCCCGGGGGCCAAGGTTCAGAGCCGGGTTTGTTTTGGGGCTCATGAATGGTAGATTTGGCCATTATGGAGGGTCATTGGGCATGGCCGATATACTGGAAGTCGATAATTTCATTTCGCTCGGACTGCGGGGCGACCCGGGGGAAGGCTATGGCCGCCCCAGGCCCCGCAAGGTCCGGCCCCGCCCTAGACCCAGATCGCCAGAGCAGATCAAGGATGTGGCCCAGGTCATGGGCATACCGGCGGGCGAGCTTTCCCCCCTGGTCCATGAAGCGCTGAGCCTGATGATGGCCGAGATGGACGGGCTCCGTCATGAGCTGGAAGTATCGCACAAGCATGATGAATATATTTATCAACTGGCCGATTCCCATCCTCTCATGCCGGTCTATAACCGCCGCGCATTCCGCCGCGAACTGACCAAGGCAGCGGCCCATGTAAAGCGCACGGAAACCCCCAGCTCGCTTCTGATCCTGGATATTGCCGAAGGGCGCCGGGCTAAGATGCGGGACGGGGCGCGGGTGCGCGATGCGGTCATGTTGCGGGCCGCGGAAATCGTCAAGGAGGATTTGGACGCGATAGATGTGCTGGGCGGCCTGGGCGGCGACAGTTTGGGTGTTATTCTCAATGTTGTGGCTGAGGATGCGGCCCGCGAAAAGGGGTGCCGGCTGGCCGGGATGCTGGGCGGGGACCCGGTGATCCGGCAGGGCCAGCAGAGCATTCCACCCCTGGCCTGGGGCGCCGCCGCCATCGGTCCCGGCGAGGATGCTGAATTTTTATTGGATAAGGCCGATCAGGATTTGCGTCAGGCTTAAGCGATAATATCGGGCACGATCATGGCCTCAACTTGGGAAATCATATCCTTGAGGACCAGCTTTTCCTTTTTGAGGCGCTGAATTTCCAATTGATCGAAGGGCGGGTTATTGGTCAGGTTAGCTATCTCGGCATCCAGTTCCCGGTGCCGGGTGGTCAATTCAGCCAGCCTTTCGCTCAGTTTGGCGTCTTGATTCATAATCGGACATCTTTGTTCAGATGGCCTTCAGACTAGCATAGAAAGACGCAAAAATCACCTCACCTGGTGATCATTGTTTCAAGGTTCCGTCGAAAAAATCCATGAGTTTGGCCCAGGCATCATTGGAGGGGCCCTCCCGGTATCGGTTCGTATCATGGAAATCCTGAAACCCGTGCCCAGCGCCGTCATAGGCGTGAAATTCATGTTCAACGCCTGCCTTGGTCAGGGCCGCGTCCAGGTCTTTCACGTCTTCCGGCGATGGGTTTTTGTCTTCGTTGCCGAAGAGGCCGATCACGGGGCAGGGGATTTGGCCGGCCAGTTCGATGGGCGGCACCGCACCTTCGCCCATGGGCAGCTTGATCCGCCCGCCATAAAGAACGGCGCAGGCCTTGTAATTGGGATACTGGCAGGCCCCCAGCCAGGCGACACGCCCGCCCCAGCAATGTCCGATAAGCCCGATATGGTCCTGATCCACCAGATCCATGCCGCTCAGGCAGGCATAGGCCACATCCATGTCGGCCACGACCCGGTCATCGCGGAATTGTTCACGCTTGACAGCGATATCTTCTTCCGGCGGCCACCAGTGGAAAATATAGGGGATGATGGTGGCGTAACCGGCGGCGGCGAAGCGCTCCCCGATGTCGATGGTGAAGGGGTCTTTCTCCAGACCCATATGGGCCGTCGGCAGATGTTGGGCGACCACCATGCCCGGTGCCGGTCCGCTGCCTTCGGGTTTGAAGATCAGCATTTCCATGGGGCTGCCTTCGACCTCGACCGTTTCCTTGGTATGCATCCGCCGCCTTCTCCTTCAGCTACTACCGGACCCTATAATCAGATGCTACACTAAAGCGTTCAATCATAAAATCAGCAGGAGGGGGCATGAACCAAGGACAGGAAAAGACCAAAAGCCCCAGCTTTATTTTGCCACCCGGCAGTTGTGACTGTCATTGTCATTTGTATGGGCCAAAGGCCAAATATCCCTACCTGCCCAGCTACGCCACGCCGGATTTCGAGGCGCCCGTGGAAAGCCTGCGGGAGGTCCATGCGGCGGTCGGCATCAGCCGCGCCGTTCTGGTCCATACCTATGCCCACGGCACGGACAACAGGGTCATCACGGACGCCATAAAAAGTTCCGCCGGAGCCTATCGGGGCATCGCTCTGGTGGTTTTTTCGATCAGCGATGAAGAGTTGGAAAAGCTTGGTCAGGCGGGTATCCGGGGCGTCCGTTTCACATTTTTTGCGCGCCATGGCGGTCCCCCCGACATGGCGGCGCTGGCCCGCCTGGCGGCGCGCATTCAGCCCTTGGGCTGGCACGTGGTTCTGCATCTGGGTGTGGAGGATTTTCTCACGTCTTTCCAGGCGCTGGCTGATCTGCCTTCGCCCATCCAGATTGATCATATGGCGGGCATGGATCCGGCCAATGGTTCCGGGCAGGAAGCCTTTGCCAAACTTGTCCGGCTGATCGATGGCGGTCGGACTTGGGTCAAGCTTTCCGGCGTCGACAAAATGGCGCACCAATCCTATCCCTTCGCCGATGCCGTCGGGCTGGCCTGGGAACTGATGAAAGCCGTGCCCGAACGGGTTCTCTGGGGGACCGACTGGCCCCATCCCAATGTCGGGCCCCATGGCGTGCCCGACGATGGGGATCTGGTGGATATCATCCCCATGATCGCGCCGGACGGGAAACTGCAACAAAGGCTTTTGGTGCAAAATCCGGCCGAACTTTACGGCTATTAAAAGACCCATGGGCTGGGGAGGAAAATGCCAAAAACATGAACGAAAAACTTCCGCCCAATCCGTTTGGGATTTTTCTTTGTCGCTTTATGCCATGGAAGG
>CAZBQG010000039.1:0-21970 GCA_964493945.1 uncultured Rhodospirillaceae bacterium
ACTAGCGTATTTTCCGGCCAAATGCGGTCAACATGGTTTTGGTCTCTTTGTATTTTACTTCTGCTGGGCTCTGCCGGGGCGGGGTTCGTGGCATTTATGGTGAGTATGCCTTCCAGCTCCCATTCCGGCCCGCTATCCAATCTCAGTGAAACGGAAACGGAAATCCGCAAAAATGTCCGGCGCCATGCGAGTAATCTGGCCGGGGATATCGGCCCCCGCAACCAAACCAATCCTGGCAGTCTGGCCCGCACCGAGGCCTATCTGGATAAGTCTTTTAAAGCGCTCGGATACAAGGTGCGGCGCCAGACTTATAAGGTGGCCGGCCAATTGGCCGCCAATATCATTGCCGAAAAGAAAGGCACTACCGACCCCGGCCAAATTGTCATCCTGGGCGCCCATTACGATAGCGTACCCAAGAGCCCGGGCGCCGATGACAATGCCAGCGGCGTCGCCGCCATGTTGGAACTGGCAAGGCTTCTGTGCGAGCGCCCCTTGCGCCGGACGCTGCGTTTCGCCGGCTTCGCCAACGAAGGAGCACCTTTTTTCAATATCGGCAAGATGGGCAGTCAATATCATGCAAAGCAGGCGGTGGAGGCGGGTGAGATGATCCATGCCATGTTCTCCATCGAAACCATCGGCTATTTCGACCAGAGGCCCGGCAGCCAGGCCTACCCGGCGCCCTTTTCCTATTTCCATCCGGATCGGGGAAATTCATCGGGTTTATCGGCAATCTGGCGTCGCACGCCCTGGTCAGGTCTTCTATTGCCGCCTTCCGGGGTGCGGCGCGTTTTCCTTCCGAAGGGGTGGCGGCGCCGGCCTTCATTCCGGGCGTCTCTTGGTCGGATCATGCCTCTTTCTGGAAATACGGCATCCCCGCCGTGATGATCACCGACACCGCCCCCTTCCGCAATCCCCACTATCACCGTCCCAGCGACAGGCCGGACAAGCTGGATTACGCTTCAATTGCCCGCATCGTCCGTGGGCTTGAACAGGTCGTCTTGCAGGCCGCCGGCGGTGAACAGCGGTAATTCATTGGATGGCGCTTCAGAGTTGGCGCTGGTCAGGCTCAGCCACTGGGCTTCATCCAGAACCGTGACCCCAAGTTCGGCGGCCTTTTTCGCCTTGGAGCCGGGCTTGCCGCCAACCACCAGATAATGGGTCTTTTTGGACACCGATCCCGCCACCTTGGCGCCCAGCGCCTCGGCCCGGGCTTTGGCTTCGTCCCGGGTGAGGCTTTCCAAGCTGCCGGTAAAGGCCACGGTCTTGCCGGTAATGGGGGACGTGCCGGCGGCGGGGGCCTTGAATTCCGCCACCTCAAGCTGGCTGGACAAGTCTTCTACTGCCTCCCGGTTATGGGGCTCTGCGAAAAAGGCAATCAGATCGGTGCCCACCGAGGGTCCGATCCCGTCCATATCCATAAGATCGGCATGGGCCTCACTCTCCGGATTGACCGCTTCGTCCATCTGAGCGCGGAGCCGGGCGAGAGACCCATATTGTTTGGCCAAGAGTCTGGCATTGGCCGAACCTATGCGGCGGATGCCCAGCGCAAAAATGAAACGGTCCAGGGTTATGGCCCGCCGCTCCTCAATGGCGGCAAGCAGGTTTTCAACCGATTTCTCCCCCCAGCCTTCGCGCGCTTCGATCTCCTCCTTGCGGTCTTGCAGCTTGAAAATATCTGCGGGCGTCAGGACCAGCCCTTCGGCCTGGAAATCCTCCATATGTTTGGCGCCCAGGCCTTCGATATCGAAAGCCCCCCTGGAAACGAAATGCTTTAGCCGCTCGATGATCTGGGCCGGGCAGACGAAGCCGCCGGTGCAGCGCCTCGCCACCTCGCCTTCCACCCGTACCGCAAGTGATCCGCATTCCGGGCAGGTCCGGGGCATAGTGAAGGGAGAAGAGGGCAAGGGGCGCTTCTCCATCACCACCCCGACGATCTGGGGGATGACGTCGCCGGCCCGCTGGATAATCACCCAATCGCCTTCGCGAACATCCTTGCGGGCGATTTCATCTTCGTTATGGAGCGTCGCCCGGGACACCATAACACCGCCGACATGCACAGGATCAAGCCTGGCAACCGGCGTCAGCGAGCCCGTTCGTCCCACTTGGATTTCGATTTTATCCAGCCGGGTCATAACCTTTTCGGCCGGGAATTTATGGGCAATGGCCCAGCGGGGCGCGCGGCCGGCCTGGCCCAGCCGTTCCTGCAAATCAAGGCGGTTGACCTTATAGACCACGCCGTCGATATCGTAGTTCAGGCGTTCGCGCCTCGCCAGAATATCGCCATACACCGCTTCCATGTCGGCCAAATCATGACACAAACGATGCTCCGGATTGATGGTCAGGCCCCAGGCCCGGAGCCGTTCCAGAAACTCCCACTGGCTTTTGGCGATGGGCTCGCTGATCTCGCCAAAGGCATAGGCGAAAAACTTCAAGCTCCGTCTGGAAGTGACCGTACTATCCAACTGGCGGAGTGATCCGGCCGCCGCATTGCGCGGATTGGCGAAGGGCTTGGCTTCCGCTTTTACCTGGGTCCGGTTGAGAGCTTGGAAATCGGTTTTGGTCATGAATACTTCGCCGCGCACCTCCAGGATGGCGGGCGAGGTGCCCATCAGGCGCTGGGGGATATCTTCCATGGTGGCCAGATTGGCGGTTACATCCTCGCCCGTGGCGCCGTCACCGCGTGTCGCGCCTTGGATGAGTTCACCTTGTTCATAGCGGAGCGATACCGAAAGTCCATCGATCTTGGGTTCGGCCACCATATCCAAAGGCAGGCTCGGATCATCCCGCCATTCCTTCAGGAATCGCCTGACGCTGTCGGAAAAATCGGCCAGATCCTCCGGTCCAAAGGCATTGCCCAGCGACAACATAGGCCGGGCATGGGTGATTTTGCTAAACCCCGCCGCAGGCGCCGCGCCCACCTTCTCGGACGGGCTGTCGTCGCGGCTGATTTTGTGCAAATGCTCCAGGCGGATATTCCGCCGTTTCAGCGCGTCATAGGCCTCATCGGAAATTTCCGGCGCGTCGTTCTGATGGTAGGCCAGATCATGGCGGGCGATTTCTTCGGCCAGGGCTTTCAGCTCCGCTCCGGCCTCCAGCGGCGTCAGCTCCTCGACCGGTTTGTCTCTCAGGCCGCCGTTCACGCCTGCCCGCCCTGCAAAAGACTGTCGGCGGCGGAGCGGGCCTCATCGGTGACCTGTTCGCCGGCCAGCATGCGGGCCAGCTCTTCGCGCCGGGCAGGCAGGTCCAGGCAATCGACGCTGGTATGTGTGGCGCCCTTGACGGCGGATTTGCTCACCCGCAAATGATCCTGAGCGCGGGCCGCCACCTGTGGGGAATGGGTGACCACCAGCACCTGATGGCGCTTGGCCAAAAGGAAAAGCCTGTCGCCGACGGCGGCGGCGGCGGCACCGCCCACGCCCGTATCCACCTCATCGAAGATGATCGTCGAGGCCGGCGCCACATCGGCCAGGGCCACTTTGAGGGCCAATAAAATTCGCGCCAATTCGCCGCCGGACGCCACCTTGCCCAGGGGCCCCATGGGCGTGTCGGGGTTGGTGCGCACCTGAAAGCTGATCCGCTCCATGCCGTTCCGGCTCCAGTCTTTTTCATCCAGCGGGGTCAATAAGGTCTCCAAAACCGCTTTTTCCAGCCTGAGCGGCACCAATTCCTCATTGACGGCTTTGTCCAGACGCTTGGCGGCGGCCTTGCGGGCCGTACTTAGGGCATGGGCGGCCTTCTCATAGGCACTCCTGGCCTCCCCTTCCTCCCGGGCCAGCACATCCAGCGAGGCACCATCATCGGTCAGGGCATCGCATTGGGCCCGCAGGCGGTCCAGCACGGCATTTAGCTGATCCACCTCGGTGCCATGTTTGCGGGCCAGGGCGCGGAGCGCGAACAGGCGTTCCTCGATCTCGCCCAGCTGGTCAGGGTCAAGATCGACGCCACCGGCGGTTTCCTGAATGCTGGCCAGGGCCTCGTCTGCTTCCAGCACGGCGCGTTCCAGGGCTTGCATGGCGGGAGCAAAAAGACCGGCAGCCTTATCCGAGGCAGGCGTCAGGCGTTGCAGGGCGGCCCTGAGCGCGCCTTCCACACCCTTTCCGCTGTTTAGCTCCGCCAAGGCACCGTTGAGGGCCTCCATGAACTGTACGCCATGCATCATGGCCGTGCGCTGACCCGCCAGTAGGGCTTCCTCGCCGGGCTGGGGGCCGATTTCGGTCAATTCCGCCAGCGCATGGCGCAGATATTCCTCATCGCCCCTGGCCTGTTCCAGGGCCTCCCGGGCCAGACGGTGGGCCTCCGCCGCCTGGCGCCAGGCACCATAAGCCGATGCCACCTTGCCCACCCTGGTACTTAATTCCCCATGGGCGTCCAGCAGGGCGCCATGGGTGGCCGGATTAAGCAATCCATGGGCTTCGAACTGGCCATTGACCTCGACCAGCGCTTCGCCCAGGCGGCGCATGAGCGCCACACTGACAGGCTGATCATTAACATAAGCACGCGACCGGCCATCCCCGCCCAATACCCGGCGGAGAACCAGGCCTTCAGTGTCATCCAAATCACTTTGGCGCAGGACTCCCATGGCCGGATGATCCGAAGCGATCTCGAATTCGGCAGCCGCCGATGCCTGATCGGCGCTGGGTGGCAGAAGGGCGCTGTCGGCCCTGACCCCGATGGCCAGGCCCAGCGCATCCAGCAGTATCGACTTGCCCGATCCGGTTTCGCCTGTCAAGGCGCAAAGGCCCGGCTGGAATCCCAGATCCAGGCGCTCGATCAAGACCAGATTGCGGATGGACAGGGAACGAAGCATTTATCCGACCGGGCCCCCGGCCATCAGAAGGAACATCAGAAAGGCCAATACCAAGGCTTTTCCTCTTTTGCCTTGGCAACCGAGGGGGTGCTCACTGGTTTGGCTTTTTGCTCATCACCATCGCCAAAGGGCCAATACCACGGGGGGGCCTTGGCTCTTATCTTTTGGCGGGGGGGCGGGCGGAAATTTACCTTCGGGTCATCGGCGAAGGGCCAGTACCAGGGAGGGTTTTCATTTTTTTTGCGAAAGGATTTTCTTTCGACAATTTCGAAACTGTCGATATACCATTCGCTGCCCGGGAAATTGTGACCCAGGACGGCCGCCGATTTTTTGGCTTCATCTTCAATGCCCAATGCCAGATAAGCCTCGGTCAGGCGGTGCAGTGCTTCCGGAACATGGGTGGTGGTCTGGAACTTGTCGACCACCGACTTGAAGCGGTTGATGGCCGCCAGATATTGCCCACGCCTCAGATAATAGCGCCCGATATGCATCTCCTTGCCGGCCAGGTGATCGCGCGAAAGATCGACCTTGAGCTTGGCGTCCAGGGTATATTTGCTATCCGGGAAACGGCGTACCAGATCCCGCAGGGCCTTGAAGGCAAGCTCGGTTATTTTCTGATCCCGCCCCACATCGGTGATCTGTTCGTAATAGGAAAGCGCCCTCAGATAATAGGCGTATGGAACATCGGGATTGGACGGGTGAAGCTGGATGAACCGGTCAAGGGCGACCAGAGCCTCAGCATAATCGTTGCGCCGGTAATAGCTGTAGGCACCCATCAATTGGGCCTTTGTCGCCCAGACCGAATAGGGATGCTGGCGTTCCACTTCGCCGAAGGCCTCGGCGGCATTCAGATATTCACCCTGGTTAAGCTGGTCCAGGGCCGAATTGTAAATATTGGCCACGGTCCGCTCTACATATTCCTTCTTGCCCTCGGCGCAGGCGCCAAGAAAAAGGATGAGCACGCCCAAGGCGAGCTCACGGGCTCCACCCTTCCATCTGCTCCTATGGTCAGCCGATTTCATATCCAACAGGCTCCAACCAAGGCCCGCGGAAAACATCACCGCCAGCCAGGACCGGGAATATAACATGCCCTGGCCCGGTTGCATAATTTCAAGAGGTCAAAAAGCCGGGTTGGGGGCATAAAAAAAGGCCCCTGAAACGGGGCCTCGTTCCGCCGGATTTACGGGGAAACGCTCTTAGAGCGCCGCCGCCACGGTTGAGGTGCCCTGGGTACCCTTCTCAATAACCGGGGCAGGCTGGACGGATTGGGGGGGCTGGGCCTTCATTTCCGGATTGGCTTCGCCCATCAGGGTCAGGCGCCAGGCATCGGGATCGGCGAACAAGGCGCGGACCAGCTGGTTGTTGATCCCATGGCCCGAACAGACGGCCTGAAATTCACCCAAAATGGGCGCACCGGCCAGATAGAGATCACCCACCGCATCCAGCACTTTGTGGCGGACAAATTCGTCTTCGTAGCGCAACCCGTCTTCGTTAAGAATCTCGTCGCCGCTGACCACCACCGCATTATCGAGGGACCCGCCACGGGCAAGTCCGGCGGCGCGCAGTTTTTCCACATCCTCGGCGAAGCCAAAGGTGCGGGCGCGGGCAATTTCCTTTTTGAAGGTGCCATTGATCATGGTCACCGAGATGTCCTGACGGGCCACCGCCCGGCTGTCGAAATCGATTTCGAAGGTAAAGGAAGGCCGCTCAGCGGGCCGCAGTTCCGCCACGGCGCCGCCGTCCTTGATGCGAACCGGTTTAAGCACCTCAATGGCCCGCAAGGGCGCATCCTGTTCCACCGTGCCGGCGCATTCGATGAGGAAGACAAAGGGTTGGGCGCTGCCATCCATGATCGGCATTTCAGGCCCGTCCACTTCGATCACCGCATTGTCGACACCGCATCCGTAAAGTGCGGCCATCAGATGTTCGACGGTTCTGATGGTGACGCCTTGATCATTGCCTAGCGTCGTGCACATGGTAGTGGCGACAACCTTGTCCCACCGGGCCCGGATTTCGCACTTGTCCCGGGAGACATCCGTACGCCGGAAAAGGATGCCTTCATCCTTTTCCCCCGGGGCCAGGGTTATGGATACGGTAGCGCCGGAATGAAGCGCAATGCCGGCACAGTTAACCGGGCGGACCAACGTCTTTTGTTTGCGGACATTTTGCATCATGCCCGCGTCCAAAGTCAGCGGTGAATGTTCCATGTCTCCCGTGATATCACCGGGTTTGACGGGTTGGTTTTCGATCAGGCCCATGGTTTAGGCGGTCCCTCATTAAGTTTGGCTGGTTTGCGCGCCAGATGGTTTGTCAGGACAGTGTTTACACACCCCCAAAACAGCACTCAAATCAACAAATATTGCAAAATGTTACGTCAAGCCCGGCCCATCCCTCAATTGGCCTGACGTCTCAAAAATGCTGGAATATCAAGGAGATCCTCGTTCTCATGGGGATCACTGACCCTCTCGGCCGGCGTGATGGGGCCAAGCAGGTTATCGGGTGCTGTCTCAGGCATGGGTGTCACCACCGCTTCGGGTGCCGGCTCAGCCGCCGGTTCGGGCGCCATTTCGGCCACGGGCTCGGGTTGGGACTCAGGCTGTGGCTCGGGTTGGGGCTCGGGCATGGGTGCCGCCACGGTTTCGGCCACCGGCGTAGGTGCTGGCTCCTCAACCGGTTCCACAGCCTTCACCATCGGCTTTTCGCTGGGGATCGGCTGGGGATCGGCGTTCCGGGTCTTGGCGGCGCTGCTGCCCAGATTGACCCCGGTAACCCGCTCAAACAGGCTCAAGCCACTTTTCCGCCTGGGCCCGGCTTCCGGTTTTTCCTTGCCCGTATTGATCATATCGGCGGCCGCGAAGGGATCGGCTTTGGGCCTTTCCGCCCGCCCGGTTTTCTCATCGGTGGGGGCCGCGGGGATAAATACATCGCGCAAGGTGACCCGGGGCATTACCGCGCTCTTTGGCACTTCGGTGGGTTCTTCGGAGGGCGTTTCCCGGTCCATCTGGAGTACCGGCTCGTCCGCCGAAATTTCGGGTTCTTCTTCGGGGCTGTCCATCTCCGGCAGAATGTCTTCGCTGCGCGATGAGGGGAACATGGCGACCGGATCGGGGGCTTCGTTGTTGGCCCAGGATTCAGGCATGGGAGCCGGTTGGGGCTCGGGCTGGGGCATTTCCTCTTCCGGCAGCGCCAAGATTTGGACCGGTTCGGGTGCCGGCTGGGGATCGGCCAGATCGCGCTTGGGCGGCTCAGCCCTGACGGCAGAGGCATCAATGCCAGTCGCCACCAGGGAAACCCGGATGCTGCCATCCAGATTGGCGTCGAAGGTCGAGCCGAAAATGATGTTGGCATCTTCGTCGACTTCGTCGCGGATGCGGTTAGCGGCCTCGTCGACTTCGAACAGGGTAATATCCTCGCCCGCCGTGATGTTGATCAGCACACCCCTGGCACCTTTCATGGATACATCATCCAGCAGAGGGTTGTTGATGGCCTTTTCGGCGGCCTCGATGGCCCGCTTTTCGCCTTCGGCTTCGCCGGCGCCCATCATCGCCTTGCCCATTTCGCTCATGACCGAACGGATGTCGGAGAAATCCAGATTGATCAGTCCGGGCATGACCATCAGGTCGGTAACGCCGCGCACGCCTGAATAAAGAACATCATCGGCCATCTTGAAGGCATCGGCGAAGGTGGTTTTCTCGTTGGCCACCCTGAACAGATGCTGGTTGGGTATGATCAGAAGGGTATCCACGTAATGCTGCAATTCTTCCAAACCCTGTTCGGCGATCTGCATGCGTTTGGCGCCTTCGAAATGGAAGGGCTTGGTCACCACGCCGACGGTCAGGATTCCGCTGTCGCGGGTCAGCCTGGCGATGACAGGCGCCGCACCCGTCCCCGTTCCGCCGCCCAGGCCGGCGGTGATGAACACCATGTTGCAATCTTGCAGATGATCGAAGATTTCCTGTTGGGATTCTTCGGCGGCCGAGCGTCCGATTTCCGGGTTGGAGCCGGCCCCCAGGCCGCGGGTCGTGCCGCTGCCCAACTGGATGCGCCTGTCGGCCTTGGAATTCAGCAAGGCCTGGGCGTCGGAATTGGCAACCAGGAAATCCACCCCGTCCAGACCGGAATGGATCATGTTATTGACCGCGTTGCCGCCCGCGCCTCCGACACCGATCACGGTGATTTTCGGCTTGAAGTCGGGCTGCTCTTCGTTCGTCGGTAACGTCAAATTAATCGTCATGTTGGCCTCCTAATCCCAGTCAGGACGTACCCGCGAAATCCGCCGGCTTCTCCGGCGCACGAGTGGTTTACGCTCCTCGGTGTCGAGGTGCATGGCTTATCCCCCGTGCAGGGGGGATGGTGATGGCAAAACATTTTTTCGAACCCAGTTTCCAAAACGGTTGAAATACCCATTTGAACCTTGTTTGCGGGCGGGCATGGCGAGGGCTGCTTCGGCCCGGCTTTGCAGGGTGAAATGCACAAGACCGGCGCAGGTGGCGAAGGCCGGCCCGCTGGCGGCTTCCGGCAGGCCCCGCAGGCTTCCCGGACTCCCGGTCAAATTACTAAGGGGGCGGCCCAGGCGAATCTGTTTATCAAGCATGTCCGATGCCAGTTCACGCACACCGGTCAACTGGCTGGCGCCGCCGGTGAGCACCACCCGGCGCCCGGCGATGCGGTCAAAGCCGGTGGCTTCCAGGCGGGCCCGCACGATCTCGAAAATTTCCTCTATGCGCGGACGGATGATGCCGATCAGCATGGAGCGGGGTATGCGGTTGGCTTCGGCCTGTTCCGCTTCGCCGACCAGGGGAACGGTAAGGATTTCCTGATCGTCCGACGGCGAAGGGATGGCGCTGCCGTAAAGCGCCTTGCTTCTTTCGGCGAAGCTGAGGGGGGCGGAAAGGCCCCTGGCTATATCGTTGGTCACATGATCGCCGCCAAGGGGGATGCAATCGGTATGCACCACGGCGCCATCGACGAAGACGGCCAGGGTGGTCGTTCCGCCACCCATATCGATGACCACGGCGCCCAGCTTCTTTTCGTCCTCGACCAGACAGGCCAGACCGGACGCATAAGGCGCAACGGCGCGGGACTCGATGCCCAGGCGGCAGCGGCTGATGCAGGCCCGCAAATTGCGCTCGGCGCCCTTGGCCACGCTCACCACATGCATGTTGACGCCCAGCTTTTCGCCGTACATGCCGCGCGGGTCCCGGATGGCGGTATTCTCGTCCACCGAATAGGCGATGGGGATGGTGTGGATAACCTGGCGGTCCTCGTCATCATTGGCATAGAGCCAATCGGGATTGAGCGCCCGGCCCAGATCGGCGTCCCCGATCTCGTGCCCCTCGATGGAGAAATCAAATGAAATGAGCTTGGACATGGGCACGCCGCCGGCCATGGAGACGACCACCTCTTCCACATTCTCGCCAGCCATTTTCTCGGCATCGGCGACGACGGTGAGGGCCGAAGCCTCCACCGCATCCATTTCGGCGATGTTACCGCCCTGGGTGCCGCGCGCGATCTGATGGCCGATACCGATCACCTCGGCGGCGTTATTCACCAATGGCCTGGCAATGAAGCAGGTGATTTTCGAGGTCCCCAGATCGAGGGCCGCGATTAACCCGCTGCGTGGTGGGCGATGGTTATTTTTTCGTTGCATTTTAGGGTTTCCGCTCCTCAGGTGTCCTGTTCAGCTTCGCCCGCCGGACTTTCTTGTTTTTTTGACGGGCGAACCACCACCCGGTCCGGCAGACGCAAATCGACGGCGATAACATCCTTCTCCAACAGTTTGTGGCGTTCCTGAAGCTGGGCCAGATGGCTCCAGGCGGCGGCCGGGTCCTGCTCGGGCAGGCGTATCTTGATGCGGTTGGTCAAATGCAGGTTCCAGCGCCGCCCGCCGACCCGCACCGCAGCCCGCACCCGCCTGGCCAAATCCGGGTGGCTGGCCAGCATGTTCAAAAGGTCGGCCGCATGGCCCGGCGCATCCTCGCCGACAACCACCAGAAGCTTGCGGAATCTGCCGATGGATTGGCCGGGCACCACCTTGCCTTCCGTATCGATCAGGGAGAATTTCCCCTTGCGCTGCCACAGGGCTAGGGGCCGGCGCTCGATCAGGCGCAGGCGAACGCTGTCGGGCAATTGGCGCTCGACCAGGGCCGAACGGACCCAGGGGAGGGCTTCCAGGCGCCGTTTGGCGGCTTGCGGATCAAAGGCCAGGATGGGCGCGCCGCGCTTCAGCCGAAGGGCTTCCAACAGGTGGGCGGGGCTGGTTTCGTGGCGCCCATCCACCAGGATCTGATCGACCGCGAACCCGGCCCTGGCGGCACCTGCGATCATCGCCCATTTGGCGGTCTCGGTGGTGCGCCCGATCAGGCCGTCCTGCCATACCCACCAGCCGCCGGCGCCGCTAAGGGCGATAAGCAATGCTGCACCGCCGGCAATGGCCGCCGGGCGCCGCCACAGGGGTTTGACCCGGGGCCGTTTGGGGCCCTGGGGGGCGGATTTGGGGTCCGCATCGGAGGGCCGTTTTTTTCCTATCCATCGCATGTTGCGTTCTCCACCAGCCAGGTGACCAGATTTTCAAAGGAAATATTGGCGTGCGCAGCCTGTTCAGGGACCAGGGATGTAGGCGTCATGCCCGGTTGGGTGTTGACTTCCAGGATGAATATCTTTTCCCCGTCATAGCGGAGATCGGCACGGGAAATGCCTCTGCATCCCAGAGTGTTATGGGCCAGGACGGCGATATCCATGGCATCCTGATAGACGCCCTGGGGTACGGGCGCGGGCAGTTCGTGGGCCGAACCCTTGGTCGCGTATTTGGCTTCGTAATCGTAGAACAGCCGGTCCGTGGTTATTTCCGTAACGCCCAACGGCTTGCCGCCCATCACCGCCACGGTCAGTTCTCGCCCGGCGATGAACTGCTCGGCCATCACCTGGCTGCCGAAGCGCCATTTTTCGGCGATCTCGGCCAGATCATCCTTGTCAAAGACGATATGGACGCCGACGCTGGATCCTTCGTTGAGTGGTTTGATGACGAAGGGCGGATCCATCACCTCGCTCGCCAAAAGCTGATCGCGGCCTAAGATTTCATGGGGGGCCACGGGGATGCCGGCGGCACCCAGGATGCGTTTGGCCATGGGCTTGTCCATGGCCAGGCTGGAGGCCAGCAGACCTGAATGGGTGTAGGGAATCTCCAAGATGTTCAGCAGCCCCTGAATGCAGCCATCCTCGCCAAAGCGGCCATGGAGTGCATTGAATACGGCGTCGGGCCGGGGGAAGAGGCGGCCCAACAGGGCGCCCGCATCCCGTTTGACGTCAATACTGGTCACCTGATAGCCGGCATTCCTCAAGGCGCGGCTGACGGCGGCGCCGCTGATCAGTGATATTTCGCGCTCGACGGACCAGCCGCCCATGAGGACCCCGACAAGCCGGCTCATTTCTCCACCTCCCTGGGGCCGGGTGTGGTGTTCTGGCCGATACGTTTGATTTCCCAATCTAATTTTATACCGCTCTTTTCCATGACCCGGCGGCGGATTTCCTCGCCCAGCCCTTCCAGATCGGCGGCCGTGGCGTTGCCCGTATTGATCATGAAATTGGTGTGCTTTTCCGAGACCCGGGCGCCGCCCCTGGTTAATTCCCGGCATCCGGCCTGATCGATCAGCTCCCAGGCCTTGGCGCCCGGCGGATTGACGAAGGTGGAGCCGCCGGTCGGCGCGTGACGGGGCTGAGTGGCGGTCCGTTCCGCCTGAATTTCGGCCATGCGGTGGGCGATCTGGACCCGCTCGCCGGGACGGGCGTTTAATATAGCATCGGTAAAAATGAGATCCGCCGGCGCGCCCGAATGGCGGTAGGAAAAATCCATGGCGGGTTTGTCCAAACGCCGCAATTTGCCCTTCCGGCCGAGGGCCTGGGCAGAATTAAACACATCGCTGATTTCAGAGCCGAAAGCCCCCGCATTCCCGGCCAGGGCGCCACCGATGGAGCCCGGAATGCCCGAGAGGAATTCAAGCCCGGTCAGTCCCTCGTCGCGGGCCCTATTGGCCAGCTTGAGGCCCGATGCGGCGGCACCTGCCGTCACCTGATCACCGCTGATGGATATTTCGCTGAAGCCGTCACCCAGGCGGATGACCACGCCCGGCACGCCCCCATCCCGGATCAAAAGATTGGATCCTATGCCCACAACGGTGAGCGGAATATCGCCGGGCAGGTTTCCGAGGAAAGTAGCCAGATCATCGGGATGGGCCGGGCGGTAGAGGACTTCTGCAGGTCCGCCCACCCGGAACCAGGTCAGCTTGGACAAATCCGCGCCTTCCTCGTAGGTGCCCAGCACCTGGGGCAGGCGCTCGAGCAGGGTGGCGGAACCTCTTTCGGCGGCCATCATGCCCGTGCCTCCGTTTGTCCCGCATCCAACTCACCACCCATGAGTTCCGCCAATTGAGCGGGAAGGGCGTTGGCCCAATTGGTGATCGAGCCCGCCCCTAGGCAGACGACCATGTCACCGGGCCCGGCCAGTTCGGCGATCATGCCGGCTAATTCGTCGGATTTCATAAGCGGCGTCACACGCCTATGCCCCCGGGCCAGCAACCCGTCCACCAGGGCCTGGCGGTCGAAGCCTTCCAGAGGCTCTTCACCGGCGGCGAAGACATCGGCGACCAGCACCTCGTCGGCGTCATTGAAACAGGTGCAGAAATCCTCGAACAAATGCGCCAGGCGGGAATAACGGTGGGGCTGGACAACGGCGATGACCCGTCCCTCCGCCGCCTGGCGGGCGGCGGCCAGGACGGCGACGATTTCAACCGGATGATGGCCGTAATCATCGATCACCGTGATGCCCGCAGCTTCGCCGGTGCACGTAAAGCGGCGCTTGACGCCACTGAAACCGGCCAGGGCAGCACGGATCGCATCCGTATCGATATTCATCTGCATGGCGACGGTGATGGCGGCCAGGGCGTTTTCCACATTATGGGCGCCGTGCATGGGCAGGCGGAGTGCGTCGATGGTGCGGCTCTCGCCAGCTTGGCGGTCCGAAATCAGCACATCGAAGATGGAACCTTCCCGGTCCTGACCCAGCCGCGTCACGCGGGTATCGGCCTGGGGCGAATGGCCATAGGTGACCACCTTGCGGTCCGACACCCGGGGGATCATGGCCTGGACCTCGGCGCTGTCGATACACAAAGCAGCAAAGCCATAAAAGGGGATGTTTTCGACGAAGGTGTCGAAGGCCCGGCGCAGGGCATCCATATCGCCGTAATGATCCATATGTTCGGCGTCGATATTGGTCACCACGGTGATTGCCGCCGGCAGCTTGACGAAGCTTCCGTCGGATTCGTCGGCCTCCACCACCATCCAGTCGCCCTCGCCCAGGCGCGCATTGGACCCCCAGGCATTGATGATGCCGCCATTTATCACAGTCGGATCCAGACCCGCCCCGTCCAGCACAGCGGCGATCAGCGATGTGGTGGTGGTCTTGCCATGGGTTCCGCCAATGGCAATGGACCATTTAAGGCGCATTAATTCGCCCAGCATTTCGGCCCGCCTGACCACCGGCAAAAGAAGGCGCCTGGCGGCTTCCACTTCCGGATTGTCGGGTTTGATGGCAGACGAAATAACCACCACGCCAGATGATCCAAGGTTGGCCGCCGCGTGGCCCAGCTCGATGGGGATGCCCAGGGCACGCAGGCGTTTCACATTGGCCCCGCCGGTCACGTCGCTGCCCTGCACCGAATAGCCCTGGCTGTGCAGGATTTCGGCAATGCCGCTCATGCCGATGCCGCCGATACCGACGAAATGGATGGTGCCGAGATCAAGGGGAAGCGCTCTCATGCTGCCTCCCTTTGAATATGCTCATCGCCATTGCCTTTGGTGGGCAGCATTTCCGCGATCATATCGGCCAGGCGCGCCGCTGCATCGGGGCGCCCGACGGCGCCGGCGGCGCGGGCGGCACTGGCCAGGATCGAGGGCATGGAAAACAGCGAAGTGAGGCGCCCGGCCAGGGCCTTTGCCGTAAAACTGTCCTGGGGATGAAGCCAGCCACCGCCTGCCGCGTCGATGGCCTGGGCGTTGGCGCTTTGATGATCATCGACGGCATGGGGGTAGGGGACGAAAATTGCCGGGCGGCCGATGGCGGTGATCTCGGCCATGCTGGAGGCCCCCGAACGGCTGATTACAAGATGAGCCGCCGCCATGCGGTCCGGAATATCGTCATAAAACTGCGACAGTTCGACGCTCATTTCCAAATCGCCATAGGCTTTCAGGGCGGGGGCCAGATCTTCCGACCTGCATTGCTGGGTGATCGATATTTTTTGGCGCAATCCTTCATCCAGCAGCCCCATGGCGCCGGGCAGCACCTGGCTGAAGATGCTGGCCCCTTGCGAGCCGCCCAACACCAGAATGCGTAATTTCTCCGCCCCCTCGATTTGCGGGTAGGGGGCGCCGCTTAAGGCGGTGATAGCCGGGCGCACGGGCATGCCTGTATGGATCAGCTTGCCGGCGGCCTCGGTGGGCAGGGCCTGGACCCGCTCGAAAGAAGTGGCGATGGCCTGGGTACGTTTTGCCAGCAACCGGTTGGCCCGGCCCAGTACGGCGTTTTGTTCATGGATCACGGTCTTCAACCCGCCGATGGATGCCGCCAGCATGGTGGGCACCGAGGCATATCCGCCAAAGCCGACCACCACGGAGGGCTTGAGCCGGCGGAGCAGGCCTGCGGCCTGCATAAAGCCCCAACCCAGCTCTCCCAGACTGGTGATGCCGCCGGCGATGCCTTTTCCGGCCATCCCGGCGGCGCGCACCCGGTAGGTTTTGATCTCTCCCAGCCGGCCTGAAAAATCGCCGCCCCGGCGGTCGGTGATCAAGGCCAATTCGTGACCCCGGCCGCCCAGATCATTGGCCAAAGCCTCGGCCGGGAATACGTGCCCGCCGGTCCCGCCGGTGGCCAGCACCACGAGGGCGCCGCCATTGCGTTTCACCCCGCTCATGACGGCAACTCCCGTTCATGACGTTGGCGGGTAAGGGCCAGGACCATGCCCATGCCAAGGGCCAAGGCGACCATGGAAGAGCCGCCATAGGAAATAAACGGCAAGGTGATGCCCTTGGTGGGCATGAGATTGGTGGTCGAGGCCATGTTGATGATCGCCTGCAGGCCGAATTGCACAAGCAGGCCGGCCACCGCCAACTGGACGAACAGGTCGCGCTCACTCAGCGCATGGGCCAGGCCGCGCAACACGACGAAGGCGAACAATCCGACGATGAGCAAGGTGGTCACCAGGCCGAATTCCTCGCCCGCCACGGCAAACACAAAATCGGCATGGGCGTCGGGAAGTACGGTTTTGACCTGGCCTTCTCCCGGCCCAACGCCGAAAACCCCGCCGTTGTGGAAGGCTTCCAGGGAGCGCATCACCTGATAGGCCTCGCTGCCCGCCGGATCGAAGAAGCGGTTTATTCTTTCATGTACGTGACCCAGGGTGAAATAGGCCCCGATCCCGCCACCCAGGAAGAAAAGCGCGATCAGGCAGACCAGCACCATGGGCAGGCCGGCCAGGAAAAACTGCACGCCCCAGACCACTGAAACCAGGATGGTCATGCCGAAATCCGGCTGTGCCAACAAAAGTGCGGCGACGCACAAATAAAGTCCGATGGCGATCCAATGGCCGGGATAGCCATCTCTTGAGCGCCAGGCCGCGAATATCCAGGCGGTCACCACGGCGAAACCGGGTTTGACGAATTCGGAAGGCTGCAAGGACATGCCGAATATGGACACCCAGCGGGTGGCACCCTTGATTTCCGTGCCGGCCACCAGGGTCAGGCCCAACATTGCAAGCGCGCCCACGAAGCAAAGCAGCGCCAGGGCCCGCACACCTTCCCGGTCTAGGAAGGAAACGGCGAACATCACGGTCAGGACGATCGGCAGGAAGGCGAATTGACGGCGCACGAAATAAAAATGATCCAGCCCCAGCCGTTCAGCCACCGGCGGGCTGGCGGCCATGGCCAGGATGACGCCCATACTGATGATGGTGACCAGGGCGGCCACCGTCCAACGGTCCACCGTCCACCACCAAAGGCCCAACAGGCTGTGATCCGTGCGGGTAAAGGCGGTCATGTAAGCGCCTCCACCAGTTTGCGGAAGGCATTACCCCGCGCCTCGAAATTGGGGAACTGATCAAGGGAAGCACAGGCAGGTGATAGCAAAACGACCCTGTCTTCCCCGGGCCCGTCGCTTTTTGCCTGGTTCACGGCCTGGGCAAAGGCGGTTGCCAGATCGCCGCATTGGGTGTTCGGCACCCGGCCGCCCAGCAGATCGGATAATTCAGCCTCCGCCTCGCCGATCAAAAAGGCATGGCGGATATTGGGAAAATAAGGTTCGAGAGACTGATAGCCGCCCAGTTTGGGCAGCCCACCGGCGATCCAATAGATTGCGTTGTAGCAACCCAAGGCGCGAACCGCTGCATCCGCGTTGGTCGCCTTGCTGTCATTGACGAAGGAAATGCCGTCCCGTCGGGTGACCAGTTCCTGGCGGTGAGCCAGGCCCGGATAGGTTTTCAGGCCCCGGCTGATTTCATCTGGCTCCAGCCCGGCGCTGCGGGCGGCGGCGTATGCCGCACAGGCATTTTCCCAGTTATGGGTGCCGGGCAGGGTCCCGATCCCAGAGAGATCAAGGACCCGCACCTGGCCGTTATCCATGTCATCAATAAGATGCCCATCCAGCACATAGACGCCGCCGGGGGCGTGTCCATTGGCTGAAATGGGGATGACGCGAAATTTGTTTTGGGCCGAAAGGCTTTCCTGAATTTCCCGGCAGGCTTCTCCGTCGATGCCGATGATGGCGCTGGCGGAGGTGCCGCATCCATCGAAAATGCATTTTTTGGCCGCCACATATCCTTCCCAGCCCCCATGGCGGTCCAGATGATCGGGCGTGATGTTGAGCAACACCGCGATGTCGCATTGAAGCCCCGGGCTCAGTTCCAACTGATAAGACGACAATTCCAGAAGATAGCTGTCCCCCGCCCCCAAAACCTCCAGATCAAGGGCCGGAACGCCCAGATTTCCACCCATTTCGACCCGGCGCCCGGCGCCCGTCATGATATGGCCGACAAGCGCCGTGGTGGTGGATTTCCCATTGGTGCCGGTGATGCAGATATAGGCCGCGTCGCGGTTCGTGCGGGCCAGCAATTCGATATCGCAAATGATTTCGCAGCCTGCGTCCCGCGCCTTGAGGGCGAGCGGGTGGGGCTCCGGGTGCAAATGAGGAATGCCGGGGCTGAGGATGAGGGCGGCGGCCTCGGACAAATTGCCTTGGTAGAGATCGACCAGAGGCACGCCGGATTGCCGGGCGGCGTCCCTTGCGTCTTCGCCATCATCCCAGCCCCAGACATGGGCATCCCCGGCGCCCAGCGCCAGGGCTGCCGCAATGCCTGAACGGCCCAACCCCATCACCGCGACGGGTTGGCCGGAATATGTATCAACCGGGATCATGCCTTGTCTCACCTCAGCGCAACTTCAGCGTCGCCAGCCCGATGAGGGCCAGGATCGACGCGATAATCCAAAAACGAATGACGATGGTCGGCTCGGCCCACCCTTTTTTCTCGAAATGGTGATGCAGGGGCGCCATCTGAAAGACCCGCCGGCCGGTCAGCTTGAAGGACACCACCTGGACGATGACCGAAACGGTTTCCAGAACGAATAAGCCGCCGACGATGGCCAAAACCAATTCGTGTTTGGTGATCACCGCGACCGTACCCAGGGCACCCCCCACCGATAGCGATCCCGTATCGCCCATGAAAATCATCGCCGGCGGTGCGTTGAACCACAGGAATCCGAGACCGGCGCCCACCAGGGCGCCGCAAAATATGGCCAATTCGCCTACCCCGGGGATGAAGGGGAACTGGAGATAGGACGAGAACACCGCATTGCCGATGAGATATGAAATCACGCCAAACACGCCCACCGCGATCATCACCGGCCCAATGGCCAGCCCGTCCAGCCCGTCGGTCAGATTGACCGCATTGGAAGACCCGACCATGACCAGCGTGGCGAAAACGACGAAGAACCAGCCAAGATCGATCATCACCGTTTTGAGGAATGGCACGGCCAGACCGGTAGCCAGGGGGGCTTTCATCAGGCTCATGATCCACAGCGCGGCGATCACGGCGATAATGACTTCGAGGGAGAATTTCAGCTTGCCGGGCAGGCCGTGGCTGTCGCGCCTGGAGACTTTCATGTAATCGTCGATGAAGCCGATGGCACCGAAGCCCAGCGTCACACCCAATGCAGCCCAGATATATCCGTTGGTCAGATCGGCCCATAAAAATGTGGAAACGGTCAGGGCCAGCAGAATGAGAACCCCACCCATGGTCGGCGTGCCGGCCTTGGTCAAAATATGACTTTCCGGGCCATCTTCTCGGATCGGCTGGCCACCCTTTTGCGTGCGCCGCAGCCAATGGATGATGGCCGGCCCAAAAATGAAGCTGACAACCAGCGCCGTGATCATCGCGCCGCCGGTGCGGAACGTGATATAGCGGAACACATTCAGGGCACCGAACTGATCGGCGAATTGGGAAAGGGTGTTGAAAATCATGGTCCGGGCAGCCCCTCAATATCCGTTCACGGCGCGCGATTGGGGCATGTCCATGGCGCGAAGCGCATCGGCGATCCGCATCATGCGACTGCCGGCTGATCCCTTGACCAGAACCACGTCGCCCGAACGCAGCTGGGCGGCCACCACGGGGGCCATCTGATCGGCGGCCTCTCCCTTGGCGCCCCGGCGGCTGGTCCCCAACAGGTCGAAAAGACCTTCCATCAGGGGGCCCACACAAAAGACCAGATCGATTCCATTGGCGACGATGGGGCCCAGCAAGCCCCCATGGGCTTCCCCGGCCCCGTCTCCCAGTTCAAGCATGTCGCCCAGAACGGCGATGCGGCGCCCTTGGGGTCCCGGCTGGACCGTCCCCAGATTGGCCAGCGCCGCCAGCATGGAGGCCGGATTGGCGTTGTAACTGTCATCGATCAATTCGAAACACAGGCCCGGCAGGCTGATCTGGTGGCGCATGCCGCGCCCCTTGCCCGGCAAGACCTGGCCCAGGGCCCTGGCGGCTGCTTCCAGATCCGCGCCCACCTCCTGGATGGCGGCCAGCACGGCCAGGCTGTTGAACACCCAATGGCGCCCGGGCAATTTCAATTTGTAAATAAGCTGGCGCCCATCGATCTCCGCCTCGACGGTGCTTCCTTCCGCGCCCAGCGTGAATTGGATCAATCTTGTGTTTGCTTCCGGCGCCTGGCCAAAGCCATGAATTTGGGCCCCGGTCCTATTCGCGGCCTCTGCCAGCACGGGAAACTGGCCATCATCCATATTCAGCACGGCCGGGCCTCCGGGCTCCAGCCCGCTGAAGATTTCGGCTTTGGCCCTGGCGATTTCCCCGGTTGAGGCGAAGAATTCCATATGGGCCTGGCCGATATTGGTAATCAGGGCCAGATGGGGGCGGACCAGGGCGCTGAGTTCTGTCAATTCCCCGCCATGGTTCATGCCCAACTCGAAAATGCCATATTTTGCCTGACGGGGCAGGCGGGCCAGGGACAGGGGAACACCGATATGATTGTTTAGGCTGCCGCGACTGGCCGATGTGGGGCCTTGGCCCGAAAGCAGACTGGCCAGGGCATCCTTGACGCCGGTCTTGCCGCTGGAGCCGGTGATGGCGATGATTTGGGCATCAGTTCGCGCTCGCGCTGTGCGGGCCAGATCACTGAGCCCGGCATAGCTGTCCTCGACCTCCAGGACCGCCCTTCCTTCAGCAGGCATCCCGGCATCCCGGTTGACCATGGCGGCGCGGGCACCTTTGTTCAGGGCTTCGCCGACGAATTTGTGGCCGTCGAATTTCTCACCGGCCAGGGCGACGAACAGATCGTTCGGCTCGACCGTGCGGCTATCGATAGATATGCCGCTCACCGACCAATCCATGCGTGACGCTTGGCCATTGGTGGCGGCCACCGCCTCGGCGGCGGTCCACAGGATCTGGGTTCCTGGCGCGACTATTGGCCCAACTCCTGGCAAGCGGTGCGGGTTTCTTCCGCATCATCAAAAGGATGTATTTGCGTTCCGATAATCTGGCCCCGTTCGTGGCCCTTGCCGGCGATGAGCAACAGATCATCGGGCTCCATACCCACCAGAGCTTCGCGGATGGCCTGGCCACGGGCGCCGGTTTCAACCGCATTCGGACAATGGCGGAGAATTTCCGCACGGATGGTGCCTGCGTCTTCGGTGCGGGGATTGTCATCGGTGACGATGATCTGGTCGGCCAGACGGGCCGCGATGGCCCCCATCTCGCCGCGCTTGCCCTTGTCCCGGTCTCCGCCACAGCCGAACACCAAAACCAGCCGTCCCGGAGTGTGAGGCCGGAGCGCCGCCAGGGCGCTTTCCAGGGCATGGGGCGTATGGGCGTAATCCACATAGACGCCGCCGCCGTCCGGATGATGGGTGGCCAGTTCAAGCCGGCCCGGAACACCGCTTAGATGTTTAAGCGCCTGCAAGGCAATTGCCGCGTCCCGTGGCTCAGGCGAGGACAGCACCACCCCAAGGGCGCAAAGCGCATTCATCGCCTGAAAGCCGCCGATCAGGGGCAGGTCGATTTCATGGTACTCACCAGATAACTCAAGGGTCAGGCGCTGCCCGGTCCGGCCCGCCTCGATGCCTTTGAGGCGCAAATCGCTGCCGGCCCTGCCATATGAGAAAATCTTTTTACCGCTTTCCCTGGCGGCAGCCTCGAAGGCACCAAAGCTGGCATCGTCGGCGTTGAGAACGGCAATGCCGCCGAGCGCCAGGCAATCCCGGATGAGACCCAGTTTGGCATCGAGATAAGCCTCCTGGGTGAGATGATAATCCAGATGATCGCGGCTCAAATTGGTGAAGGCGGCAACACTGATTTCGGCCCCCGCCAACCGGCTTTGGTTTAGGCCGTGGCTGGACGCCTCGATGATCGCGTGGCTCACCCCGGTTTTGGCAAAGCGGGCCAGATTGGCATGCAAATCCATCGGATCGGGCGTCGTCAGGCTGGCCTCGGACTGGATGCCCGGTGCCTGGGCGCCCAGGGTTCCCAAAGATGCCGCCTGCAATCCCAGATGGGTCCATATCTGGCGGGTGAAATCGGCCACCGAGGATTTGCCGTTGGTGCCGGTGACGGCGGCCAG